>JBBQHA010000006.1:0-58002 GCA_038323475.1 Lysobacterales bacterium
GTCGGCATCCCGCAGCACGTGACCGGCCTGGGCGAGGTCGTCGGCAACCCGGTGCACGCCAGCGGGGTCGGACTGCTGCTGATGGGCAGCCAGATCGAGCAGCCGCGGCGCGGGTCGGTGATCCCGACCGGACGCGCGGGCAGCACCTTCAACAAGCTCAAGAACTGGTTTCGCGGGGAGTTCTGAGCGATGGCCACGATCCACAAGAGCATCACGGAATCGAGCCGGGCCCCGGCGCCGATTCCCGGTCCGGGGGCAGGCCCCGGGTCATGCGGGCAGGCGAGGCGACGACGAGGTTCCACCGGTTCCAGCGCAACGATCCATCGCAACAGATAGCGGCACCGGCAAGCGCACCCATTCCATAACTAGCACCACATAACGAGGACGAGCACATGGCCCACTTTGAACTGGTAGAAAACATGGCCCCCAACGCGATCATCAAGGTGATCGGCGTGGGTGGTGGCGGCGGCAACGCGGTCGCGCACATGGTCAGCGGCAACGTCGATGGGGTGGAATTCATCACCGCCAACACCGACTCGCAGGCGATCAAGAACTGCGGGGCTAAGGTGCAGCTGCAGCTGGGTGGCAACGTCACCAAGGGCCTGGGCGCGGGCGCCAATCCCGAGGTCGGCCGGCAGGCCGCGCTGGAAGATCGCGAACGCATCGTCGAGGCGCTGGAGGGCGCGGACATGGTGTTCATCACCGCTGGCATGGGCGGCGGCACCGGCACTGGCGCAGCGCCGGTGATCGCACAGCTCGCCAAGGAAATGGGCATCCTGACGGTCGCCGTCGTGACCAAGCCGTTCCCGTTCGAAGGCCGTCGGCGCATGCAGGTCGCGCTCAAGGGCATCGAGGAACTGGCCCAGCATTGCGATTCGCTGATCACGATCCCGAACGAGAAGCTGATCACCGTGCTCGGCCGCGAAGCGACCATGACCCAGGCGTTCAAGGCCGCGAACGACGTGCTGCTCGGCGCGGTGCAGGGCATTGCCGACCTGATCGTCAGGCCGGGCCTGATCAACGTGGACTTCGCCGACGTCCGCACCGTGATGAGCGAGATGGGCATGGCGATGATGGGTTCGGGCACCGCCCGCGGCGAAGAGCGCGCGATGACGGCCGCCGAGATGGCGATCAGCAACCCGTTGCTCGACGACGTCAACCTGTCGGGTGCCAACGGCATTCTGGTCAATATCACCGCCGGCCCGGACTTCACCATGCGCGAGTTCGACGAGGTCGGCCGCACGATCGAGGAATTCGCTTCCGAAGACGCGACCGTCGTGATCGGCACGGTGCTCGATCCGGACATGCAGGACGAAGTGCGGGTGACCGTGGTCGCGACCGGCCTGAACCGCAACGTGGCGCAGAAGACCCTGCGTGGTACGGATCGTGGGACTGACCGTGGGACCGAGCGTGAGGTCGTGCGTCCGCAGGTCAAACTGGTCCGCAACGGCAGCAACGGCCAGGTGGAGTTCCACGACAACGCCTATACCACCACGCCGACGCCGGGCTTCAGCGGGTTGCGCAATCATGGAACTCACGGCAGCCACGGCGGTCGTACCGAGCCTGTGGTCAGCGCACTCGACACCAGCGGCGATGCCTACCTCGATATTCCGGCGTTCCTGCGCAGGCAGGCCGATTGATGCCGGGCCAGATCCGACCGTGGTATTGACTGATCGCTGCTGATTGAACGCGCTTGCGTGAATCGGTTTGTCCGGACGCCTTCTCCGTTGGGCGTCCGGACGTTCTTCACCGAGGCATGGCCATGAGGAGCCGATGATCCGGAACTTGCAACCGTAACGACATAGATGGCCGAATACGTCGCATTGTTTCACCAGTGCGACAATCACGCTTCCGAATTGTTTGAATTTGGTAAAGCGCGTGGTATTCTCGGCCCCGCCTTGTCGCGCTCCGCCATGGAGAACGCACAACTATGATCAAGCAACGCACGCTCAAGAACGTCATTCGCGCCACCGGCGTCGGTCTTCATTCCGGTGAAAAGGTCTTCCTGACCTTGCGCCCGGCGGCACCCGACAGCGGCATCGTGTTTCGTCGCGTCGACTTCGCCCAACCCATTGAAATCCATGCGCGCGCCGAACATGTCGGCGACACCAGCCTGTCGACCACCCTGACCCGCGACAACGTGAAGGTCATGACGGTCGAGCATCTGTTGTCGGCGCTTGCTGGCCTGGGCATCGACAATGCCTATGTGGATCTGTCGGCGCCCGAGGTGCCGATCATGGATGGCTCGGCAGGCCCGTATGTCTTCCTGATCCAGTCCGCTGGGATCGAGGAACAGAACGCCGCCAAACGTTTCATCCGCATCAAGAAGCCGATCCGCGTCGAGGACGGCGACAAGTGGGCGCGCTTCGAGCCCTTCGACGGCTTCAAGGTCGGTTTCACCATCGATTTCAACCATCCGATCTTCACCCGCTCGACCTCGTCGGCCGAGGTGGATTTCTCGACGACGTCGTTCGTCAAGGAAGTCAGTCGCGCGCGTACCTTCGGTTTCATGAAGGACATCGAGATGCTGCGCGACCGCAACCTCGTGCTCGGCGGCAGCATGGACAACGCGATCGTGCTCGACGACTACCGCATCCTCAACGAGGACGGCCTTCGCTACGAGGACGAATTCGTCAAGCACAAGATCCTCGACGCGATCGGCGATCTGTACCTGCTCGGCCACAGCCTGATCGGCGCGTTCTACGGTTACAAGTCCGGCCACCAGCTCAACAACCAGCTGTTGCGCACGCTGCTTGCGGACCGCACCGCGTGGGAAGAAGTCACCTTCAACGATCCCGCGCAAGCGCCGATTTCCTACGCGCATCCAGCCCAGGCCGTCTGACCGTCCATCAAGTCAAGTCAAGTTCGTGACCTAAGTCACGGATTCGCTTGATGATTTTGCGTGGCCGGTTTTTCGTGTATTATCCGTTCCCCGGCCTTCCAACCGGGCGACCCATCGCGGTCGGTGCAAGCCATGTCGACAGAAGATGGTTGCCAGACGGTCACGCCATGGAGGCCAGCCGCAGGAGTTGGGCCCGCAGTTCGGGGTCGGCCACGGATTCGGCGGTCGTTCGCAGTGCATCGCGGGTGGCAATGGACAACGGTTTCGGCGCTCCCTGGTCCGGTCCGGACGGAAGCGGCGGCACCACTTTCACGGTGAGCGCACCAACCTGCAAGCCAGCCGCGGTCGCAGCGTCCAGCAGGACGTCTGCATGTTTCCGCAGTTTGGCTCCCCAGACCGGTGCGTCCACCAGATAGACCAGTTTGCCGGCGCCCACATTGCCCAGACGGCAGTGCGGTAGCAACGAGTCCGGCAGGCATCGACGCAGCCGCTCGTCCAGTGACGCCAGCCATTGTGCGCGCTCGATGAGACGGCCAAGTCCAGCTTCACCCGCCGCTTCAAGCGCCGGGCGCGGCGCGGAGGAGGCCTTGGCTGTGCCCTGCAGACGCAAGTCATATGGTTTACGCATGAATCTCATTATCGTAGCGAAGTTCCTGAAATCGCCGAAACGTTTCTGTGTCCACGACGATCGCAAGTTGCTGATGGGAGTCGCCGCAGTCCTGGGGCTCCTCATCATGCTCGGTTTCGCGATCGGATTCTTCACCCGCGGCGGGGTGGCGATGGCCGAGGTGCGCGACCTGCGCGCCCAGTTGTCGCAACAGCGGGCGCAACTCGTCGAATCCCGCGTCGCCTCGCAGCGAGAGGTCAATGCGATGGCGGTCAAGCTCGGCGAATTGCAGGCGCAGGCCAATCGGCTCAATGCGCTGGGCGAACGCCTGGTGCGGATGGGCAAGATCGACGACGGCGAATTCAACTTCTCCGCGCAGCCCGGTACCGGCGGCGGCGGCGAGCCGACCACGGCGATCAGCGCGACCGAGCTGTCGCAGCAGATGGCGGGCCTCGGCAAGACATTCACCCATTCCGGCGACCAGTTACAGGTGCTCGAATCGCTGCTGCTGAACCAGGACCTCGATCGCAACCAGACGCCGTCGTCGATGCCACTTGCCAACACCTACATCTCCGCGCCGTTCGGCAACCGCATCGATCCGATCAACGGCGGCCACGAGTTCCACAAGGGCCTCGACCTCGACGGCCAGACCGGCGACCCGATCCATGCCGCCGCCGACGGCATCGTGATGCGCGCCGAATTCGACAACGGCGGTTACGGCAACGTCGTCGACATCGACCATGGCAACGGTTACGTCACCCGCTACGGGCACTGCTCGAAGTTGCTGGTCAAGGTCGGCGACCTCGTCCATGCCGGCGATGAAATCGCCAAGGTCGGTTCGACCGGCCACTCGACCGGCTCGCACCTGCATTTCGAGGTCTGGATCAACGGCGCGCCGGTGAATCCGAAGCCCTACCTGAGCCAGATCGGCCGCTGACCGCTGCGCCACGAACGATTTGCAAGCTGGCGGTTGATTCGCATCCGGCCAGCCCCACGTTAGAATGCACGACCGGGCCGCCGCGAGCGGCCCGTTCCATTTTCCGGCCCTGCCGCGCATGCGCGATGGTCCAGAACGTCGCCTCAATCGAATCCAGCCATCTCGGGTCTCCATGATCAACAGTCTCCTTACCCGCATGTTCGGCAGCCGCAACGAGCGCCTGCTGAAGCAGCTGCAGAAGAACGTCGTCAAGATCAACGCACTCGAACCGCAGCTGCAGAAGCTGTCCGACGACGAGCTCAAGGGCAAGACCGACACCTTCCGGCAACGCGTCGCCGCCGGCGAAACGCTCGACCAGCTGCTGCCCGAAGCGTTCGCGGTCGTGCGCGAGGCGTCCAAGCGCGTGCTCGGCCTGCGCCACTACGACGTGCAGATGATCGGCGGCATGGTGCTGCACCTGGGCAAGATCGCCGAGATGCGCACTGGCGAGGGCAAGACCCTGGTCGGCACGCTGCCGGTGTATCTCAACGCGCTGTCCGGCAAGGGCGTGCACGTGGTCACCGTCAACGACTACCTCGCCAAGCGCGACTCGGCGTGGATGGGGCGGTTGTACGGCTGGCTCGGCATGAGCGTCGGCGTGGTATATCCGAACATGCCGCACGGCGACAAGAAGTCCGCCTATGCCGCCGACATCACCTACGGCACCAACAACGAATACGGCTTCGACTACCTGCGCGACAACATGGCGCTGGACAAGGACAGTAAGTTCCAGCGCAAGCTGAATTTCGCGATCGTCGACGAGGTGGACTCGATCCTGATCGACGAGGCGCGCACGCCGCTGATCATTTCCGGGCCCGCCGACGAATCGCCGGAGCTCTACGTCAAGGTCAACCGGGTCGTCCCGAAGCTCGGCCGCCAGGAGAAAGAGGACGGCGAGGGCGACTACTGGGTCGACGAGAAACAGAAGCAGGCGCACCTGTCCGAGGCCGGCATGTCGCACGCCGAGGAATTGCTGCGCGGCGCCGGCATCCTCAAGGACGGCGACAGCCTCTACGACGGCCACAACCTCGCCGTCGTGCACCACCTCGGCGCCGCGCTGCGCGCGCATGCGATCTACCAGCGCGACGTGGACTACATCGTGCGCGACGGCGAAGTCATCATCGTCGACGAGTTCACCGGCCGCACGCTGCAGGGCCGACGCTGGTCCGACGGCCTGCACCAGGCGGTCGAGGCGAAGGAAGGCGTGCCGGTGCAGCGTGAGAACCAGACGCTCGCGTCCATCACCTTCCAGAACTTCTTCCGCATGTACGGGAAGCTCGCTGGCATGACCGGCACCGCCGATACCGAGGCCTACGAGTTCCAGGACATCTACGGGCTCGAAGTCGTGGTGATCCCGACCCATCGCAACATGGTGCGCAAGGACCATCCCGACCTGATGTTCTTCGGCCCCAAGGCCAAGTACAACGCGGTGGTCGAGGACATCAAGGATTGCTACGCGCGCGGCCAGCCGGTACTGGTCGGCACCACGTCGATCGAAACCTCCGAGATGCTCTCGCAGCGCCTGCGCGCCGAACACGTCCCGCACGAGGTGCTCAACGCGAAGCAGCACGAGCGCGAGGCGCACATCGTCGCCCAGGCCGGACAGCCGAAGGCGGTCACGATCGCGACGAACATGGCCGGCCGCGGCACCGACATCGTGCTGGGCGGCAACCTCGACGTCGAATTGCAGGCGCTGGGCGAGGACGCGGGCGACGCCGACCGCGCGCGCCTGCGCGAGGCCTGGCAGCAACGCCACGACGCGGTCAAGAAGGCCGGCGGCCTGCACATCGTCGGCACCGAGCGGCACGAGTCGAGGCGCATCGACAACCAGCTGCGCGGCCGCTCCGGCCGCCAGGGCGATCCGGGCTCCAGCCGCTTCTTCCTGTCGTTCGAAGACAACCTGATGCGGATCTTCGCATCCGACTTCATCCAGCGCGCCATGAAGATGATGCGCATGAAGGAAGACGACGTCATCGAATCGGCGATGGTGAGCAAGCAGATCGAGAAGGCGCAGCGCAAGGTCGAGGCGCACAACTTCGACATCCGCAAGAACCTGCTCGATTTCGACGACGTCAACAACGACCAGCGCAAGGTCATCTACCAGCAGCGCGACGAGCTGCTGGAAACCGAGTCGGTGAAGGACACCGTGGAATCGATCCGCGACGACGTGTTCGCCGAGGTCGTGCGCCAGTACGTCCCCGAGCATTCGGTCGACGAGCAGTGGGACCTGCCCGGGCTCGAGCGCGTGCTCGCCGACGAGTTCGGCATCCAGGCCGACCTGCAGGGCTACGTCCACGGCGCGGGCGACATCGACGCGACCGCGGTCGCGCGCCACGCCCAGGAACTCGCCGCGAAGCATTTCACCGACAAGGAACTCGATGTCGGCCCGGAGATGATGCGCGCGCTGGAGAAGCACGTGATGCTCAACGTGCTCGACCAGAACTGGAAGGAGCACCTCGCACGCATGGACTACCTGCGCCAGGGCATCCACCTGCGCGGCTTTGCGCAGAAGCAGCCCAAGCAGGAATTCAAGCGCGAGTCGTTCCAGCTGTTCTCGGAAATGCTCGAGAAGTTCAAGCGTGAAGTCACCACGATCCTCGCCCGGGTGCGCGTGCGCAGCGAGGACGAGGTCACGCGCATGGAAGCCGAGGAACGCCGCCAGGCCGACGCGCAGGCCACCCAGATGCAGTTCCAGCACGCCGAGACCGGCGGCTACGGCGCCGACGAGGAAGCCGCCCAGGTGCAGGCCGAACAGGCTGTCGTCGCGATGCCGGAGCCGGTCCTGCGCGAAGGACCGAAGATCGGGCGCAACGATCCGTGTCCGTGCGGCTCCGGGAAGAAGTACAAGCAGTGCCACGGGCAGCTGGTCTGAGACCGGGAGTCGGGAATCGGGCGTAGGGACTCGTCAGAAGCGCAAGCGGCGGAGCGCAGCGCAGACCATGCCGCGGTGATTTTGCCGGACCCTTCCATGCCCGAATCCATCGACCCCCGAATCCCGAATCCCGAATCCCGGCCAATCCATGTCGTCGCCGGCGTGATCGAGGATCCGCGCGGGCGCATCCTGCTCGCGCGGCGTACCGCAGGGCGCGACCTCGCGGGCCTGTGGGAGTTTCCGGGCGGCAAGGTCGATCCCGGCGAAACGCCAGAACAGGCGCTTGCGCGCGAACTGCACGAGGAACTGGGCATCCACATCGGTGCCTGCACCCCGCTGATCGCGGTGCCGCAGGCATATCGCGACAAACGCATCGTGCTCGACGTGCGCAGGATCGCGAGCTGGACCGGCAAATCCGCTGGCCGCGAGCGCCAGGCGCTCGCATGGGCGCCGCCGGACAAGCTCTCCAGCTATGCGATGCCGCCCGCCGATCGTCCGGTGGTCGCCGCCTTGCGGCAGCCGGATCGCTATCTGGTGACTCCGGAACCCGATCCGCATCGGCACGACGCATTCCTGGCTGGGCTGGAACGCGCGCTGAAGGCCGGCGTGCGGCGCGTGCAGCTGCGCAGCCATGCGGCGCAGCCCGAAGCCATCCGTCCGCTCGCGGAAGCGATGCTGAAGCGATGCCGCGCCGCGGGCGCCGAGCTGCTCGTCAACGCGCATATCGAGGTGGCGCGCGCGCTCGGCATCGGCGTTCACCTGCGCGCGGCGCAACTCATGCAACTCAACGAACGCCCGCTGCCCGCGAAGATGCTGGTCGCCGCTTCCTGCCACGATGCAGGCGAATTGCGCCATGCCGAGGCATTGGGGGTGGACTTCGTCGTGTTGGGTCCGGTCATGGCGACCGCGAGCCATCCCGAATGCGCGCCCATGGGTTGGGACGGATTCGCGCGCCTGCGCGAGACGATCGCGCTGCCGATCTATGCGCTCGGCGGCATGTGCGCCGCCGACATCGCCCATGCACGCGCCCACGGGGCGCAAGGAATCGCGGCGATCCGTGGCCTCTGGCCTGGCTGAGCGCTGCACGCAACAGCATCGAGGCGCACCGGCCCGTTGCCGGCCGAGCTATTCGGCCGCCGCCGCAAGCGCCAGATACAGCGCATGCAAAGCCGCAACCTGCGGGGCAAGCGCGGCCATCGGCCCGTTGTTGTCGATCGCATCGTCGGCGATCGCGATCCGCTGCTCGCGCGTGGCCTGTGCAGCGAGGATGCGCTCGGCCTGGTCGGGCGACTCCGGGTCGCGCATGAGCAGGCGTTGCACCTGCACGTCGCGGGCAACGTCGACGACCAGGACGCGGTCGAGCCACGGATAGGTGGCCCTGCCACCGCTTTCGGCCAGCAGCGGGATCGCGGCCATCGCATAGGGACTGCCTGCGTCGGCGCAGGCATCGCACATCGCGGCGCGGATGCGCGGATGCAGGATCGCCTCCAGGTCGCGGCGCGCGGCGTCGTCATCGAAGACAAGGCGCCGCAACGTCGCGCGGTCCACACGTCCATCCGCGAACAGGACATCGCCACCGAAGCGCAGGAGGATCTGTTCGAGCGCCGGCTGGCCCGGCTCGACCAGCTTGCGCGCGATCACGTCCGCATCGGCGACCGCGATGCCCAGTTGTTCGAAGCGGCGGCTGACTGCGGATTTGCCCGAAGCGATCCCGCCGGTGATTGCGACGACGAAGCGGGCCATGGCGGCTCAGGCCATGTGCGCAAGCCGCAGGTAGGCTGCGATCAACTGCGGCCCCCACAGGAGCTGGATCCAGCCGGCGACCGCGAGATAGGGGCCGAACGGGATTGGGGTGGCGCGGTCGCGTCCACGCCACAACAGCCACGCGCTGCCGATCACCGCGCCGAGCAGGGCCGAGACCAGCACCATCGGGAACACGCCCTTGATGCCGCACCACGCGCCCAGTGCGGCGAGCAGCTTGAAGTCGCCGCGACCCATGCCTTCCTTGCCGGTCGCCAGCTTGAACAGCCAGAACACCGACCAGAGACTCAGGTAGCCGGCGACTGCGCCCCACAGTGCCGACACCGGGTCGACGAACACGGTGATCGTGGCCAGCACCAGTCCAAGCCACAGCAGAGGGTAGGTCAGCTGGTCGGGCAGCAACTGGGTGTGCAGGTCGATGCCGGCCAGTGCGATCAGGGTTGCGCTGAATGCGATCGCCGCGAGCGCCTGCCAGCCCGCTCCGAAGTGCCAGACGCAGGCCGCGAACGCCAGGCCGGTGAGCGCCTCCACGGCAGGATACTGCCAGGAGATCGAGGCGCGGCAGAACCGGCAGCGACCGCCCAGGACGAGGAAACTGACCAGCGGGATATTGTCGAACGCGCGGAGCTGGTGCCCGCATTTCGGACAGAACGACCGCTCGACGACAATGCCCGGCGGTGCAGTCGGAGCCGCGGCCTCGGGCTCCGCGATTTCCAGCATTTCGCGACTGTCGCGCTGCCACTGCCATTCCAATCGCGCCGGCAGACGCAGGATCACCACGTTGAGGAAGCTGCCGATCAGCAGTCCGAACATCGCAGCGCAGCCGACCGCGTAGGCCGGCTGCAGCAGCAGTTCCGTCAGCACGATGCGGTCAGACCGCGGCGGCGAGCTTGAAGATGGGGAGGTACATGCCGATCACCATGCTGCCCACGAGGACGCCGATGATGACCATGATGAACGGCTCCAGCAGGCTGGACAGCGAATCCACCGCGTTGCTGACTTCTTCCTCGTAGAACTCGGCGACCTTGAACAGCATCGCGTCGAGCGCACCGGACTCCTCGCCGATCGCGATCATCTGCACGACCATGTGCGGAAACAGGTTGACCTGTTTCATCGCCATGTTGAGCTGGTAGCCGACCGCGACGTCTTCCTTGATCTTCTTGACCGCATCGGAATAGACCACGCTGCCGGTCGCGCCGCCGACCGTATCGAGCGCTTCGACCAGCGGCACGCCCGCCTTGAAGGTCAGCGCGAGGGTGCGCGCGAACCGCGAGATCGCCGATTCGTGAAGGATCTTGCCGATGATCGGAAGCTTCAATGCCATGCGGTCGATGAAATGCGCGAACTTCACGGAACGCTTGAACGCGAAGATGATCGCGAAAATCGTGCCGCCGATGATCAGCAGCGCCGCCCACCAGTAGGACACCATGAACTTCGATGCATTCACCAGCATCTGGGTGAAGGCCGGCAGTTCCGCGCCGAAGCTCTTGAACACCGCGTCGAACTGGGGCACCACGAAGATCAGCAGGATCGAACTGACGAGCACGGCGACCGCGATCACTGCCGCAGGGTAGTACAACGCCTTCTTGATCTTGCCCTTGATGCTCTCGGTGCGTTCCTTGTAGGTGGCAACGGTGTCGAGCACTGTATCCAGCACGCCCGCGCCTTCGCCAGCCTTGACCAGGTTGCGATAGAGCTCGTCGAACTGCACCGGGTGCTTGCCGATCGCCTCGTATAGCGACGAGCCACCTTCGATGCTGCCGCGGATGTCGTTGAGGAGGGTCTTCATGCGCGGGTTTTTCTGGCCGCCCGAGATGATCTCGAAGGCCGATACCATCGGGATGCCCGACTGCATCATCGTCGCGATCTGGCGGCTGAAGATCGCGATCTCGCGCGCGGTGATGCGGCTGCCCGAGGCGCCGAACAACGATTTCGGCTTCGGCTTCACGACGGTGGGATTGATGCCCTGCCGGCGCAGGTCGGCACGCAGCAGATTGGCGTTCTTCGCCAGTTGCTCGCCCTTCATTTTCTTACCACGCTTGTCGGTACCAACCCAGACGAACGTCGACATCGGGTTGGGGTTACGCGCGGCCTGAGCTTGGGTCTGTGCGCGAACCGCAGTTTTGGTGGCGGCCATGGTTTATTCCTTCGTCACTCGGTTGATTTCGGCAAGACTGGTGGCACCGTTCTTGGCCTTGAGCAGGGCCGATTGGCGCAGGTCGCGGATGCCTTCGCGCTGGGCCGCCTGGGCGATATCCATGGCGTTGCCGCCCTCAAGGATGATCTTCTGGATTTCAGCGGTCAGCGGCATCACCTGGTAGATGCCCAGCCGGCCCTTGTAGCCTTCGTTGCAGTCCGAACATCCGACCGCCTCGTACAGGTGCAGTCCGCGCTTGATCTCGGCCTCGTTGAAGCCTTCGGCCAGCAGCGCGTGTTCGGGGAGTTGCACTTCGCGCTTGCAGTCGTGGAGCCGGCGCGCGAGGCGCTGCGCGATCACCAGCGTCACCGACGAGGTGATGTTGTACGGCGCGATGCCCATGTTCATGAGGCGCGCCACGGTCTGCGGCGCGTCGTTGGTATGCAGGGTGGACAGCACCATGTGGCCGGTCTGGGCGGCCTTGATCGCGATCTCCGCAGTTTCCAGGTCGCGGATCTCGCCGACCATGATCACGTCCGGGTCCTGGCGCAGGAACGAGCGCAGGGCGGCGGCGAAGGTCATGCCCTTCTTCGCGTTCTGTTGCACCTGGTTCACGCCGGGCAGGCGGATTTCGACCGGATCCTCGACGGTGGAGATGTTGCGTTCGTCGGTGTTGAGGATGTTCAGCGCGGTGTAAAGCGACACCGTCTTGCCGGAACCGGTCGGGCCGGTCACCAGCACCATGCCGTAGGGCCGATGCATGGCCTCGATGAACAGTTCCTTTTGGTCGTCCTCGTAGCCGAGCTTGTCGATGCCGAGCTTCGCGGCCGAGCTGTCGAGGATACGCAGCACGACCTTTTCGCCGAACAGGGTCGGGCAGGTGCTGACGCGGAAGTCCATCGAACGCGTCTTCGACAGCACGAGCTTGATGCGTCCATCCTGCGGCACGCGGCGTTCGGCGATGTCGAGGGAGGCCATCACCTTCAGGCGGGCGGTGATGCGCGTATTGAGCTTGACCGGCGCCTTCGCGACCGAACGCAGGATGCCGTCCATGCGCAGGCGCACGCGGAAATCGTTTTCGTAGGGCTCGAAGTGGATGTCGGAGGCGCCGCGCTTGATCGCATCAACCAGCACTTTGTTGACGAACCGCACCACCGGCGTGTCGTCGGCCTTGTTCGGGTCGGCGTTCTCCGGCTCGTCGGCGCCGATGTCGCCGACTTCGAGGTTTTCCATGCCCTCGTCGTCGCCCATCCCGCCGGACAGGTTGTCGCTGACGCTCATCGCTTTTTCGGTGACGCGCTTGAGCGTTTCCTCGTCGACCAGAATCGGTTCGACGGTGAGGTTCGTCGCGAACTTGATCTCGTCGAGCGCACGCGTATTGGTGGGATCGGAAATACCCACGAACAGGCGGTTGCCGCGCTTGAACAGCGGCAGCACCGAATGCTTCGTGATGAGCTCTTCGCTGACCAGCTTGGTCGCGGCCTGCGCCAGGTCGAGCACGCTCGCGTCGAACAGCGGGATGCCGAACTCCACCGAGTTGGCGGCGGCGATCTGCACCGGATTGATCAGGCGTTTGTCCAGCAGGTATTGCGAGACCGGCTTCTTTTCTTTCGACGCCTCTTCCATCGCCTTGCGGGCGTCGGGCTCGGCCAAAACACCGTCCAGCACCAAGCGCCGGACAATGCCGGTGATGCCAACGAGATTGGCGGTGACTGCAGCGTTCATCCGTCCCCCACGTCCGGAGCTATCGTTGAATCTACCGCAAATCCGTCCGTGGAAGTAGCCTGCCGTGCCAACGACCTTTGCCGCGACGGATGGGGCCGGGCTGCGTTAGGCTAGCCGGAGACGCCGAGGGGAGACCAAGTGGATACCGAGTTGAGCATCGTGCTGCCGGCCAAGAACGAGGAAGCCGGGCTGGCATTGCTGTTGCCGCGGCTGCGCGCGCAGTTTCCGCAGGCCGACATCCTCCTGGTCGACGACGGTTCGACGGACGCGACCGCCAGGGTCGCCACAGATGCCGGCGTGCGGGTGCTGAGTTCCCCGTACAGCATGGGCAATGGCGCGGCGATCAAGCGCGGCGCCGCCGCGGCGAAAGGCCGGGTGATCGTGTTCATGGACGCCGATGCGCAGCACGAGCCCGAGGACATCGCATCCCTGCTGGCCAAGCTCGGCGAAGGCTTCGACATGGTGGTCGCGGCACGCGATGGCGAAGGCCAGGCGAATTTCGGCCGCGGCCTCGCAAACGCGTTCTACAACAGGCTTTCCAGCTGGATGACCGGGCACGAGATCCGCGACCTCACGTCCGGCTTCCGTGCGGTGCGAGCCGACAAGTTCCGCGAATTCCTGCACTTGCTGCCGAACGGGTTTTCCTATCCGACCACGATCACGATGGCGTTCTTCCGCAGCGCCTACCCGGTCGCCTACGTGCCGGTGAAGGTCAAGCGGCGGGTTGGCAAGAGCCACCTGCGCCCGTTGCGCGACGGCGTGCGATTCCTGCTGATCATCTTCAAGATCGCGACGCTGTATTCACCGGTGAAGCTGTTCGCGCCGGTCGGAGTGTTGTTCTTCATGACCGGAACGGGCTACTACGCCTATACCTTCGTGACCGTGCACCGCTTCACCAACATGAGCATGCTCTTGTTCAGCGCCTCGGTGATCATCTTCCTCATCGGGCTGATTTCCGAGCAGATCACCGGACTGATCTACCAGCGAGTCGACTGACACGGGAAGCACGCAGGCATGTTATTCAATTCGCTGACTTTCCTCGTTTTTTTCATCGTTGTCTTCACGCTGCACCAGTTCATGCCGACATGGGGAGCCCGCAAGGCGGTCCTGCTCGTCGGCAGCTATCTGTTCTATGCGGCGTGGAATCCCCCCTACGTCTTCATCCTGCTGTTCTCGACGGCGGTGGACTGGTGGTTGGCGCGGCAGATCTGGCGCAGCCAGAATCCGTCCACGCGCAAGGCCCTGGTGACGCTCAGCCTCGTGGCAAACCTGGGGATGCTGGGGTTCTTCAAATATGGAGGATTCCTGCTCGAGAACTTCCACGTGGCGTTGCACGCGGTCGGAATCGACTATGTCCCACCCGTGTGGAGCATCGTGTTGCCGGTCGGCATTTCCTTCTATACGTTTGCATCGCTGTCCTACACCATCGATGTGTACCGGCGCGAGATCGAAGCCGATACCGGTTTTCTCGATTACGCGTTGTTCGTGAGTTTCTTCCCACACCTCGTCGCCGGCCCGATCATCCGTGCGAAGGCGCTGCTTCCGCAGATCGAGCAGCCCCGACAGGCGACCACGAAGCAGGTCGGCTGGGGAATGGCTCTCGTCGTGTTTGGCCTGTTCTCGAAGGTCGTCATCGCCGACAACGTGTTCGCGCCGGTCGCCGACCTCGTCTATGCGGCCCCGGACCATTACGCGGCGCTGGACACCTGGGCTGCCGTGCTCGGGTTTTCGGGACAGATCTATTACGACTTCAGCGGCTATTCGCTGTGCGCGATCGGGCTGGCATTGACGTTCGGCTTTTCGTTTCCGGACAACTTCAGGCATCCGTACGCCGCGCGCGGATTCTCCGATTTCTGGCGACGCTGGCATATCAGCCTGTCGTCGTGGCTGCGCGACTACCTGTACGTCCCGCTTGGAGGTAACCGGAGCGGCCCGGGAAGGACCTACGTCAACATCATGCTGACCATGCTGATCGGCGGACTCTGGCATGGCGCTTCCTGGATGTTCGCCCTGTGGGGTGGCCTGCATGGCAGTTTCCTCGTGGCCGAGCGCTGGCTGCGCCGCCACCGCCCAGCCGACGCGGTCGAAGGCAGGGAGTCGCTGGCAGCGGGCGTGGGCGTATCCCTGCTGACGTTCCTGCTGGTAACGCTGACGTGGATTCCGTTTCGCGCGCCGGACTTGCACACGGTCGGCGCGATCGTTTCCGGTCTCGGCCGGGCGCATGCCCCGGACCGGCTCGACTTGATGCCGATGTTGCTGTGCTACGGTGCGATCGCAGCGACGCTGCTGTGGCATTTCCACTTGCGCGACAGCTCGATCGAGGAACGGTTGAGCGGTTTGAGAGGCGCCGTCCAGATGGCCATGCTCGCGGCCTGTCTGGTCGCGCTATTCCTTGTGTCCGGCGGAGATGAGCGTGCCTTCCTCTATTTCCAGTTCTGACATCCACGGCGCGCGCGCCATTCCCCCGGGGCCATGGTTGCCATCGGTGTTGGTTGCGGTAGCGGTGCTGTTGCTGTTCGTGGGGGTGATGGAATTGCGGCTCGCCGCGCGTGGATTCCATGCGACCGTCCTCGATTCCGACAGCCTGTGGCTGCAGCAGCGCCATCGGGTGGACGCGCTTGGATCGAAGGCGCTGATCCTGGTTGGCGCCTCGCGCATGCAACTCGACATGGACCTCGGCGTGCTGCGCCAGCGCACCGGCCTCGAACCGGTACAGCTCGCGATCGACGGCAGTTCGTTCATGCCGGTGCTGGACGGGCTGGCCAAGGATCCAAAGGTCGTCGGCACACTGATCGTCGATTTCCAGGACGACGTGGTGAACGCAGGCGACGTCCACGACGCGGCCGAGCGGCTGGAGGGCTTGTGGGAGAACGCGCCGGCCGCCGACACGCTGCCGAACTACCACACCGTCGAGGGAATGCTCGGCGACGCGCTGCATCACCGCCTGCGCAGCTACGCCGATGGCGCCAGCCCCCTGTCGTCGTTGCTGCTGCGCATCCTGCAGCCGCATGCAACGCCGCAATACCTGATCACCCTGCCGGATCGCTCGCGGCTTGCCGATTACACCCTGGTGCCGATGCCGGACTTCTACTTCGCGCGGGTCATGCGCAACCTCGGCGAACAGGCTCAGATGGGGAACGGCACGACATGGGCCGACGTCGACAACGAACTGCGGCAACGCGTCGACCGACTCACCCCGGATGCGATGCAGCACTTCGAGCTTGGCACGAAGCGTATCGGCGCCATGGTCGACGCGATCCAGCGCCGCGGCGGCAAGGTCATCTTCGTGGTGATGCCGCGCACGGGCCTGGTCCGCGGGATCGATGAACAACGCTATCCGCATGCGCTGTACTGGGATCGGTTCGTCGCGTCGACCAAGGCGAAGACGGTGGATTTCCTGCGGGCGCCGGAGCTGCAGGGCTTCCGCTGCCCAGATGGATCGCACCTCGACTTCCGCGATCGCGCGCGCTTCACCGGCGAAGCAGTTTCCCTGCTCGGGCTCGACCGCAATGGGATTCGATCGGCACGTGAGTGACGCGGCTGGCGACCGGGCGACGTACGTGATCGTGACCACGTCGTTCCCCGAATGCGCGGACGGCAGCGAGGCCGCGGGTTCGTTCATTGCTGACATGGCCGAGGAACTGGCCCGCCATGTAGCAGTGCGCGTGGTCGCGCCCGGCGCCGTCGCTGGCGAGCAGGAATGGAAACCCGGCATCCGGGTGTTCCGCTATGCGGCGCCGAAAAAACCGCTGTCCACGCTGAAGTTCTGGCGTCCGACCGACTTGGCATGGATTCCCCGGATCCTGCGCGGAGGGCTGGTCGCGACCCGGCGTGCGCTCGCCGGTGCGCGCGTCGTCCACGTGCTCGCGCTGTGGGGGTTGCCTTCCGGCGAATGGGCGCGGCGCGCTGTCCGCGGCAGCGGGATTCCCTATTCGGCGTGGATGCTCGGCAGCGACGTGTGGTCGCTGGGGCGGCTGCCGGGATTGCGCGGGATGCTGGCGCGGGTCGTCCGCGATGCGGCGCACGCCTACGCCGATGGCCACCAGCTCGCGGAGGCCGCCAGCGACATCGCGGGCGGTCTCCCGGTCGCGTTCCTGCCGAGCACGCGTTCGATAGGCCTGTCGAGCCGTTCCGCGCTGCGCGCGCAGCCGCCGTACCGGCTGCTGTTCCTCGGACGCTGGCACGTGAACAAGGGCGTCGACCTGCTGCTCGAGGCGCTGGCGTTGTTGTCCGAGGCGGACTGGTCGCGCATCGAATCCGTCCGGATCGAAGGCGGAGGCCCGCTCGAACCGAGCGTCCGCGCGATGGCCGCCGAACTCGCTGCGCGCGGCCGGCCGGTGCGCGCCGGCGGATTCCTGTCGAAAGACCAGGCCGAGCAGGCGTTCGTCGAGGCGGACTGGTTGTTGATCCCTTCGCGCATCGAGAGCATTCCCGTGGTGTTCTCCGATGCGATGAAGCTGGGCTGCCCGGTGGTGATCATGCCGGTCGGAGATCTGCCGCGCCTGATGGAGTACGGTGTCGGCATCGCCGCCACGCAGGTCGCTTCGGCCGCATTCGCGCGCGCGATCGGAGAGGCGCTCGACTGCTCGTCGGCGTCGTACGATCGCGGATTGCGGCGGGCCGCGGCAGTGTTCGACCTGCCGGGCGTCATCGTGCCGCGGCTGCTGGCCGATGCCGGATATCGCGGCGACGCGGAAGGAGCGCAGGCATGACGCAGCGAGGCTACCAGCGCGATTTCGCGAGCACCCACCAGGCGATGTATTCGGACGATGGACGGCGCGCGAAGGCCGATACCCTGGTCGCGGTCCTGCGCGACGGGCTCGGTGCGCGGCTGGCGACCGCGCGCGTGCTCAACGTGGGATGTTCGACCGGGATCATGGACAGCTTCGTCGCCCCGCACGTGGGATCGCACGTCGGCATCGACATCGACGAGGCGGCGGTGCGCTTCGCGACCGCGACCCACCAGCAGCCGAACCTGTCGTTCCGGGTCGGCGATGCGATGGCGCTGGATATCCCCGATGCGAGCGTGGATGCCGTGATCTGCTCGCAGGTGTACGAGCACGTGCCCGATCCGAAACGGCTGATGGATGAGATCCATCGGGTCCTCGCGCCAGGCGGCGTGTGCTATTTCGCCGCCACCAACCGGCTGTGCATCGTCGAACAGCATTATTTCCTGCCGTTCCTGTCGATCATGCCGGTCTGGATGGCGCATCGCTACCTGCGGCTGACCGGCAGGGGAACGCACTACTACGAGCGGCACCTGGTTTACTGGAACCTGCGCCGTCTCGTCGCGCAGTTCCGGATCGAGGACTACACCCGCAAGATCCTCGCCGCGCCCGCCGACTACCACGCCGAATACCTGTTCAGCACGCCGGCGAAATTGCGCATCGCGCGAACCTTGGCACGGGTCGCATACTGGGCGTTCCCCGGCTATATCTGGTTGCTGCGCCGGGTGGATTGATGCGCTCGGTCAGCCCGCTTTGCGATAGAGCACCCAGCGGTGCATGCCGAAGCGGCGCAGGAGGCGACGCCCGTTGCGCGGCCCGGGTGCATCACCCGATCGGGCGATCCGTTCGAGCAGGGCGGTCGTGCGCAGCCAGCGATGGAACAGCACGAACAGCGGCAGCAGGGCGGTCGTCCACAGGTTGCTGCCGCAGGCGACCACGTCCCAGCCGTCCGGAACCAGATCGACCAGCATCTGCGCCTGGGTGAAGCCGGGCTGGGCCAGGCGTTCGTGCCGTTTCCATGGCGTCAGCAGGCGCGCGACGCGGTTGAATTCACTGGTCGCTTCCAGCAGCAGGACCTGCGCGCCGGGCCGCAGGCTGTCGTCGAGCCGCGCCAGGGCCGCGCGCGCCTGCGCTTCGGGGAGGTACATCAGCGCGGTGATCGCATGTGCGCCGGCCAGCGAGCCTTGCGCGAACGGCAGTCGCGCGAGGTCGCCACAGACCCCGTGGCCATGGTCGCGGGCGAATTGCGCGCTGAATCCCTGCGCGAAATCGATGCCAACGAGATTCGCCTCGATCTCCTCCAGGGCGGCGGGCGCCATCCTCCCGTAGCCGCAGCCGAGGTCGAGGATCCAGGCCTGCGCATCCGGCTGGACCGGGTTCTGGTGCAGGGACCAGCGCAGCACCATTTCGTGCCAGCGATGGAGCACCGCATTCACGCCGGCCGGAAGGCCCTTGAGCAGGACCGACCTTGGCGTATTGCCGAACTCGCGCTGGCGGGCGCGCCATGCATCGCGCGTGTGCGTCGTTCCGGTTTCCGGCGGCTGCGGCTCAGTCATGGGCGGTCTTCGCCAGCGCCCAGAACAGCAGTGCGCAGAGGAGGTCGCCGGCGGTCAGCAGCATGCGCACGATCAGCGACCAGGACAGGAGTTCGGCGGCGTCGAAGCCGCAGAACAGGCCAAGCGATACAAACGCCGCCTCGCGCACGACGACCCCTGACGGCACTACCAGCAGCAGCGAGCCGAAGATCGAGGACAGCAGATAGCAGGATGCGAGCACAGCGGCTCCGTTCCAGCCCGCGGAGGCTCCCGCGAGCAGGTGCCACAGCACGATGAAGGGCAGCCACTGGACCGCGATCAGCGCGGTCGCTCCGGTGGCGTTCGCGTGCACCGGAACGGACGCCACGACAGTTGCGCGCGGACGCAGCCGGCGGCTGATATGGGGAACCGTGCGCTCGGCCCACGCGGCGTGATGAGCCCACCACAACACGGCCAGCGCTGCCGGGATCAGGATCAGTGGAAGGGCCGACCCGGCATGCCAGGCCCAGATGATCGACGTACCGAGCGCAGTCGACCACGCGTAGATCATCAGCATCTGGACCAGGTTCGCGGCGAGGATCGCGCCGGCCGGGACGCGACGATGCAGGATGCTCGATTCCAGCATCAGTCCGAAGATCTTGCCGGGCAGGTAGCGCGCGATCTGCGCGCTCGCGTAGGCATGCGCCAGCAACACGCCGGCAACCGATCCTGCCCACAGCCGTTTGACCGCGATGGGATGGTAGACGATCGCGGGAACCAGGGTGACCACCGTGAGCCCGAGCAGGGTCGGATAGGTCGCGGCCGGCAGCGCGCGCATCGCACGCACGATGTCGGCCGACTGTCCGCGGAGCGCGTACGCCATGTATGCGATTGCGACCAGCAGCAGTCCCAGCGAGACCGCGTTGCGCAGGACCTTGTGCCCCTGCCCGCCGAGTTCCCCCGCGCCCTCGCTGTCGCGATCATCCGCGAGTGGCTCGCTCATGCCGAAAGGCGCAGCGCGCCCCGGACCTCTTCGATCACGTGTGCGACATCGTCCTCGTCGAGCTTCGGCGACAGCGGCAGGCTGACCGTGCCGCGCCCGATCCGCATCGCGTGCGGGAACTGCTCGGGCCGCCAGCCGAACCGCTGCTGGTAGTAGGGATGCTCCGGAACCGACATGTAATGTACGCCGGTACCGATGCCGCGCGCGTTCATCGCATCGAGGAAAGCGTCGCGCGCGATGCCGCTGCGCGCTGCGTCGACCTGCACCGTATACAGGTGATAGGCGTGGCGCGTATCGGCTTCCGGCTCGGCGGGCAGCCCGATCGGGCCGTCGGCGAGCGCCTGCTGGTAGCGGTCCCACACAGCGCGGCGGCGCAGCCAGTTCGCCTCCACACGGGCGAGCTGGTGGATCCCGATCGCGGCCTGCAGGTCCATCATGTTGTACTTGAAGCCGCACTCGACGACCTGGTAGTGCTGGTAGCCCTTGTCGCCGAACCGGTGCCAGGCGTCCTTGCTCATGCCATGCAGGGCGAGGATCTTTGCCCGCGCCATCAGCTCGTCGTTGCGGCCGAGGATCATGCCGCCTTCGCCGGTGACCACGTTCTTGGTGGCATAGAAACTGAAGCAGCCGAAATCGCCGAGCGTTCCGGCCTGTTCGCCGTGGTATTGCGTCTCGATGGCGTGCGCGCAGTCCTCGATGATCAGCAGGTCGTGCTTGTGCGCGAGCTCGCGGATCGCATCCATGGCGCAGGGCCGGCCGGCGAAATGCACCGGCAGGATCGCGCGCGTGCGCGGGGTGATCGCGGCTGCGATCGCATCAGGGTCGATGTTCTGGGTCACCGGGTCGATGTCGGCGAGCACCGGGGTCAACCCGGCATGGACGATCGCGTTGACCGTCGCGCAGAACGTCAGCGGCGTCGTGATCACCTCGCTGCCGGGTTCCATCCCGGCGGCGACCATGCTCACGTGCAGCGCCGCCGTGCAGGAGTTGACCGCGCCGACGCGCGAGGCTTGCACGCCCTTGTAGGCCGCGAATTCGCGTTCGAATCGCGCCACGCGCGGCCCGGTGCCGAGCCAGCTCGAGCGCATGCAGGCAACGACTTCCTCGATTTCCTCCTCGCCGATCGATGGCGAACCGAAGACGAGGAACGGCCGCTTGGATGTCGTGTCGTTTTGCATGCCGGTCCGATGCCTGTCGATATGTGGCCCGCTATCGTCTGCCCGATGCAAGGCGAGGTAAAGGGGGTCAGCGCGCCGGTAAGCCTTGCTGCTCGATGAGGTCCTCGAGCTGCTGGATGCGGTCATCCATCCGGCCCATGGTGTTCAGCCGCTGCAATGCATCGACCTGTCCCAGCGCTTCCTGGCCGCGGTGCTCGAACGCGAGCAGCCGCCCCAGGGCAATGTGGTACGCCGGCTCCGAGGGGTCTGTATCGACCGCCATTCGCAGGTAGCGCTCTGCGAGCGCATTGTCATGCCGCCACCACAGGACATAGTCGCCGTAGCGGGCCAGCACGCGCGCGGCCGGATGGTGATGCGACAAGGCGGCATCGAACAGCGGCTGCAAGCGGGCGGGATCGAAATGGCATCGCTCTTGCTGCCGGCAAACCGTCAGCGATTCGATCGAGGACGCATCCTCCTCGTTGTTCGGGCGCGTCCGCAGCTTGTCCTCGATGAGCTTCCACGGCACCGGATCGTTGCCGTTGCCGATGCGGTCGGCAGCGTAAATGAGGCCCTGGGCAGCCACTGCCGAGGACCCCGGCAGCGCGGCAGCGCGCTCCAGGAAGCGTTGTCCCTCCACGCGCATGCGTGATCCCGGCTCGTCCTTGGCGATGAACAGCATCGTGCGTGCCGCCTCGTAGTTCGCCCTCGGCGAGTCGGGGTGGCGTCGCGCATCGCCCACCGCCAACACCAGCGGATCCGACCAGGCTTCGGCCCGGATCCATGTGGTACCCGCCGACAGCACCAGGAAGATCGCGGCCACCGCGTTGCGTGCGGCAGACTGGGCAACCTGGCGTCGCAAGCCCAGCAAGGCCACGGCGGAGAACAGCAGCACGCCGATCGACGCAAAATAGTTCCGGTGTTCGAACACGAGTTCCAGCGGCACGATGGTCGCTGTCAGCAGGTGCGCGGCGAAATACCAGAGGATTCCCAGGGCGAGCAGCGGGCGGCGCTTGCGCCACCAGGCGGCGACCGCGAGCAGTGCAAGCAAACCGGCGATCGCCGCGAGCGTGGATGCTGGCGATAGCAGGCCGGTCGATAGCGGAATGTCGTCGTGGTAGAGGCAGTACGCGCGCGGATCCGGGATCAGGATCCAGCGCAGGTAGCTCATGAGGATGCGCGGCTCGGTCAGCAACCGCTGCCCGAGGGTGTAGGGCAGGCCGTAGTAGGCGTCGCCCCAGACCATCTTCGGCACCAGCCACGCGAGCCCGACGACCGCCGGCAGGAACAGTAGGACTGCGAAGACGCCCACCAGCTTCCGGTCGATCCCTGCGGGGCTGCCGGAAAAGCGCAGGACCGTGCATTCGACCAGGAATGCGTACATCGGAAGCATGACGGCCGATTCCTTTGCGAGCGCGCCGATCGCAGTACCGAGCAGCAGGCTCGCTGTGGCGAACACGAGGCCGCCGTTGCGGTCTCCGTCGAGCATGCGCTTTCGGCCGTGCAGGTATCCCCACAACCCCGCCAGCACGGCGACCTGGGCGAGGCTTTCCATGCGCTGCACGACATACAGCACGGCGGTCAGATTGATCGGCAGCACCAGCCAACACGCAGTCACCATGAGCGCGATGCGCTGGCAGGCGATTTCGTCGACCGCATCCGGCTCGCGACGCGCATGCAGCCGCAACAGGCTGCCCAGCCCGCCGTAGAGCAGCAGGCCGTTGACCAAGTGGATCATCAGGTTGGTGAACTTCATCGGCCACGGATGCAGGCCCGTCGCAAGGTAATTGAGCGCGAACGTCAGCGATGCCAGTGGCCGTCGGAAGTCGCTCGAAGGCGACGACAGCGCCGCGCGGGCCAGTTCGCCCGGCGTCGCGTGCTGGATCTGGATTGCGCCATTGTCGAGGATGTTCGGATAGTCGTCGAAGACATAGCCGCCGCGCAGCCCGTGCCAGTACACGAATGCCGCCAGCAACAGCATCGCGCACACCAGCAGGTAGCGCCGCATGCGTGTCATGGGGCGCCAGCCGGCATGTGCGCGTTCTTGTTGTCGAGATCAGCCTGCAGCGTCGCCTGCAGGCGGCTGATCTCACCCTCCCAGTAGTGTTGCCGGTGCAACAGCCAGTCGTGAAGGGAAGGCATGCCGTTGAAGGCAGGGTCCACGATGGAGGCGACGTCGAAGCGGTGCAGGTGTTCCAGCGCAAGATCCGGGTGGCCTGCGGATCCGAGCAGGGCCGCGTGTTGCAATACGCCTTCGGGCTTTGGCTCTTCCGCCAGGGCCGCGTTGAAAAGGCGGAGCGCGCGCTGCGCATCTCCTTCGGACAGCGCCAGCATTCCTTCGATGTGGTCCAGGTCCTGCCGCCGCGATGGCAGGTTTTGCCACTGGGTATTCGAACGGGCAGCGCGAACCAGCGATTCGACGGCGGCGAAATCCAGCCCGGAGCAACTCCCGTCGTGAGCGATTCCGATCGCGTCCTTCAGCCACTGCAAACCCTGTTCCACCTCGGTCCGCGTCCGCGCGAGCCCATAGCGCACCGCCGCGATCGACTCGGGACGGGTGAAACCGAATCGACATTCGGTGGCGACCAGGTTCACCGAGATCATGGCCGCTTGCGGATGCTTCGCCAATTCATTCCGCAACCGCAACGCTGCCAGCACCGGATGTCCGTGCGACAGCAGGTACTGTGCGCCATTCGTCTGCGCGCGCACGGAGTCCGGATTTTGTCGGGCCCAGCCAAGGGCCTGGTGGTAGGGGTCGCCCCAAATCGTGGCCCGGTCGCAGGTCAGCAGTCCGAGCAATACGACCACGCCGACAGCCGTCGCCCGCCGAGAGCGCGTCCACGAACCCGGCTGCACCAGGGCGATCGCGATCGGCCAGGACAGCATCAGCATCGGCAGGTAGTTCCGGTGCTCGAAATACAACTCGAGCGGCAGGAACGTGCTTTCCATCAGATGGGCCGTGAAAAAGAACAGTATTCCGAACGCAATTGCGGGATGGCGGCGGCGCCAGGCGAAGGCCAGCGCGATCAGCCCCAACACGATCCCGATGCACGGTAGCGTCGTCCATGGATGCAGCCAGTCGCGCGATGCCGCGAACGCGTCGTTGAAGACGCCGCTCGAGTTGGTCCTCGGCAGGAACCACAGCCCGAAATAGTCGATGAGTGCGCGCGGTTCCGTCAGCAGGCGCTGGCCCATCGTCCAGTCGCGGATGTCCTTTGCGGACTGGATCGAGAACGGAATCTGCGACAGCATCCAGCCGGCCAGCAGCAGGCTGGGCAAGACCAGCAGCAAAGCCGACGCGCGGCGGTGGATCTTTGCCAGCGACGGCGTGGGAAAAGCCTGCAACCGCAGGACCGTAGCCTCGCCCGCCAGCAGCAGCAGCGGCAGCAGGACGCCGTTGGCCTTGGACAGGACGGCGAGCAAGGTACCACCAACCGCGGCTGCCGCCATGCCCACCAGGGCCCTCGACGCATGACCCCTCGCCAGCGCATTGCGCGCCTTGACCCAGCCGACAAAAGCGGCGAGGACGAAGGTCGCCGGCAGCATCGCCTCGCGCTGCACGACATACAGGGTGGTTGAAACCAGGAGTGGGTGCAGCAGCCATATCCCTGCGCCGAGCAGGGCGGCATTGCGCGCAACCGACTCCGGCAGTGGGAAGGTACGCCCGAGCAACAGCAGGACCCAGAAGAGCAGGGTGCCATTGAGCAAATGCAGGAGGATGCTCGTGCGCTTGAACGGTTCCGGATCGGCCGGCCAGTCGTTCGCATCGATCAGGAAGCTCGCCATTGCGATCGGTCGTCCGGTGGGATCGGCGGATCCGGACGAGATGTAGCGGAGGAAAGCGGTGCTGTTGTCGATGGTGCCGTTCGCCCCGATCAAGGGCAGGTTGGCGTAGTCGTCAAAGATGAAACCGCCAGACAACCCCGGTCGATATGCCATCCAGGCGATGGCAAGCAAGGCCCCGAGCCCCAGGCCCCAGGCAAGATCCCGCAATCCAGGCAATTCCCGACGCATCAAAAGAAGAAGGGCCGCACAGCGGCGGCCCTTCTGACACAACGTTTGAAGCTGCAAATCACGGACGGCAGACGCTCGGACGATACTTGGCAGCAACGGTGCCGGCGGTGCAGATCCACGAAATCGCGCCAGAATTCGCCGTGACCGGCGAGAACAGCAGCGTGGAGCCTGAGATCGCCACGTTGGCCGGATGGATACCGCCGTAGAGCACCGTGATGACACCACCGGCCGCGTCGACCGAGGTCACGTACGAGCCCTTGATCAGGGCCGCCGTGGCCAGACCGGCCGAAGCATTGGTGGACGGCATGGTGCCCTGGTTCGCATAGAACTCGGCGACCGCGGTCTTGGAACCGTCGGCCAGTGCCGCGCCTTCCGAAACCTGCGAGCGGATCACGTAATCCTGGTAGGCCGGGATGGCGATGGCTGCGAGGATCGCGATGATCGCGACAACGATCATCAACTCAATCAGGGTAAAGCCTTTCTGCATCTTGTTCATGGGTATTTCCTCTGGTGGTGGGTTAGCTAACCTCGCCTGCCCCTGGTGGTCTACACGGACCGCGTCCCTGGCCGTGTCTGGACCAGCTGGAGCTTGCGGATAAGATGTTGCAAGTGCCGTGCCAACCCCGGTTTGTGACGCAAGGCACGGTTATCGCGCGGTAAGCTTGGCGAAAAACGAAGTTGCAGTCAATCTCGAATGCGGTGGGACAAAATGTGACATTTCGCGTCACATTTGGGTTTTCGTGGGCTCAGCGGCAGAAACTCGGACGGTATTTCGGGCTGATCGTCGTGCCTGCATTGCTGCAGTTCCAGGAAGTCGCGCCGCTGTTGGACGTGACGGGCGACATCACCAGGAACATGCCGCTGATCGCGGCGTTGGCGTGCTGTGGGGCCACGTTGGAGAAGGTGACCCGCACCAGGCCTGGGCCGCCCGCGGGGTTTCCGACATCGACCTGACTTACGTAATGACCGGCGATGCTCGTCGCCGTCGCTACTCCGGCGGAGGCGTTGGATATTGGATAGTTCCCGGTCGTCTCGTGAAAATCCTCGATCGCTGCCCGCACGCCGTCGGCGAGCGACAAACCCTCCGACACCTCGGCCCGGATGACGTAATCCTGATAGGCGGGGATTGCGATTGCTGCAAGGATCGCGATGATCGCGACAACGATCATGAGCTCGATGAGTGTGAAGCCAGCATTACGCATGGGTATGGCCCCGGGTAAATATAGATATCCCAAGCAAGCACCGTGCCGAACCAGAAAGCGTGAAACACATCACACTCCTGGCATCTTGGTCGGCGCGGACGCGTCCCGCGGTCAGTCGATCCCCAGCTTCTTGAGCTTGTAGCGCAGCGCGCGGAAGGTGATGCCGAGTTTCGCGGCGGCCTTGGTCTTGTTGTAGCGGCATTCCTCGAGCGCACTGACTATGGCTTCGCGCTCCATGTGTTCCATGTGCCTGGGCAGCGCGTCGCTGAAGGCGTTGCCGCTCCCGCTGGGCATCCGGAAGACCGGATGCTCGCCGGTTACGCGCGCCGACGTTGCAGTCATGGCTGGCGGGCGCACCGGCTGGCCGACCGGCAGGCGCAGGTCGGAGCGGTGGATCGTCGCTCCCTCGCACAGCGCGGTGGCGCGCTCGAGGATGTTTTCCAGTTCGCGCACGTTGCCGGGGAACGGGTACTCGCGCAGCGCCTGCAGGGCGTCGGCGTCGAGGTAAGGCAGCGGTTCGCCGATCTCGGCCGAAAGCCGCTGCAGGATCGACTCGACCAGCATCGGGATGTCTTCGCCGCGTTCGCGCAGCGGTGGCACCCGCAATTCGATCACGTTGAGCCGGTAGAACAGGTCGTGGCGGAAGCGGTTGTCCTCGACCTGCTGGGCGAGGTCCTTGTGGGTGGCCGACAGGATGCGCACGTCCACTGGCGCTTCGGCCGCGGCGCCGACCGCGCGCACGGATTTTTCCTGGATCACCCGCAGCAGCTTGACCTGCATGTGCAAGGGCAATTCGGCGACTTCGTCGAGGAACAGGGTGCCGCCGTTCGCCGCCTGGAACAGGCCATCCTTGTCGACGTGCGCGCCGGTGAAGCTGCCCTTCTTGTGGCCGAAGAACTCGCTCTCCATCAATTCCGCCGGGATCGCGCCGCAGTTCACCGGCACGAACGGACCATTTGCACGCGGTCCCTGTTCGTGGATGAGTTTTGCGACGCGTTCCTTGCCCGCGCCGGATTCGCCGGCGATATAGACCGGCGCCTGGCTGCGCGCGAGCTTGGCGATGGTCTGGCGCAGCTGCTGCATGACCGCCGACTCGCCGGTCAGTCCGGACGCCGACGGTGCCGCCGAGCGGCGTTGCTGGTGCAGGTCCAGCGCGTTGTTCACGAGCCGGCGCAGGACGGTCAGGTCCACTGGCTTGGAAACGAAGTCGAAGGCGCCGGCCTTGAGCGCGCCGACCGCGGCTTCGACATTGCCGTAAGCGGTGATCATGGCGACTGGAGTATCCGGGTAACGCGCGACGATGTGCGCGATCAGGTCCAGTCCGCTGCCGTCGGGGAGGCGCATGTCGGTCAGGCACAGGTCGTAGCTGTGCTCGGCGAGTTGAGCACGCGCACTCGTCACGTCGGCCGCCGCATCCACGCGCAGCCCCATCCGGCCCAAGGTCAGGACCAGCAGTTCGCGGATGTCGCGTTCGTCATCGACCACAAGTGCGCTGCGCGCGTTCGCCATCGATTCCTGCCCGTTCCCTGACGATCAGTGCCGGACCACCAATGCGTGTGCCGATCGATGTCCGCCGTCCCCTGCGGACACATTAGCCCAAGCGTGACGGTGGGGCTAGGGCTGCGGCCCTTGCCTCAGGCCCTCGCCGTGGTTCGCGACAGCGGTTCGGTGCGGGCCAGGGTGACCCGGAAACAGCTGCCGCCGGCGGGCAGGGTGATGTGCTTGAGACTGGCCTGGTTGGCTTCGCAGAGCTGGCGCGCGATGTACAGGCCGAGTCCGGTGCCGTGTTCGCTGGTGGTATAGAACGGCTCGAACAACTGTTCGGCGACGCTCGGCGGGATGCCAGGCCCGCGATCGACGATGTCCAGCGCCGGTTCGCCGTCGTCGTCGCGATGCACCACCAGGGTGACGCGCGCCTGTTCGCCGGGCATGCGCCCGTAGGTCAGTGCGTTCTGCATCAGGACTGTCACCACCTGCTGCAGGTGCTGCGGATCCATCGTCGCGCGCAACGGGCCTTCCGGTGCGCTGACGCGCAACTCGTCGCGTTCGTCCGGCGGGGTCTGGTGGAACTCGTTGATGAAATGCTGCGCCCACGCGACCAGTTCCAGCGACTCGGGTCGCGACCGCTCGCGGCGAGCGAGACCGAGCACATTCTGGACGATCCCGTCCATGCGCTGGCATTGCGAGTTGATGATCTCGACCAGGCGGTGGTCGGTCTCCGGCTCGATCTGCGATTCGCGCAGCAACTGGGCGGCGTGGCTGATCGCCGCGAGCGGATTGCGGATCTCGTGCGCGATGCTCGCCGACAGGCGGCCGAGCGTGGTCAGGGTCAGCTCCTCGGCGCGGCGCGACAGCAGGGAGGTGTCGTCGAGGAAGATCAGGGTGAGTTCGTCGACGCCGCCGAGCGAGGTGAACCGCGGGATCACGGCCGGCGTGTCCGCGGCGAGCGCCAGCGGCGTGCTGTCCGCGCGCTGCTGCTGGCGCCAGTGCCAGAGCCGGCGCGAAAGTTCGGGTGCGACGTCGCCCAGTTCGCGGCGTTCCGGCGACGGATTGCCGAGCAGGTACCACGCCGCTTCGTTGAACAGGCGGATCGTGTTGTCGGAATCCACCGCAAGCAGGCCGGTACGCATGCGGCGGATGATCATCTCGTTTATGCGCGCGAGGTTGTCCACTTCGGCGCCGCGCTGTTCGGCCAGCACTTCGGTCTCGCGCAATTGCCTGCCGAGCAGGTTGGTCAGCATCGCGGTCGCGAGGTAACTCACGCCGAACATCACCGCTTCGGGAAGCGGGCGCGTCTCCTGCAGCGCGAGTTGTGCATAGACGTAGTCGCCGAATTGCAGCAGCGCCGCGGTTCCGGCAATGATCAGGCTCCAGCGCAGCGACAGCAGCAGCGCACTGGCGCCGACATTGAACAGCAGCAACAGGGCGATACCGCTGCTGAAGCCGATCAGGTTGTGCAGCAGGACCGCGTAGGCCACCAGGTCCAGCCCGATGCCGGCCGCGACCAGCGAGCGCAATGGCCAGCGGGGCTTGCGCGCGATCAGGAACAACGTGCTGCCCAGGATCAGGTACAGCACCGACGCGGTGTACGGCCATGCCGGATTGCGTACCCTGACGAGGCTCATCGCCAGCGGGCTGAACACCACGAACGCCAGCAGTCCGGCTTCGAGCACCCGGAACAGCGACAGGAAGTACAGCTCGCGGCGCAGTCCCGCTTCGCCAGCCGGCGGTGCACGCAACTCGAAGGACATGCCCGTGATCCGCCGTGGCTCCGCCTAACACGTCGCGAGTATAGGATGCAAAGGAGCGGTGTTTTGCCTTTGCCTGGTCGCTTGCCCACAATAGGCCGGCTGCGGTCCACGCACGCGCCACGCGCGGCGTCGATGATCTCCATCGCTCCCACTCCGGTCATGTCGCATGTCAAACTTCAGATGACGGGAGATCTGGTCGGCATGACCTCCCTCACCCCACCACAGGCTCCGCCGGTGGTCCTCCCCTCTCCCGCGGCGCGGGCGAGGGACGAACGCGTCGCTCCGCGACGACTCAATCAAGGTGACGCATGAATTTCCACGAGTACCAGGCCAAGGAACTGTTCGCCGAGTACGGCATTCCGGTGCCGGCCGGGCGCATTGCGCGCACCCCCGATGAAGCCGCCGAAGCAGCGATCGCGCTGGGCGGCACGCAATGGGTGGTGAAGGCGCAGATCCACGCGGGTGGCCGCGGCAAGGCCGGCGGCGTGAAGCTGGTCAAGACCCCGGAGGCGGCGAAGGAAGCCGCGGCCGCGATGCTCGGCAAGGGCATGGTCACCTACCAGTCCGCAGGCCGGGCATTGCCGGTGGACGTGGTGCTGATCAGCGAGTGCAACGACATCCTCAAGGAACTGTATCTCTCGGTGCTGGTCGATCGCAGCAGCAAGTCGATCAGCTACATCGCGTCGGCCGACGGCGGCGTGGAGATCGAGAAGACCGCCGAGGAAAACCCCGACGCGATCCAGTTGCTCGAAGTGAACTTCGTGCAGGGCCTGCAGCCCTACCAGTGCCGCAAGATGGGCTTCGCGCTCGGCCTGTCGAACAAGCAGGTCGGCCAGCTCACAAAAATCATGATGGGCCTGTACCGCCTGTTCAACGATTTCGACCTCTCGCTGGTCGAACTCAATCCGCTCGCGATCGTGAAATCCGGCGATCTGATGGCACTGGACGGCAAAGTCAATTCCGACGACAACGCCGAGTACCGCCAGCCGCGCCTCACGGCGATGCGCGACGTCGCCCAGGAAGACGACACCGAAGTGCTGGCCGCGAAGCACAACCTCAATTACGTGACCATGGACGGTGACATCGGCTGCATGGTCAACGGCGCCGGGCTCGCGATGGCGACGATGGACGTGATCAAGCTGTCCGGCGGCGAACCTGCGAACTTCCTCGATGTCGGCGGAGGCGCGACCAAGGAGCGCGTGACCGAGGCATTCAAGCTGATCCTGTCGAGCGACAAGGTGCGCGCGATCTTCGTGAATATCTTCGGCGGCATCGTCCGTTGCGACATGATCGCCGAGGGCATCATCGCCGCGGTCAAGGAAGTCGACGTCAAGGTGCCGGTGGTCGTGCGCCTTGAAGGCACCAACGTCGAGGCCGGCAAGCAGCTGCTGAAGAATTCCGGGCTCGCGATCATCGCGGCCGACGACATCAACGATGGCGCGAAGAAGGTCGTCGCCGCCGCGAAGAGCGGCTGAGACCTCGTTTTCTTGTCGTTCCGGGAGCAGGGAGAAGAGACTTGCCAACAGCGCAGCGAATCAACCTCCCGCGCCCGGAACTCACCAGCAGATCCCTGGCTTCTCTGGGGATGACAACTTCCAGGATTCGAATCATATGAGCGTTTTGGTCGACAAGAACACCAAGGTCATCGTGCAGGGCTTCACCGGCCAGCAGGGCACCTTCCACGCCGAGCAGATGCTCGACTACGGCACCAGGGTCTGCGGCGGCGTGACGCCGGGCAAGGGCGGCCAGGAACACATCGGACTGCCGGTGTTCAACACCGTGCAGGATGCGGTGGACGACACCGGCGCCGACGCGAGCGTGATCTACGTGCCGCCACCGTTCGCGGCCGATGCGATCCTCGAGGCGGCCGACGCCGGCATCCGGGTGATCGTCTGCATTACCGAAGGCATCCCGGTGCTCGACATGCTGCGCGTGAAGAACACGCTCAAACAGTACGACGACGTGTGGCTGATCGGCCCGAACTGCCCGGGCATCATCACCCCCGGCGAGTGCAAGATCGGCATCATGCCCGGACACATTCACAAGCCCGGCAACGTCGGCATCGTCTCGCGCTCCGGCACGCTCACCTATGAAGCCGTGCACCAGACGACCCAGGCCGGGCTCGGCCAGAGCACCTGCATCGGCATCGGCGGCGACCCGATCAACGGGATGAATTTCATCGACTGCCTGAAACTCTTCCAGGACGACCCGGGCACCTCCGGCATCATCATGGTCGGCGAGATCGGCGGCAGCGCCGAAGAAGAAGCGGCCGAGTTCATCGCCGACTACGTGACCAAGCCGGTCGTCGGTTTCATAGCCGGCGCATCGGCCCCGGCGGGCAAGCGCATGGGCCACGCCGGCGCGATCGCTTCGGGCGGCAAGGGCACAGCTGCAGGCAAGTTCGCGGCGCTCGAGAAGGCCGGCGTGATCACGGTGCGGTCGCCCGGCGACCTCGGCGTCGCCCTCGCGGCGCGGATGAAGCAGGCGAAATAAGGAATCGGAATTCCCTTGCGCATCGCGCTCGCCCAGTTCGATTTTCCGGTCGGCGCGGTCGTCGCCAACGCCGAACGCATCGCCGAGCTGATCGCGCAGGCGCGCGATGCGCATCGCGCGGATGTCGTGCTGTTTCCCGAGCTCGCGCTGTCGGGTTATCCGCCGGAGGATCTGCTGCAGCGGCCGGATTTCCTCGCCGCCTGCGAGGCCGCGCTGGCGCGGATAGCGGCGGCGACGCACGGCATCGTCGCCGTCGTCGGCCATCCCGAATCCGCCGGCGCGGTGGTGTTCAACGCCGCGAGCGTGCTGCGCGACGGCGCGATCGCGACGACCTATCGCAAGCGCGAGCTGCCCAACTACGCGGTGTTCGACGAGCGGCGTTATTTTGCGGCCGGCGATGGCGCATGCGTGTTCGACGTCGATGGCGTCAGCGTCGGCCTGGTGATCTGCGAGGACCTGTGGTTCGCCGAGCCGCTCGCCGCGACCGTCGCGCTCGGCGCGCAGATCGTGCTTGCGCCGAACGCATCGCCGTTCGAGGGCGACAAGGCCATGCAGCGCGATGCATTGCTCGCGCAGCGGGTCATGGAGTCGCGGTCGCAGGGCGAGGGCGTCGCGATCGCGTATCTCAATGTGGTCGGTGGGCAGGACAGCATCGTGTTCGATGGCGCCTCGTGCCTGGCCGATGGCGATGGCCACGTCCATCCGGCCGCGGCGGCATTCGAGGACCATCTCCTCATCGCCGATTTCGATCCGGCGGCGCGGCGCTTCGAGTGCGTCGCATGGCCAGCCGAAACCGACGAGCAGCGCGCTTCGCTGGCGTATCGCGCGATCGTGCGCGGCACCCGCGACTACCTGCACAAGAACGGCTTCAAGCAGGCCGTGCTCGGGCTTTCCGGCGGCGTGGACTCGGCCCTGGTGCTCGCGCTCGCGGTCGATGCGCTCGGCGCCGACAACGTGCTCGCGGTGCGGCTGCCGTCGCGCTATACGTCGGACCTGAGCAACGATCTCGCCAGCGAACAGGCGCGCACACTCGGCGTGCGCATCGAGACATTGCCGATCGAAGCGCCGTTCAGGGGGTTCCTCGAGGCGCTCGCGCCGTTGTTCGCAGGCCTCGATTCCGATGTCACCGAGGAAAACCTGCAGTCGCGCTGCCGCGGCGCGCTGCTGATGGCATTGTCGAACAAGACCGGTCGGCTGTTGCTCACGACCGGCAACAAGAGCGAATACGCGGTCGGCTACGCGACGATCTACGGCGACATGTGCGGCGGCTTCGCGCCGATCAAGGACCTGTACAAGACCGAAGTCTATGCGCTGTGCGAGTGGCGCAACCAGCAAGCGGGGAACAGCGAACAGGGAACAGGGAACGGGAACGGGAAGGGCAGATTCTGGAGCGTTGTACCTGATTCCACCGATTCCCGATCCCCGATCCCCATTCCCGACCCAGGCTGGGTCATTCCGCAGGCCGTCATCGACCGTGCGCCATCGGCGGAATTGCGCGAGAACCAGACCGACCAGGATTCGCTGCCGCCGTACGACGTGCTCGACGCGATCCTGTTCCGCGACATCGAGCAGGAGCAGTCGCGCGCGGACATCATCGCCGCAGGGTTCGATGCGGCGACCGTGGACCGCGTGCTTCGGCTGGTGCGGGTCAGCGAATGGAAACGCCAGCAGTCGGCGCCAGGGCCGAAAGTGTCGCGGCGCGCATTCGATCGCGAGCGGCGCTATCCGATCACTTCAGGGCGCTATTGATCGAGGCGCGTCGATCGGTGCGCGACAGGGCGCGCCCGAGCGGTTGCCGCGTTCGCCGGGGTCGAACTACTGCCCGCCGGCGAACGGATTCAGCTGGTGGATCAGGCCTTCCTTGCGCGGCCAGCGGCCGGCGAGCCACGGATGGTCTGGATGGTTTTGCTGCAGCACGCGCTTGGCGTCGTCGGCCAGCTTGGTGTCGCCCAGGCGCTTGTAGGACTCGGCCATCAGTGCCAGCGCATCGCCGTCGAACTGGCTCTGCGGGAAGTTCACGATCACGTACTGTCCGCGGTTGGCGGCGGCCACGTAGGCCTTGCGATTCAGGTAGTACAGGCCGACACCGATCTCGTGCTTGGCCAGTTCTTCACGCAGATAGACCATGCGCTGGCGCGCATCCGGGGCGTAGCGACTGTTCGGGAACCGGCGCAGCAGATCGGCGAAATCGTTGAAGCTCTGGCGCGGCGAACCCTGGTCGCGCTGGCTGGCATCGAGTCGCGCGATGCGGGCGAGCAGCTGGTTGTCGCGGTTGAAGTTGATCAGCGCCTTCAGGTAGTAGGCGTAATCGACGTGGCGATGGGTCGGATAGGTGCGGATGAAGCGATCGATGGTCGAGGACGCATCGTCGAACTTGCCGTCCTTGTATTGCGCGTAGGCCAGGTCGAGCTGGGCCTGCTCGGTGTAGGGACCGTACGGGAAACGCGAGATCAGGCGCTTGTAGTCGAGTTGCGCGCGGTCGAGGTTGTTGTAGACCAGTGCCTGGTGGCCGTCCGCATACAACTGGTCGACCGTCATGGTTTCGGTCTTGGCTTCCTTGTGGCCGAACAGCTTGTGGCCGTGGAAGATGGAGCAGCCGCTGCCGGCCAGCACGAATGACATCATCAGGATCAGCAGCAGCGGGCGGGTCGCGCCAGGGTGTCGGATCATCGGTTGCGGTCGGGCGGCAACGCCGCGCAGGGCGGCAAGGACGAGCATGATAGCAGCCCGAACTCGCGATGCCTTCCCCGGCCGCCAGTCCGACCCCGAAAGGCGCAGGGCGGCGATCCGGCCGCAGCCGGCAAAAATGGCCCAAACTGGCGGCCTGGCACATGCCACAGGGCAAGAGACCGATTCCGCATGCACGCAACATCCGATGACGACCTGAACGACCTCCCGCCGGACGACGACCTGATCGAGCCGGCGACCGCGACCGGACCCATGCAGGCGACCGTGCCCCTGTCCGCGGCCGGGCTGCGCTTCGACCAGGCCCTGGTGGAACTCTTCCCGGGCTACTCGCGCTCGCGCCTGTCCGATTGGATCAAGTCCGGCGATGCCTTGCTCGACGGCGCGCAACGCCGCCCCCGCGATCCGGTCCGCGGTGGCGAGACGGTGACCCTGGCCGCAATGCCGGGCGTCGAGACCCGCGCGCTCGCCGAGGACATCCCGCTGGTCGTGGCCTACGAGGACGCCGATGTGCTGGTGATCGACAAGCCCGCGGGACTGGTCGTCCATCCCGGCGCCGGCAATCCGCACGGCACGCTCGCCAACGCGCTGCTGCACTACGACCCGAGGTTCGTCGAAGTGCCGCGCGCCGGCATCGTGCACCGGCTCGACAAGGACACCTCCGGCCTGATGGTGGTCGCGCGCAACCTGCGCGCACACGCCGCACTGGTCGCGCAACTGTCGGCGCGCGAAGTGCATCGGCAGTACGTCGCCGTCGCGATGGGGCCGATGATCGCCGGCGGCACCGTGACCGCGCCGATCGGCCGCCATCCGACCGATCGCGTGCGCATGGCCGTCGTGAAGAACGGGCGCGACGCGATCACCCACTACCGGGTGCGCGAACGCTTCCGCGCGCACACCCTGATCGAGTGTCGATTGGAAACCGGAAGGACCCACCAGATCCGCGTGCACATGGCCTACGTGAAGCACCCGCTCGTCGGCGATCCGGTTTACAGCCGGCTCGCGAATCCGCGCGGCGCGACCGCCGAGCTGACCGAGATGCTGCGCGGTTTCCGCCGGCAGGCGTTGCACGCGGAAAAACTCGCATTCGCGCATCCGGCCAGTGGCGAGACGATCACCGTCGAAGCGCCCGCGCCGGCCGACATGCAGGCGCTGATCGCAGCGCTGCGCGCGGACAGTGCGATGCACAAGCTCTAGCTTTCCCCGGCCCGGGTCTTCGACATGGACGAATCGACCACGCCAGCGCCATCCGGTTCGCAGCGCGGATCGTTCGCGCGCAGTCGCTTGCTCGCCCACTGGCCGGCGCCATCGCGGGTGCATGCATTCACGACCTTGCGCGGTCCGGCGGGCGGGTCGGCCGCGCCGTTCGACAGCTTCAACCTCGGCATGCGCTGCGGCGACGACGCAACCGTGGTCGCGCGCAATCGCGACGATCTCGCTGCGCAGCTGGATCTGCCGTCGCGACCGCGCTGGCTGCAGCAGACCCATGGCGTGACCGTCGCATCATGCGACGGCGATCCGCATGCGGACGAACCCGCAGCCGATGCCGCGGTCACCTCGACGCCCGGCGTGGTGCTCGCGATCCTCACTGCCGACTGCCTGCCGGTGCTGTTCTGCAGCGACGATGGCGCAACGGTCGGCGCCGCGCATGCGGGCTGGCGCGGGCTAGCGGCGGGCGTACTCGAGAACACGGTCGCTGCAATGGGCGCGTCGCCGGAGAAGCTGGTCGCATGGCTCGGCCCTGCAGCCGGGCCACGAGCCTATGAAGTCGGCGAAGAAGTTCGGCAGGCGTTCGTGGACCGCGATCCGCTGGCGGCTCCCGCCTTCGTGGAGACGCGGCCGGGCCATTGGCTGTGCGACCTGTACGCGCTCGCGCAACTGCGGCTCGCTGCGGTCGGCGTGGTACGCGTTGACGGCCCAGGCCTGTGCACGATTTCCGACCCGCAGCGGTTCTACTCACACCGGCGCGATGCGCAGACGGGGCGGATGGCGAGTTTGATCTGGATCAGCCGCGCATCTGCAGACGCTTGATATCGTTGGCCACGGGCCGCATCCATCGGGCCTCGGCGGACGATTCGCCACACCATTGGAGCAAGCCTCATGCGAATGGATAAACTCACCTCGCGTTTCCAGCAGGCACTCGCCGATGCGCAGTCGCTTGCCGTCGGCCGCGACCACAACGTCATCGAGCCATCGCACCTGCTCGTTGCATTGATCGACCAGCCCGAGGGCAGCACCAAGCCGCTGCTCGCGCAGGCCGGCGTCAACGTCGCGACCTTGCGCGCGCGCCTCGGCGAGCTGATCGACCGGTTGCCGACGGTCACCGGGCAGGAAGGCAACGTCAACGTCTCGAACGACCTCGCGCGCCTGCTCAACATCACCGACAAACTCGCCCAGCAACGCGGCGACGCATTCATCGCAACCGAGCTGTTCGTGCTGGCCGCGCTGGAGGACAAGCACGAAACCGGCGTGCTGCTGCGCGGGGCTGGCGGCGACCGCGGCAAGCTCGAAGCCGCGATCGGGAAGCTGCGCGGCGGCGACAGCGTCAACGAAGCCAGCGCCGAGGAATCGCGGCAGGCGCTGGAGAAATACACGATCGACCTGACCGCGCGCGCGGAGTCCGGCAAGCTCGATCCGGTGATCGGCCGCGACGAAGAGATCCGCCGCACGATCCAGGTCCTGCAGCGGCGCACCAAGAACAACCCGGTGCTCATTGGTGAACCCGGGGTCGGCAAGACCGCGATTGTTGAAGGTCTTGCGCAACGGATCATCAACGGCGAAGTGCCCGAGGGCCTGCGCGGCCGGCGCGTGCTGTCGCTCGACATGGGTTCGCTGATTGCGGGCGCGAAGTTCCGCGGCGAGTTCGAGGAGCGCCTCAAGGGCGTGCTGACCGACCTCGCGAAGCAGGAAGGCAATGTGATCCTGTTCATCGACGAACTGCATACCGTCGTCGGCGCGGGCAAGGCCGAGGGTTCGATGGATGCGGGCAACATGCTCAAGCCCGCGCTCGCGCGCGGTGAACTGCATTGCATCGGCGCGACCACGCTCGACGAATATCGCAAGTACATTGAAAAAGATGCCGCGCTCGAACGCCGCTTCCAGAAAGTGTTCGTCGGCGAACCGAGCGTCGAGGACACCATCGCGATCCTGCGCGGATTGAAGGAACGCTACGCGGTGCACCACGGCGTCGAGATCACCGATCCGGCGATCGTCGCCGCGGCCACGCTGTCGCATCGCTACATCGCGGATCGGCAATTGCCGGACAAGGCGATCGACCTGATGGACGAAGCCGCGTCGCGCATCCGCATGGAGATCGATTCCAAGCCCGAGGAAATGGATCGCATGGAGCGACGCCTGATCCAGCTCAAGATACAGCGCGAGGCCTTGAAGAAGGAGAAGGACAAGGAATCGAAGCAGCGCCTCGCCGACCTCGAAACCGAGATCGGCACGCTCGAACGCAAGTTCAACGACCTCGAGGAAATCTGGAAGGCCGAGAAGGCGACGCTGCAGGGCGCAACCAGGATCAAGGAACAGATCGAACAGGCCCGCCTCGACCTCGAGGCCGCGCAGCGCCGGCAGGACTACGCGAAAATGAGCGAGATCCAGTACGGCGAACTGCCCGAACTCGAGAAGCAGCTCAAGGCCGCGCAGGAAGCCGAGACGCAAGGTTTCACCCTGCTGCAGGACAAGGTCACTGCCGAGGAAATCGCCGAGGTCGTATCGCGCTGGACCGGCATCCCGGTGTCGCGGATGCTCGAAGGCGAGCGCGAGAAATTGCTGAAGATGGAATCCGCGCTGCACGCGCGCGTGGTCGGCCAGGACGAAGCGGTGAAGGCCGTCAGCGATGCGATCCGTCGTTCACGCGCCGGCCTGTCCGATCCGAATCGTCCGAACGGAAGCTTTCTGTTCCTCGGCCCGACCGGCGTCGGCAAGACCGAACTGTGCAAGGCGCTCGCCGATTTCCTGTTCGACAGCAACGACGCGATGGTGCGCATCGACATGAGCGAGTTCATGGAGAAGCACTCCGTCGCGCGGCTGATCGGCGCGCCGCCGGGTTATGTCGGTTACGAGGAAGGCGGCTACCTGACCGAAGCGGTGCGTCGGCGCCCGTACAGCGTGATCCTGCTCGACGAGATCGAGAAGGCGCATCCGGACGTCTTCAACATCCTGCTGCAGGTACTCGACGACGGCCGCCTCACCGACGGCCAGGGGCGCACCGTGGATTTCCGCAACTGCGTGATCGTGATGACCAGCAACCTCGGCTCGCACGTGATCCAGGAAATGGCGAACGACAGCTCCGCCGACGGCGACTCACCGGAGGCCTACATGCAGATGAAGGCCGGCGTGATGGCGGTCGTGCAGGCGCATTTCCGCCCGGAATTCATCAACCGGCTCGACGAGATCGTCGTCTTCCATCCACTCGACAAGACCCAGATCCGCGAGATTGCGCGCTTCCAGACCCAGTTCCTCGCCAAGCGCCTCGGCGAGCGCCAGATCGGCTTCGCAATCACAGATGCGGCGCTCGTGTTGCTCGGCAATGTCGGCTTCGATCCCGTGTACGGAGCCCGCCCGCTGAAGCGCGCGATCCAGCAGCAGCTGGAGAATCCGCTGGCAGGGAAGATCCTTTCGGGCGAGTTCGGATCGGGGGATACGGTGAGCGTGGATGTGGAGGGTGGGATGTTGGTGTTTCGCAAGAGCTGACGCTTGCTCCTTCCCCTGCTCGCGGGGGAAGGTTGGGGTGGCGGCGTGCGTGTCGTCCTGAGCGAAGCGAAGGATCTCGCTGCTTCGTAGCCAAGCAGAGCAAGGCTTTTCACCCGCTGCGCGGGCGAGTTCATCTTTCTTGCTTGTCTGTTTAGACCGGACACATGGGTCGAAGAAAGACGGAACCAGAAAGAAGCGCCCAGGCTACGCGCCCGGCGTGCATCTGGCCGCCATGGATGGCGGAAATGCCGAAAACGCAGGAGTGGTTTTCGGACATGCACTCCGGGCCCGCGTGCGGCGACGGGCTTTTTCGCTGGCACATTCCTGTGCCGACGAAAAACGGCGTACTTCCCGCGCGCCGCGCTGCGGGTCTGCCCGCCGTCAACCGCCGCTGCACAAGGGGCCCGAACAGCAGCGGGCATCTTGGCCGCAAGTTGACAGCAACAGCCATACGCATTTTTGTGGGTGGACTCGGCGGGGGATTGTGCCGCTGCAATTGGTTCAATCCCCCGACACTCGGCCCTCCTCCTGAATGAATTTCTGGGGAAATTGCGACTAGAAAATCACCAGCCAGAGCGGCGTGTCGGTCGTGGCACTTGCCTTGAGATTCGAATCTACTTGCACGGCCAAAGAGTACGCGCCGCCGCCTTCCAAATACACATCCAATGGCGGGGAGACGTTTCGTCCATGTGCGAGGAAAGCAACGTGGATTGTGGACTCTCCCGATGGATAGATGTACGCCTTGGCTGTAGTGCCTGAGCGAATGTCGCCCAAGTCAGCTTCGAAGCCGGATCCAGAAATAACCACTGACTCCAACAGCAGACCGGACTGATTTGCGAACGTCACCGGCGTCGAACCCTTGAGGTTGTCCCGAATGACAACTATCGCCAGCAACAGCGCTGTGAAAGCGCCAAGAAAAAACGAAATTGTTATGCGAAGTTTCACTGGACCCAACTGCAGTTGGACGCCCTATCCGGGGCGATAGATCTCATTGTGCGCTGCCGTCCCGTGCACGATCACTGCGATTCCAGAGAGAACCGGAGCGTCTGTTGCTTCGCGGGCAGGATCCAGCTGCTGTTCGGGGCCCATGCGCAGCAACGGGCGGCGACGGCAACCCCCCTGGGCGGCGTGCAGGACGCACGCCGTTTTTCGGCGGTGCACGGAAGGCGACTCGCGTGCGCAGCGCGCGAATGCTTTGCTTTTTTTTTGCTGTGCAATCTCTGTTGGCCAGCGACAACAGTTCCCTCACTGCGTTCGGGATGACAACTAAAGCATCGCAGTTACTTCCCCCGCCACAACCGCATCCTCCACGCTCCAGTAATCCAGCGCTTCAGCCGGCAACTGCGGCAACCCCGCGCGCAACAACAAATCGCGGGTGTCGTCCTTCAATCGCGCCACGCGCAACGCGATGCCCTTGCCCTGCAACCACGTCGCGAAATCGGCGAGCGATTCCATTGCGGTGCCGTCGAGGTCGGGCGATTCTTCGAGGCTGAGGATCACGCGCCGCACGCCCCGGCGCTCGTCGACGCGTTGTCGTGCGAGGGCGAACATCGACTCGGCGTTCGCGAAGAACAGGGGCGCTTCCGGTCGCAGGATCAGGTCGCCTTGCAATTCGACGGCCTGCGGGTGCAATGCGACGCTCACGAAATCGTGGCTGCCCGCGAGCCGTCCGAGCATACTCAGGCGCGGTTGCGCGAACTGACGCAGCAACAGCATCAGGCTGGCGGCGATCGCAAACAGCAGGCCGTTTAGGATGCCGAGCGCGAGCACGGCGAGGATCGCGATGAGCGCGAGCGAACGGTCGCGCTTCCAGCGCAGGTAGGGCGTGAACACCGACCATCGCCACGATTTGCTCACCGCGTGGATCACGATCGCCGCCAGGACGGGCATGGGTATCCGCTCGATCCATGGCAGCAGTGACATCACCATCAGCAGCACGCACAACATCGCGACGAGGCCGGCGAAGCGCGAGCGCGCGCCTGCCGCTTCGTTCGCCGACGTGGCCGAATAACCGGCGCCCACCGGCATGCCATGCAGCAGGCCCGACAATGCATTCGCCACGCCGAGCACGACCAGGTCGCGATTCGCATCGACCGCATCCCCATGCTTGAGCGCGAATGCGCGGATTGCGCCGTACGATTCCGCGAACAACACCAGCACCATGCCCGCCGCCAGTTCGACGCTCGGCAGCCACTGGTCGCTGGTGGGCCACACCGGTGCCGACCACGCCGGCTTGAGTTCGATCGCACCCGTCAGCGCGACGCCATGCCGTGCGAGCCATCCGGATGCCGCGACGCCGAGCACGATCACCAGCAGGCAGCCCGGCAGGCGCCGCACGCGTTCGCTGAGGAACAACAGCAGCATCGCGATGACGCCGGCCGCCGTTGTCGCCGGTTGCGCATCGCCAAGGTGCCGCAGCAGGTTCAACACCAGGAGCGGGACGAAATCTCCGTGTATCGCCTGCATGCCGAACAGGTTCGGCAACTGCTTCAACGCGATCACGCAGGCCAGTCCGAACGTGAAGCCGCGCAGCACCGGTCGCGCGACCAGGTGCGAAAGTCCACCCAGCCTTGCGCTGCCGGCGATCAGGAAACATCCGCCAGTCAGCAAGACCAGGGTCGCCGCCACGGCAACTCGCGATGCGCCTTCGGTGCCAGCCAAGGCAAGCGTGCCGGCCGCGAGGACCGCGGCCGACGACGACGTCGCCGAGACGATCGCGAAACGGCTGCGGCCCAGCAGTCCGTAACATGCCAATCCGATCAGCAGCGCGACCACGCCAGCCTGCGGCGGCAGGCTGGCAATGCCGGAATAGGCGACGGCTTCGGGCAGCAGCAAGCCCGCGATCGAAAGTCCGGCAAGCGCATCCGCAATGCGCGACGAAGATGTTGCCGTGTCTGCAATCGATGCGGGCGGTGCGTCGGTCATTCGATCAAGCCGCTCCTTTCGGTGGAGTTCGGCGTGTCGTCGTAAAGCATCGACAACATAGGCAGTTCAGCGCAGGCATGGTGCCGAGCTTAGCCCAATCTCAATCCACCGCCAGCGCATGCGCGTGTTCGCGCGTCGCCGCAAACCTCACGTCCGGCGCGCGTTCGATCGCGAGCTGCAGGTTCACCCGCGTCGGGGCGAGGTAGACGAGTTGCCCGGCCGCATCGACGCCGAGGTTCAGCGCGTTCTTCTCGCGGAACTCCTCGAACTTCTTCGCGTTGTCGCAATGCACCCAGCGCGCGGTGACCACGCCGACCGGCTCGAAGCTCGCGTCGACGCCGTATTCGTCCTTCAACCGGTACGCGACGACGTCGAACTGCAGGGTGCCGACCGCGCCGAGGATCAGGTCGTTGCTCATCAGCGGGCGGAAGAACTGGGTCGCGCCTTCCTCGGACAATTGCGCGAGGCCTTTCTGCAATTGCTTGAGCTTGAGCGGATCGCGCAGGCGCGCGCGGCGGAACAGTTCGGGCGCGAAGTTCGGGATGCCGGTGTAGCTCAGTTTTTCGCCAACAGTGAAGGTGTCGCCGATCGAGATCGTGCCGTGGTTGTGCAGGCCGATCACGTCGCCGGGATACGCCGTCTCAACGATCTCGCGATCGCTGGCCATGAACGTCAGCGCGTTCGCGAGCTTGACGTCCTTGCCGAGGCGGACGTGGAAGGCTTTCATCGCCGCGTCGTAGCGTCCGGAGCACACGCGCAGGAACGCGACGCGGTCGCGGTGCATCGGGTCCATGTTCGCCTGGATCTTGAACACGAAGCCGGTGAATGCGGTTTCCTCGGGTTCGATTTCGCGCGTGGTGGTCATGCGCGGCATCGGCGAGGGCGCGTGTTCGACGAAGAAATCCAGCAGCAGCTGCACCCCGAAGTTGTTGACCGCCGAGCCGAAGAACACCGGCGTCTGCTGGCCCGCGAGATAGCGGTCGAGCGCGAACGGATGACTCGCGCCTTCGACGAGTTCGAGTTCCTCGCGCACTTCGCGCAGCATGTCCGCGCCGATCCGCGCTTCCACGCCCGGATCGTCCAGGCTCGCGAAGATCGTCGAATCCTGGCGGGTGAAGTTGCGGCCCTGTTCGTACAGGTGCACTTCGCCGGTCAGCAGGTGGACGACGCCTTTCAGGCGCGAACCCATCCCGATCGGCCAGGTGACGGGAGCGCACTGGATGCCGAGCACCGATTCGACTTCATCGAGCAGGTCGATCGGGTTCTTGCCTTCGCGGTCGAGCTTGTTGATGAAGCTCATGATCGGCGTGTCGCGCAGGCGGCAGACTTCCATCAGCTTGATCGTGCGTTCCTCGACGCCTTTCGCGCAGTCGATCACCATCAGCGCCGAGTCCACCGCGGTGAGCACGCGGTAAGTGTCCTCGGAAAAGTCCGCGTGGCCGGGCGTGTCGAGCAGATTGACGATGCGGCCCTCATACGGGAACTGCATCACCGACGAGGTGACCGAGATGCCGCGTTCCTTCTCCAGCGCCATCCAGTCCGAGGTCGCATGCCTCGCGGCCTTGCGCGACTTCACGCTGCCGGCCATCTGGATCGCGCCGCCGAACAGCAGCAGCTTCTCGGTCAGCGTAGTCTTGCCGGCGTCGGGATGGGAGACGATCGCGAACGTGCGGCGTCGGTGGGTTTCTTCGAGGTGTGAAGGCATGGGGGCATCCGCCCGGGGCGGGGCGGATTTCGATTACGGGAATGGGCGCAATGATAGCCTTTCCAGGCGCCTCGCCGCGGCCGCGGGACAGGCAGCCTCGAGCTTGACCGCAGAAGAGCTACGGCGCGATCGCGCGGGGCATTTCCGGACGCGCGAATCGTTGCTCCCAGGCCTCCATCGACCGGACCTCCTCGAACCGCAGGCTGCCGTCCGTGGTTTCACCGTTGAAGGTGCCTTGGGCCCTCTGGTAGTCAAAGAAAAGCACCACCTCCGACGAGCCGTTGCGGAACATGAAGCCGACTCCCGACTTCCTTGGTCCGCCGTCGATCGTGTCGTCGAGACCATGGAACCAGTTCCGTGTGTCGCCCAGCAGGGCGCGGATGCGGGCGCTTGCAGGCGCATCGAGCAGACGCATGGTCCGCTCGTCGCGATGCGGGCGGCTCGGGTCGGCGACGGGGAAGACGAAAACCCGGTCGGCCGTCCGGATTGCGAGCAAGGCCTTGGGATTGTCGAAGATCACATGTGCTCCGTTGAACCAGCACGGCTCCTTCGGCTTGTCGTTCGCGCACCGTCGCCAAGGCTCCCATCCGAGGTCCTTCAAGGGTAGGTGCATGCGCAAGTTGTCATGGTCGATCACTTCCACGGCAACCGGCTTGACCGACTCCATCGACGCGATGGCACCGTGAATGTCGGCAACGGTGACGGCGTGCACCTGCCCGTAAGCGGGTATGCCGTCGACACGCATGGTCGCTGGCCCGGATGAAGGAGCCGCCGCGGCGAGGGCGGCGGCCGTAAGCAGACCGAGCATCGCAAATCCCCTCGACAATGGTTGCAAGCGCGCATCGGTCGAACCATCTGACCCCTGCATCACGCCCGGATCCGGCTCTCGTGTTCCACCCCGAATACCGGCAGCACGAACGGCTTCGCGAAATAGCTCGCGAGCGGCTGCGGGCGGTCGATCGCATAGCCCTGCCCGAAGTCCACCCCGAGCTCGGCGAGCACATGCAGCAGGTGTTCGCTTTCGGTGTGCTCGGCGATCGTGCGTTTCTGCAGGACGTGGGCGATCTGGGTGATCGAACGCACGACCGCGGCGGCGAGCGGCGAACTCTCCATCTCGCGCACGAAGCTGCCGTCGATCTTGAAATAGTCCACGTCCAGCGAGCGCAGGTAGCTGAAGGAACAGAAGCCGGTGCCGAAATCGTCGAGCGCGAACCGGCAGCCGAGCCCGCGCAGCTGGTCGATGAAACGCTGCGCACGGCCGAGGTCGCGCACGGCGCTGGTCTCGGTGATCTCCAGGCACAAGCGGTCGGACGGGAAACTGCTGCGGCGCAGCCGCTCGGCGACGAAGCCGATGAAGGCCTCGTCCACCAGCGCATCGCCGCTGAGGTTGATCGAGCACGTGGTCACGCTGGCCGCTTCGAGCGGATGCTCCTCCAGCCAGTCCAGCGCCATGTCCACGACCATCCGGTCGATCGGCACGCTCAGCCGGAAACGCTCCGCGGCAGGCATGAACCGGTCCGGGGTGAGCAGGACGCCGCTGTCGCCGTCGTGCATGCGCAACAGCAGTTCGAAATGGCGGCCGGTGTCCAGGCCCGCATGCAGCGGCGCCATGGTCTGGGCGAACAGGGAGAACGACTGCTTCTCCAGCGCTTCCCTGATGCGCACCGCCCAACGCATCGCGACGGTGCGGTCGAGCACGTCGCCGCGGTTGGCGCCGGCGACGCAGACGCGATTGCCGCCGAGTTCCTTCGCGGTGAAGCAGGCGGCGTCGGCCTGCGAGAGCAGTTGCGAGAAATCCACGTCGCCCGACAGGTACGGCACCACGCCGATGCTCGCGGTGGTGGCGAGCATGCGGCCTTCCCAGTTGCAGCGGTAGCCTTCCACGGCGCGCACCAGCGTCTGCGCGCGATCGCGTGCGATCGTGGCGGTGCAGTTGTGGAACTGCAGCGCGAATTCGTCTGCGCCCAGGTGGGCCAGCGCATCGCCCGGCTGCAGGTTCGCGTCGAGCAGGCCGGCCACGCCGACGATCAGTGCGTCGCCCGCGGCATGGCTCGCGGTATCGTTGACCAGCTTGAGATTGTCGAGGTCCAGGTAGCACAACGCCAATGGCGGCGTGGCCGGATTGGCGAGCGCATTGCGCACCGTGCGCTCGAACGCCGCGCGGTTCGGCAGGCCGGTCAGCGAATCGGTGCTCGCGCGGCGCAGCAGCTTGCGGGTGGCGATCCGGCCTTCATTGACGACCAGCGCGAGCGTCATCGGCAGCACCGCCAGCACGCACAGGTAGGACAGCAACATCACGCAGTCGAGGGTGCGCGCGGGCGGCTCGAATCCGGTCAGGCCCAGCCCGGTGAAGCTGCCGATCAGGCTGACCGTGAGCATCACCGCGACCGCAGTGCGCAGCGGCTCGAAACGCAGCGCGCTCCAGACCATCACCGCCAGCGGCAGGCTCGAAAGGCCCAGGGTATAGAGACCGCCCTCGGCCGCGCCCCAGGCCATCAGCAGGAAACTGGCCACGAGCGCGATGTTCCAGACCAGCGCCTCGCCCTCGAGCGCGGCCTTCTCGTTCTGGTCGAAGGCGGGCAGCTGGTTCTTGCGGTACGCGAACAGCACCAGCGCCGGGGCGACCGCGACCACGCCGAGCAGGTCGCCCATCGCCCAGCGCAGCAGCGCGTCGGGCAGTTCGGCCCGAGGGATGAGGTGGCCGAGTACCATGCCGGCTGCGCCCATCACCGCACCGATCGCGGACAGGACCACGCCGCCTAGCAGCATCCGGAAACCCGATCGGAATTCGGGATACGCCGGCAGCCGTTGCCTCAGCACGACCCAGCCGCCGGCGACCGCGGCGAGGGTGTTGCCGATCGTCGAGAACAGCACGTACACCGGGGGCGAATGCATCCGCAATGCGTAGTCGAGCAGCATCGCGACCGCGATGAACAGCGACCAGCGCAGTCCGTAGCGCACCACCACGGCAAGGGCAAGTCCGGAGGACGGCCAGAACAGCGCGAAGTCGCCAGGCCCCTTGGCGAAATGCACGGCAAATGCATTACCGGCGAGGTAGAGCCCCACCAGCGCAAGGAACAGCAGCACCTGTCGGTACGCGTTGCGCATTCGGGCAGCTTACCCCCTGCGGCGGACGCTCGTCACCCGTGCAGGGTGTCCGCAGCCGGATTCACGCCGGCCGTGGATAGACGCCCGGTTGCGGGGTCGTGTGCGAGCCGATCAGCTGCAGGCGTCCGCCGTCGATCAATGGCTGTGGATCGTCCTGCAATTCGCGCAGGATGCTGGCGAGGTCGGTGCGCAGGGTCGGCCGGAATGCGGCCCAGCCATCGTGTCCATGCCGCGCGACCCACTGCATCGCGGCATGCGCCATCCCGACCAGTTGCTCCCAGTTGGGACGGCGCTGGGCGTCGCGGAACAGCGGGTATTCGGCGATGCCGATCGAGCAGCTCAATTGCAGCGGTGCGCCGGTGCCGCCATCGAATGCATGCCCGCGGATCGCGCGGCGGATGCGCTCGCCGATGCCGCCGATGTGGCGGCTGTGGGTCGGCCGGAACACCAGCAGGAACTCGGATTGGTCCCAGCGCGCGATGTAGTCGCCGCAGCGCACGAGCGAGATCAGCACCTGCGCGAACTGCTGCAGCACGCGGTCGCCGATCGGGGCGCCGCGGTCGTCGTCGCCATCGGCGCGGTCGATCCGGACCACCGCGAACAGCATGACCTGCTCGGACTGGTTGCCGCGCTGCTGGTCGCGATCGTAGTACGCCAAGTCGGCCGGGATCTGGTTGGCGAGGTAGCGGCGGTTGCGCAGGCCCGTCAGCGGATCGGTCTGGCTCGCGTTCTCGAGCCGTTCGTTGGAGATGTGCAGCTGCTGCGTGCGTTCGTACACCTGTTGCTCCAGCGAGGCGCGCTGGATCTGGTGCAGGTGGCGCTGGCGGCGGTAGCCGGCGTACACCGCGAGCGCGATCAACAGCGCGATCAGTCCCTGGAACAGCGGCGTTTCGTGGAACCGCGGGCGGATCCCGAAATTCAGTTGCGCCGCCGCCGGGTTCCACACTCCGGCATTGTTCGCAGCCCGCACCTCGAACGTGTAGTCGCCAGGTGGCAGGTTCGTGTAGTTCGCGCGCCGCCGGCCGGGGTCGTCGAGTTCGTGCCAGGCGTGGTCGTAACCCAGCAGGCGGTAGCGGATCTGGATGCTGTGCGGATCCTGGAAACTCGGCGCGGTGAACTCGAAGGTCAGGTCGCGTGCGTTCGGTTCGAGCATCGGCGGGATCGCGGTCGCCGCATGCCACCCACCGAGGTAGAACAGACGCTCGATCACCACGTTCGGCGCCAGCAGATTCTTGGAGATGCCGTGGGTGTCCAGGCCGACCACGCCGTCGCGCGACGGCAGCCACAGCACATGGCCGTCGATGTAGCCCTTGGACATGCCCGCGCCGTTGCAGCAGAAGCCCTGCTGGCCCGCGTTGCGGTCGCCGCGCTCGTTGAGCACCATCTCGCCGCGCACCTTGCGGATCTCGCCGCGGGAGTAATGCGCGAAATCGTCGAGCGGCACCCGGACGATGCCGCGGATGCCGGCCATCCACAGGTAGCCGCGATCGTCTTCGGTCATGAAGAACATCGCATTCGCCGGCAATCCCTGCTCGGGGCCGAACCGGTTCCAGCGCCGGCCATCGAACACGTACGTCTGCTCGGACATGGTGCCGACGGCGATTGCGCCAGACGGCAGTTCGTGGATCGTGGTGATGTCGGTGTCGCGCGGCAGGCCGGCATCCACTCCGACCGGCACCAGGCGTTCGCCGCGCAGTTCGAACAACCCGGTCTCGGTGCCGACCAGCATCCGCCCATCGCGCAGGGAACGGATCGAGCGCACGCGCACGTCGGTCAGGCCATCGGCCAGTCCGTACAGACGCAGGCGCTGGTCCGGCTGGCCCTCGTGTTCGAGCCGGAACAGGCCGTCGGTGGTCGGGAACCAGAGGGTTCCGCCGGGTTCGCGGACGATGCCGTTGATCTGGGCGCCGGCCATCGGTGCGAACACCGCGGGCGCTTCGATGGTGCCGTCGTCGTGGCGAATCACCAGCCCGCGGCGGGTGCCGATCCACAATTTGCCGGGCTCGGCCAGCAGGTTGTACGCATGCGGATGCGGCAACGCGGAGCCCGCCGCGATGCTGCGGAAATGGCCGTACTCGAGCACGCTCACGCCATCGCTCGTGCCGACCCAGATGGTGCCGTCGGGGCCGTGCGACAGCGACCACACGACCGGATCGGGCAAGCCGTCGGCGACGCTGTAGCGGCGCGTCCAGCCATTCCAGAGCCGGGTCAGGCCCTCGATCTGGCTGCCGAACCAGAGGTTGCCTTCGCGATCCTCGAACGCGCTCGTCACGTTCTTGTAGGTCATCGGCGGGCTGCCGACGACGGATTCGACGAGTTTTCCATCGCGCAGGCGGGCGAGCGAAGGATTCGCACCGACCCACAGGTTGTGGTCGTGGTCCTCGAACAAGGCGCCAATCGGCGAACTGGCCAGTACCGGGTCGGACGAAAACGCAACCCACGCATCGCCATCGCGGTAGAACAGGCCCTGCGACGTGCCCGCCCAGATGCGGCCCTGCGCCTCGACCAGCCGCGTCACCGCGGCGGTTGCGGCCGATGCGGGCAGGGCCATACGGATGGTCTGCCCAGCCTCGATGCGCATCACCGCGCCGGAACTGCCCACCCACATCCCATCCTTGCGCAACAGCAGCGACAGCGCCGGCTTGCTCGCGCCGTCATTGGCGACCAGCTTGCCGTCGGCGACACGCAACACGCCATCTGAGGTTGCCGCCACGATCGCGCCGTTCGCATCCTGAGCGAGTGCGTGGATGTCCAGGGTCGGATGGGCGGCCGGATCGGCAGGCGGCACCGCCGCGAAGCGACCACCGGCGTACACCGTCAGTCCCTTGTAGGTGCCGATCCAGAGCTTGCCGTCGCGGTCCAGCAACAGCGCGCGGATCCAGATGCCCGGCAACTGCGGGACGGTATCGGGGGTAAAGCTCGTGAAGCGCACGCCGTCGAAGCGCGACAGGCCATCCTGGGTGCCGACCCAGATGTAGCCGTCGCGGTCCTGGGCGACCGCAAGCACGCTGATCTGCGGCAAGCCGTCCTGGATCGACCACCTGTTCGCGACGAACTGCTCGAAGGCCTTGCCGGGGTCGAGCGCCCACGCGCCCATGCAGGCGCAACACGCCAGCGCGACCGCCAGCACGCACGTCCATGCACGCGAAAACTTCGAGCGGACACGCTGCAAGCGCATCGTCGGGCTCCCCTGTGATGGAACGAGTCTAGCGCCTGCGCAGTCGCTTGCGGTATGCGCCGGCAGCGCCATCGCCATGCAGTCCGTGGGTGGGGTTAGCGCGATTAATCCATCGCTTCATGCGGATAGAAGGATTGACAAACGGTTTTCGCTCGGGCAGCATCGATCCTGCAATCCCATCGAGACCGGCTGAGGGACAGGCCCTTTGAAGCCGGGGCAACCGCGACGCGCAAGCGTCCAACGGTGCCAAATCCTGCGGGGACGTTCGCGTCCACCGGAAGATGGGTCGTCTTCGCCTTGCGCGGGGATGACATTTCGTTCTGGACACCGCGCGATCTCGCTGGGGCATGGACCACCAGGAGACCCGCCATGACCCTCGCAGTGACCGAAACATCCGATACGGCTTGCGTCGAAGCCTGCATCGCCCGCGCCACCCCCGATTTTTCCGGAGCCAGCCTTCGGCTGCCGCCGCAGGCCGTTGCGCGCGGCGAATTCGACCTGGCCATTGCATTGCGCCATGCCGGTACGCGCAGCGTGCGGGTACGCTGGCAGCGCGTCGGCAATCCGTCTGCGCCGACCGTGGTCGTGCAGGGCGGGATTTCCGCCGACCGCAATGCCGGCGCGGCCGCCGATGCGGGTCCGGGCTGGTGGCAGGCGCAGGTCGGCAGCGACCTGGCGATCGACCCCGCCAACCTGCAGGTGCTGTCGATCGACTGGATCGGAGCCGATGGCACGCTCGACGTTCCGATCGACACCGCCGACCAGGCAGACGCGATCGCGGCAACGCTGGACCGCCTGCACGTCTCGCGCATCGCCGCGTTCGTGGGCTGTTCCTACGGCGCGCTGGTCGGATTGCAATTCTCCATCAGGCATCCCGCGCGACTGGAGAAGCTCATCGCGATCGCCGGCGCGCACCGGCCGCATCCGTATGCGAGTGCGTTGCGCGCGCTGCAGCGCAAGGTCGTCGCGCTCGGCCAGCTGCAGTGCGCGGACGAACTCGGCCTGTCGATCGCCCGCCAGCTCGCGATGCTGACCTACCGCACGCCCGCGGAATTCGAGCAGCGTTTCCGTGCCGACACCGTGATCGATGGCGCGCATGCGCGTTGCGCGGCCGAGGACTATCTGGAAACCTGCGGCGCGCGTTATGCGGAGCGTTGGTCGCCAACCGCATTCGCGCGCCTTTCCGAATCGATCGACCTGCATCGCATCGATCCCGCCCGCATCGGCGTCCCGACGACGCTGGTCGCGGTGGAAGGCGACCGCCTGGTCCCGCCCGAGGACGTGCAGGCGCTCGCCGCCCGCATCCATGCTCCGGTCCACGTGCATGTGCTGCGTTCGCTGTACGGGCACGATGCGTTCCTCAAGGACGTCGGACCCATCGACGCGATCCTGCGTGCGGCGCTCGCCGACGCCGGAAGCGATTGCGGCAAGGGAGTCGCGGCATGAGCGCGTTCCGTCCGGGCACCGTCGCCGTGCGCAGCGGCATCGACAGCGATACCGCGCACGGCGCCGTGGTGCCGCCGATCGTGCTGTCGAGCAACTTCAGTTTCGCCGGCTTCGAACAGAAGCGGAAATACGATTACACGCGCAGCGGCAATCCGACCCGCGACCTGCTTGCCGAAGCATTGGCCGAACTCGAAGGCGGCGCCGGCGGCGTGGTCACCGCGACCGGCATGGCCGCGGTCACGCTGGTGCTGGCGCTGCTCGAACCCGGCGATCGCATCGTGGTACCGCACGATTGCTACGGCGGCTGCTGGCGGCTGTTCGATGCGCTCGCGAAGAAGAAGCACTTCGTCCTGGTGACCGCCGATCTCACCGATCCGCGCGCACTCGCCGAAGCGGCGCACCGCGTCGGCGCGCTCGTGGTTGCAGACAACACCTTCCTGTCGCCGGCTTTGCAGCGGCCGCTCGAACTCGGCGCGGACCTGGTCGTGCATTCGACGACGAAGTACATCAATGGCCACAGCGATGTCGTCGGCGGCGCGGTGGTCGCGAACGACGCCGCGCTGCACCAGAAGCTGGCGTGGTGGGCGAATGCGCTCGGCCTGACCGGCAGCCCGTTCGACAGCTTCCTGACGTTGCGCGGACTGCGCACGCTCGATGCGCGCCTGCGCGTGCACCAGGAAAACGCGGCTGCGCTCGCCGAGTTGCTGGCCCGGCATCCGGCGGTCATTGCGGTTCACTATCCAGGTCTCATCGCGCATCCGGGCCATGCGCTCGCGACGCGCCAGCAATACGGCTACGGAGCGATGCTGAGCGTCGAACTCGCCGGCGGCGAGCGCGCTGATTCAAGGAGGGCCGTGCGCGCCTTCCTCGATGGCCTGCAGTGCTTCACGCTCGCCGAATCGCTGGGCGGCGTCGAGAGCCTGATCGCGCATCCGGCGACGATGACGCATGCGTCGATGTCCGCGCAGGCGAGGCAGGTTGCCGGTATTTCCGATGGGCTGTTGCGGCTGTCGGTCGGCATCGAGCACATCGACGATCTGTCTGCCGATATCGAAGCTGCGCTCGAGCGAGCGCTGGTCGTGGCGGATGCGAGCGAATCCATCGAAGATCGCGAGCGGGTGTCGTGTTGAACGCGGCTGTTGTCGAGCATCGCGCGTTTGCACCGTCGGCCGTCGCAACGTCCGATCCGGTGCCAACGCATGCCGAATCGGTACGCATTGCGTTGCTTGGTGTTGGAACAGTTGGAACGGCACTGCTTGCGCGACTTGACGCGCTCGCTGGAGCGCCGGTCACGCAACAGCTGGAAGTCGCACACATTGCCAATTCAAGCGTGAGCTTCGGCATCTCTCCCTGCGGGAGAGGTCGGCGCGACGCGCCGGGTGAGGGGCAAACGAAGTCCGCGCTGCGAACATTCCTCACCCCAATCCACGCCCCGGCCTCTGCGCAGGGCACAGAGGCGTTCGGAAATGCGCAAACCTGCGGTTTGCAAGCGCATCCCCTCACCCCGAAGGGAGAGGGGCTCTATCTGGCCATTGCTGCTCTTGGAAATCACGGCACCCGTATCCTCATCGACGCCACCGCGAGCGAGGAGGTCGCCGAACGCCACGCGCATTGGCTCGCGCAGGGCATCCACGTCGTCACCGCAAGCAAGCTTGGACAGGGTACTTCGCTCGCGCGCTGGCGCGCGATCCGCGCCGGCTGCGCGCTCGGCGATGCGCGCTACGGCGATTCGGCGACGGTCGGCGCGGGCTTGCCGCTGCTGCGTTCATTGCGCGAACTGCAGGCCGGCGGCGACCGCATCCACGCGATCGCGGGCGTGCTGTCGGGTTCGCTCGCGTGGCTGTTCAACCGCTACGACGGCATGCGTCCGTTCTCCGCGCTGGTGCTGCAGGCGCGCGACGCCGGCTACACCGAGCCCGATCCGCGCGAGGACCTGTCCGGCGAGGACGTGCGCCGCAAGCTGCTGATCCTCGCGCGCGCCTCGGGCTTTGCGCTCGAAGCCGATGCGGTCGAGGTCGCGTCGCTGGTGCCGGCGGAACTGGCATCGCTCGCGAAACACGACGTCGATGCCGCGTTGCCAGCGCTCGACACGCTGTTGCGCGAGCGTTATGCGCAGGCGCACAAGCGTGGCGAGAAACTGCGCTTCATCGCGCGGCTCGAGCGCAGTGACGATGATTCGGCGCGTGCGCGCGTCGGCCTCGAATCGCTGTCGCCAGACCACCCGCTCGCCGGTGGCGCCGGCACCGACAACCGCGTCGCGATCTGGTCCGACAGATACTGCGATCAACCGCTGGTGATCCAGGGTCCTGGCGCTGGCGCCGGAGTCACCGCGGCGGCGCTGCTCGACGATGTATTGCGGATCGCGAACGCCGGTTGAACTCGAAGCGGCGTCCCGCTGCTTGAAGAAAAAGCCGGACCAAATGGCAGGCGTCGCTTCGACTCACTTCACCTGGCAACTCGACCACGGCATCGCCCGGACTTCCGGCTTCGACTGCAGGGTTTCCCGGACCAGTTCCACCAGCGGCGCGATCTCGGCGGGAGCGGCATTCGAACCATCCGGCCCGCAATCCCAGCGCACCTCGTTGTGCATCGTGCCGGATTCGACGTGAAGGCGGAAACTCGCGCAGTGCGGCGGTTTCGCCATGGGATCGGACCAGTCGGTCGTGAGGTCGCCCTTCGCCTGGTAGAAGCCGGTCTTGCCGGCCGCCTTCAGGATCGCTTTCATCTCGGAATTGTCCAGGTGCACATGCGCGTCCGGATCGCGTTTCGAGCACATGTCCTGGTGGTAGATGCCGGTCACCGTGGAGAAACGCGTGAGGCCGGTATCGAACTCCACGATGCCGACGACGGGCTGCTTTTTCGGAACGAACGGGATGTGAGAGCAGGCGGCGAGCGCGAAGCAGGCGGCAAGGGCAAGGGGTTTTCGCATGTCGGTTTCGGGAGTCTTCTGGGAAGCGACTACGATACTTGATGACGTGTTATCGAGCGCGAAACCATGATGCGATTCACGTAGCCCGGGTGGAGCGGAGTGCAATCCGGTTCATTGCTGGCACTCGGCGCCGCCGCGAGCGCGGAGAAAACGCCTAGTTACGACATCAAATTCTCATGCAGCCTACTCTCGGGAGCGCCCGGACCTCAGGCTTCGATTGCAGAGTGTCGCGGATGCGCTGCACGAGCGACGTGATCGGCTTCGGCGCCTTGGCGGGACCGTCGTAACCACACGACCAATCGACGCGGTTGTGCCGATTCCCGGACGCGACGCGCAGTGCGTAGGTAGAGCAAGGCATCATGTTCCCGCCTTGATCGTCGTCTCCGACCACGTTTCGCGGCAACCGGTAGAAATCGGCGTCTTCGGCATCCTGGAGGATCGCGGAGAGTTCGCGCTCCGATAGCAGTGCGTGCGCCTGGATGCCTTTCGGATGCCCGCAATCGATCCGGGTGTAGGTCGCGGTCGCCGAGTCGTAAAAATCGAAATCGTCCTCGAATACGAACGCGCCGTCGCGGTGCACCTGCGGTGTCTTGGCGCAAGCAGCGAGCGCCGAGACCAGCAACGCGACGAAGACTAGGCGCGCACTCAGCATTCGATGACATTCACCGCCAACCCGCCACGGCTCGTTTCCTTGTACTTGTCCTGCATGTCGCGGCCGGTGTCGCGCATGGTCTTGATGACCTTGTCGAGGCTGACGCGGTGCTTGCCGTCGCCGCGCAGGGCCATGCGGCTGGCGTTGATTGCCTTGACCGCGCCCATCGCGTTGCGTTCGATGCACGGGATCTGGACGAGGCCGCCGATCGGGTCGCAGGTCAGGCCGAGGTTGTGTTCCATGCCGATTTCCGCCGCATTCTCGACTTGCCCGAGCGAGCCGCCGAGCGCGGCGGTGAGCCCGCCCGCGGCCATCGAGCAGGCGACGCCGACCTCGCCCTGACAACCGACTTCGGCGCCGGAGATCGATGCGTTTTCCTTGTAGAGGATGCCGATCGCGCCGGCGGTGAGCAGGAAGTCGAACACCTTCTCCTCGCTCGATCCCGGGCAGAACCGGTCGTAGTAATGCATCACCGCCGGCACGATGCCGGCCGCGCCATTGGTCGGTGCGGTGACTACGCGGCCGCCGGCGGCGTTCTCCTCGTTCACCGCGAGCGCGTACAGGTTCACCCAGTCGAGCACGGTCAGCGGATCGCGCATCGCGGCCTCGGGGCGCTCGCTGAGGTCGTCGTGCAGCATCGGCGCGCGGCGTACGACATGCAGGCCGCCGGGCAGGGTGCCGGCGTTGCGGGTGCCGCGTGCGACGCAGTCCTGCATCGCCTTCCAGATCGCGCGCAGGCCGGCGGTGATCTCGTCGTCGCTGCGCCAGACGCGTTCGTTCGCGAACATCAGCTGGGCGATGGTGATGTCGTTCTCGGCGCAGCGCGCGAGCAATTCCTCGCCGGACGCGAACGGATACTGCAGCACGGTCTTGTCGGCGACGATGCGATCGTTCGAGGCGTCGTCCTGGTTGACCACGAAGCCGCCGCCGACCGAGTAGTAGTCGCGCGCGGCGAGCTCGTTGCCGTCGGCGTCGAACGCGGCGAAGCGCATGCCGTTCGGATGGAACGGCAGTTTCTGTCGCTTGTTGAAGACCAGGTCGGTCTTTTCGTTGAACGCGATCGCGTGCTTGCCGAGCAGGTGCAGGACCTTCTCGCCGCGGATGCGCTTGAGCTTGGCCGGGATGCAGTCGGGGTCGATGCGGTCCGGCCATTCGCCTTCGAGTCCCATCAACACGGCCTTGTCGGTGCCGTGGCCGCGACCGGTCAATGCGAGCGATCCGAACAGTTCGGCGCGCACGCGCGCGACGCGACCGAGGGTTCCGGCCTCCTCCAGCCAGCGGGTGACGAAGCGCACTGCCGCGCGCATCGGTCCGACCGTGTGCGACGACGACGGCCCGATGCCGACCTTGAACAAATCAAAAACGCTGACGGCCATGGCGTGATTCCAGTCCCGTAACCGTGCTGGTGGGCGACGGCGTCGATTTGGCGACAGCGCGAATACGCTGGCTGCGATGACGTTATTCTAGTCCCATGCCAGCACTTTCCGGCGAACCCCGGCTGACCCTGTTCCAGCGCGACGATTGTCCGCTCTGCGACGCAGCGCTGGAGGTCATGGCGCAGGCGCGCACGCCTGAATTCGCCAGCGTATGGATCGATGGCGATGGCGGCCTCGAAGCGCGTTACGGCGATCGCGTGCCGGTGCTGCGCGACGAGGCGCATGGAACGGAATTGAACTGGCCGTTCGATGCCGCCGCGGTGCGTGCCTTCCTGGCGTAGCGCGCGCTACGGACTACTTTTTCGCTGGCGCCGCGGGAGCAACGGGCTTGATCGCGGCAGGCGCAGCGGCAACCAGCTTCAGCGCCGTGTGCACCGTGATCGCGTTGCCGATCATGCCGGTATCGGCCCACTGGCCGCCGCCGACCTTGAAGTCGAGCCGGTTCACGACCGCATCGCCGACCAGTGCGGGCGTCGCGCCTGCGGTCCACGCGAAGGTCAGCGTGATCGGCCTGCTCGTGCCGCGCAGGCTGAGGACGCCATCGGCCGCGTAGCGGTTGCCGCCGAGGCTGCGGAATTTCGTCGCCGTGTAGGTCGCGACCGGCGTGTGCGCGGTATCGAAGAAATCGCCGCCGCGCAGTGCGTCGTTCTGTTCCGCGTTCGCGGTATCGGCGCTGGCGAGCGTGATCCTCACGTCGAAGCGCGAGGTCGCGAGCTGCGCCGGATCGAACGCGATCGCCGCATCGAAGGTCTTGAAGCTGCCGTTGAATGCGTCGCCCTGATAGGTGCCGGAAAAACCCAGCGTGGAAGACCTTGCATCCGCATGCCAGCCGGCCGCGTGCGCGGCGAACGGGGTGAGCACGGCGAGTGCGAATGCGAATGCACGGTGGCGGGTCATGGCTTGTCTCCGGTCGATGGCGTCGGTGGCGGCAGGCCAGGCAGCATCCGTCGCCGGGT
>JBBQHA010000007.1:0-55395 GCA_038323475.1 Lysobacterales bacterium
GCTCCTCGGCGCGGTCGCGGCGGCAGGAGTGCTCCATACGATCGTTCCCGATCACTGGGTGCCCATCACGCTGATCGCGCGACAACGCGGGTGGACCCGGGCCGAGACGGCGCGGGCCGCATTCAAGGCGGGCCTCGGACATGTCCTGTCGACCTTGGCCATTGCATTGGTCGTATGGCTGGGCGGTGTCGCGGTGGCGACCCGATTTGGTCAAAGGGTCGACACGATTGCGAGCGTGGCGCTGATGGGATTCGGTGGCTGGATCGCCATCGGCGCGTGGCGTGATCTGCGCAAGGGCGATGGTCATGGCCACAGCCATGGGCATGGACACAGCCACGATGTTTCCCACCTGCATGGCGCAGCGAACGGCACGATCCATGGGCCCGAACTGCAGCGTATCGAAACTGGACCCGGCACCGTGGAGTTGTCGATTTTCGAAACAGGCGCGCCGCCTCGTTTCCGCCTGACCGGTCCTTTCGGTGAGACCGTTGTCGCGCAGACCCGTCGCGCAGACGGTTCACGCCAGAGCTTTCAATTCAGAAAGCGCAGCGGCTATTGGGAATCGGTCGAGCAGATTCCCGAACCGCACCAGTTCGGCGTCGATCCCACCATCGACCACGATGGGCACGTGCTTGCATATGCCGTGGAGTTTTCCGAGCACACCCACGCCGGCGAAGGGCACGCGCACCCGCACGAGGACAAGGCCAAATCGCGCACGGCGCTGTTGCTGATCCTTGGCTCGTCTCCGATGATCGAGGGCATCCCGGCCTTCTTCGCGGCGAGCAAGTACGGCATCGGCCTCATTGTGTTGATGTCGCTGGTATTCGGCGCCGCGACAATTGCGACCTACATGGTGCTCTGCGTGTATTCAGCGGCCGGCCTGCAACGCCTGCGGCTGGGGCCGCTGGAGCGTTACGGAGAAGTCCTGTGCGGCGCGTTCATTGCCGCCGTGGGCCTCGCATTCTGGATCTGGCCGGTGATCTAGCCGGCGGAGCGGGAGCTTTCCGCGCGAAGCAGCCAACCATCGGCCTTGGCGACCTGAGCATGTCGCGATTGGCGCTTCCCTGTCGGGTGTTCTCTCTTGCTCGTTGTGCGGCTGACAACACTGCCTATTGAGCTGTTTTCAATACATGACATCACGACAGCGTCGCCTGCTTCCAGCAGGCGGCGATGATCGAAGGACGACTTTGTGGGCGCTTGCGTTCGGCGCGATGTTGCTGCGGACCAAGAATTGAACCACCGTGCCGATTCTCGACTGAACCACCCTGTTTCGCATGGCATACGGCAACTGCCGTTTGGGCTCGGGTGAGCTGGTGGAGCAGTCCTGTTTCGGCAGCCATGGCTCCTCTGGGTCAATTTCACGTCGGCGGCAACAGGCCTGCTATTTTGCGCTCCGCAGGTTGCCGGTAGGCAGGCGTTGCGGCGATTTGCGCGCGCCAGGCTGCGGGCGCAGCGGTCCGATCAGGAACCGGTATGGCGCGGCATCCCCTTCTTCGGCCTCATCACGGAGTAGACCGGCAGGGCGAGAGCGAGCAGCGCGGCGCCGAGGTACAGCGCGTTGCTCTTCCACGGCGCCCAGCACAGCAGCGCGTTGCCGCAGGCCTTCGGGTCCGTCGAGACGCCGGCGCCGATGATGGCCCACAGTGCGAACACCGCGCCGACGACCGCCGCGGCGGCGAGCCACTTCGTCCCTCGGCCGGTCGCGACGCGGCCGTTGCGCACGAGCTTGAGCGCAGCGAGCGCGCAGACGAAATACATCACCAGCGTCGCACTGGTCGAGAGCACGACGAGGAAGTTGAACGCCTGCACCATCGACTCGCCGTAGTTCATCAGCACCAGCACGCAGACGATCGCGCTCGACACGCACAGCGAGAATGTCGGCGTCCGACGCGCGGACTCCTTCGCGAACGCGCGCGGGAACAGGCCGTCCTTCGCGAGCTGGAACGGCAATTCGCCGCACAGCAGGATCCATCCGTTGAGCGCGCCGAGCGCACTGATCGCCGCGAACGCCGCGAGCCACTTCGCGACCGCGCTGCCCCAGAAGATCGCGGCCGCATCCGCGAACGGCGCGTTGGACTGCGCAAGCGTCGCGCCGGGAATCAGCGCCATCACGGTCGTGCACGCGACGATGTACACGATCGCGCAGACCACCGTGCCGAGGACCGTCGCGCGGGGGATCGTGCGCGCGGGATCCTTGACCTTGTCGGCGGCGACGGCGGCCGATTCGAGGCCGCACAGGGTGAACAGGATCAGCGTCGCCGCGGCAGTCATCGCATCCGCGCGGAACGGAGTCGCCGTCAGGTGTGCGTTGTGCAATTGCGGACTGCCGGTCGCGGCAAGCCAGAGGCCAAGGCCCGTGATCGCGAGCAGCGGGATGATCTTGAGCGCGGTCGTGACCACCTGCAGACGGCCCGCCGAACGCGCTCCGACGATGTTCACGCCGGTGAGCAGGATCACGAATCCGATCGTCACGAACGCCGGCCTGCCCGGCGCCTCGGCGATCCACGGGAACAGCTTGCTGAGGTAGCTCACGCCGCCCGTCGCGATCGCCGCGTTGCCGACCCACAGCGAGACCCAGTACGTCCAGATCACCACGAACGCGGGCAGTTCGCCGAATGCGAGGCGCGTGTAGGCATATGGACCACCGGCCTCGGGGAACGCCCGGCTCAGGCCGGCGAACACCAACGCGAGCACCATCGCGCCTGCGCCGGTGACCAGCCATGCCCACGTCGCGTTCATGCCGTACGGCGCGAGCGACGCGGGCATCATGAAGATGCCCGATCCGATGATGTTGCCAACCACCAGCGCGACGCACATCCAGAACCCGAGCTGGCGCGCCGAACGCAGCGGCGCGGGAGCGTTCATGCCACCGCCCGGCGGTAGGCCGCGCGCAACAGGTTCTGGAAGTGCCAGACCCCGGATTCGCGCTTCGGACTCAGCCGGCCGCCGGTGTATGTGCCGGAATCGAGGCCTCTCTGCACGGCCATGCAGATGTTGATGTCTTCCTGCTGGATCTCGTCGCTGAACGCGAGGTCCTTGTCGGCGCGCGCGAGCGCATCGTCGGTCGGCGCGTAGTAGTAGTCGAACTCGATCCGGCATCGTTCGAGGCCGAGCGGAATCACCACGTTCGTCTGCATGCGCCCGGGCATGATGTTGAGCATGACGTTCGGATACACGAAGTAGTAGTACGCATCGCCCTCGCCGTAGATGCCGTCGTTCGCGCGCAGCGGCGAATGCTGCAGCGAATACCACGGCTGCAGTTCGGTGTTGTAGGCGCGGTAGTCGAGCACCTTGCTCAGGCCCGCGTGCACGTGCGGCAGGTGGTAGCCCTCGAGGAAGTTGTCGATGTAGACCTTCCAGTTGCAGTCGACCTCGTACACGAAGCGTTTCGCGAACTTCATGCCGCCGATGTCGACCGGCGCGATGCGCTCGACGATGCCCGCATAGACGTCATCGAACGGCGCGACGTCGTCGGCGAGCGCGACGAACACCAGCCCCTGCCATTGCCGCACCTGCACGCGCGGCAGGCGGATGCTGGCGATGTCGAGTCCCTGCGCCTCGGCCATTTCCGGCGCGGTGCGCAACTGTCCGTCGAGGCGATACGTCCAGCCGTGGTACTTGCAATGCAATGCCTTCGCGCCGCGGCCGTTGCACAGCGCGAGCGGCCCGGCGCGGTGCCGGCAGACGTTGTAGAACGCATGCAGTTCGCCGCTTTCCTGGCGCACGACGATGACCGGCTTGCCGGCGATGTCGCAGACGACGTGGTCGCCGGCGTTCTCGAGGTCGCCGGCGTGCGCAACAAGTTGCCAACTCGCGGCGAAGACGTGCCGCTGCTCCGCTTCCAGCCACGCTGGATCGGCATAGAACTGCGCGTGCAGGGCGTGCGCGAGTTCCAGCGCCTCGGGCGCGAGGCAACTCGGATCGGCTGCGTTCATCGCCGGAAATCTCACTGCGCGCTCCCCGCTGGCTTGAGGAAACGATCGTACCAGTCGGTATAGCGTTGCAGGCGGTCGGCCAGGTAGCTCGGCACGTCGAGGCCGTGATGCTGGTCGGGATAGATCACCAGCTGGGTCGGCACATTCAGGGATCGCAATGCCTGGTACATCTGCTCGGCGCCTTCGCAGGGCACGTTGAAATCCTTCTCGGCGCACAGGAACAGCGTCGCCGTCCTGATGCGGTCGGCGTGCAGGAAGGGCGAACTCAGGCGCAAGTAGGCCTCGGGATGTTCCCACGGCTTGCCGAGTTCAAGTTCGTACTCGCGCACGTATTCGTCGAGGCCGTACATCGTGAGGAAATTGCCGCTGCCGGCGCCGCTCGTGGCCGCCTTGAAGCGCGTGTCCTGCACGATGACCTGGTCGGTGAGGATGCTGCCGTAACTCCAGCCGTTGACCGCGAGCCGCGCCGGATCGGCGACGCCGAGTGCGACGGCGTGGTCGACCGCCGCGAGCACGTCCTGCGCATCGACGTGTCCCCAGTCGGCATAGATCGCTTTCGCGAAATCGAATCCGCGCCCGGAACTGCCGCGCGGATTCGCCGCGACCACCGCATAACCGTGCGCTGCATACCACTGCCAGCGGAACAGGAATTCATGGCTGAACTGATAGACCGGGCCACCGTGGAGATCGAGGACTGTGGGATATTTTTTCCCTGCCTGGTAGCCGACTGGCTTCATCAGGAAGCCGTCGATCTGCGTGCCGTCGTTGCTCTTGAAGCTGATGTCTTCCGCCAACTGGAACAGCACTTCGTCGAGCAACTTGTCGTTCTGCCGCGACAACGCGCGCAGTCCGTGATCGAGCGCGAACAGTTCCGGTGGATGGGTGTCGTCGCCGGTGAGCACTGCGACCGTGTTCCCGATGACATCGAAGTCGGCATCGAAGCGCGAGCCGCTGGTCAGGTGCTCGACCTTGCCACTGTCCAGCACGATCCGGCTCAGATAGGTGTTGCGGCTTTCCTCGATCAGCGCGAAGACGGACTTGCCATCGGCCGACCACTTCGGCTTGGTGAAGCAGCGATCGATCGGCGCTGGAATCCGCTCCTTGCCGCTGACGATATCGACCACCGCGAGTTGCCACGGCGCGTAATAGATCCAGTGGTCCTCGCCGCTGCGCAGGTAGGCGACCTGGCGGCTGTCGGGACTCCACGACGGCCGCGATTCCCAGTACGGATCGAGGTCGCTGCCCTGGAAAGTCGTGAGCTGGCGTTCGGTCGCTCCCGCATGCGGTTCGACGAGGTACAGGTCGGAATTGAGGTGGCGATCCGGATCGACGCCGCGCTTGGTCACGTACACGATGTTGCGGCCGTCCGGAGACCACGCAGGCGCCCATTCGTCGTGGTCGCCCGGGGTCAGCAGGATTGCGTGGCGCGCGTCGATGTCGAACGCATACAGGTGCGAGCGCTGGCGGGTGAGATAGCCGGTGGTGTCGTCCTTGAACTGGTAGCGATCGATCACGATCGGCTTCGCGGTTTTCTTTTCGTCCTTGTTGCCGTCGGCCGGAGCAACCGGATCGTCCGGATCGTCGCTCGCGATCAATGCGAGCTGCCGCGAATCCGGCCCCCACGTGAAATCGCTGACGCCGCCCTTGAGTGCGCTGAGCTTGCGTGCCTCGCCGCCATCGCGCGGCATGAGCCAGACCTGGGTCGTCTCGTCGTCGCTGTCGCGGTCGGACAGGAATGCAAGCCAGCGCCCGTCAGGACTCCACTGCGGCAACGTGTTGCTGGTCGTCTCGCTGAAGGTCAGCTGCTCGCGGCGCCTGCCGTCGAAGCTGACCCGCCACAGGTCGCTGATCGCCTTGTCGATCGCCATGTTGTGGTGGCCGACCGCATAGGCGACCCACTGACCGTCCGGCGACAGGCTCGGCGCGCCGACATCCTGCAAACGATGCAGGTCGTCCGCGTTGAACGCATGCTTTCCGGCCGCGACGGCGCCGTCCGCGAGCAGCAAGGCGATCGCGATCGCGAACGCTTTCTTCATCGTCATCCCGATCATTCCTTGTGCTGGAAGATGGCGCGCGCCGTCGTCAGGTAATCGAGCGTGGATTGTTTTTCCTGCGCGTTGTTGTAATCGGTCCGCGCGCCGGCGTCGGCGATCACGCGATCGATCCAGCTCGCGAAATACGCGGCATCCACTGGTGAACGCGGGGCCGCGCCATGCACGCTGACGTACACAGGACTCGTGCTCGCATACGGATAGATATCCAGCACGCGCGGATCGGACTGCTCGTTCCATGCGCGCAGCACCAGCCAGCCGCTCGCATCGACGTCGATGCTGCCGCTCACGTCGGCCTGCGTGCGCGCGGTCTCTCCTGCGCATCCTGCGCCCGAGACACCGGGGCATCCTTGCCCGGCGCCATCGAGCGCGTGGCTCGCGACGACCTTGCCGTTGTAGACGAGCTCGAAATGATCGACCGGAACGAGCGAGCGCAGCGCGGCGTGGTACGCGAGTTTCCGAGCACCGGCGAGCGCGATGGTATCGCCTGGATGTTTGCCGGCGACGTCGAGGGCGAGCAGCGGTCCATTGCTGACGAAGGTGCGGCCGTTCTTCAAGCCATCATGCAGTTTCGCCGGCGTCGCCTCGCCCGCGGTTTCGATGAAGACGCGATTCATGCCGACTGGCCCACGCAGGGATGCGTAGTTCGTCATCGCATCGGTGCCCGCCCCGGCAGGTATGCGGAATCCAAGATTCAGCAGCCGATACCAGACATCGGCGGTCGAGCGATGGTCGGAGAAGCCCATCACCTCGTAGTAGTCGACCTTGCCGTGCGCGACGTCCGCCGGCAGTGCGTTGGTGAGCTTCGCGTCTTTCTGCGGATCGACCGGCTCGTCGAACGGATGCGCGTAACCGACCAGCCCGTGTTGCGCGTGGGTGAGGTCGGCGACCACGCCGTTGTACGGATAGGGGCTCGCGATCGCGCTGAGCCGGTACGCGGTGAAATCCGGCGTCAGGAAATGATCGTCGAGATCGAGCAGTCCGAGATGACCCCAGTAGCTGCTGTGGAATTCCTGGCCCTGCATGACCAGCACGCCGTCCTTGCGCACAGGCGGCGCCTTGAAGCCATCGATATCGGGAATGCGTTCTTCCTTGTTGACGACGAGGTTGTAGACCGCGTCGAGGTGTTCGGCGCGCGCCTGCGCGATCAGGCCATCGGTATCGTTGCGGTAGTGGCCACCGTAATTCATGTGCACGTGCAGGTCGGCGCTGGTCCAGTGGCCGTACTGTTCCGGCAGGCGCAAGGGCGTGAGCGCGATATCCGCAACGGTGCCTTTCGCCGTGACCTGCACGTCCTGTTCGGCGACGGTGTAATCCATGCCATGCGTCGCGCTGATCTTGAGCGTGCCGACCGGTACGTCGAGCGTGCACTCGCCGGCGCAATGGAAATAGTGCGTCTCGAACGCCTGTCGCTTGCGATCGAAGCCATCGTCGGCCTGCATCCATGCGTTGTCGGGCGCGTAGGCGCGGCCATCTGCGGCCAGTACGGTCAGGCGTGAAGGCACGAGTCCTCCATGCTCGTCGTGCACGGCGATACGCAGTGCGGCGGTCGGATTCCGGTAGTGGCGTCGCGACGCGACGATGCGCGTGCGCGCGCCGCCGAGCACGGTCTGCACCCACAGCGACGTATTGCCGTCCTCATTGCTGATGTAGGCGACGCGGCTCGCATCCGGCGAGAACCGCTGCTGGATGCGGTCGAACTCGCCGAAGGTCAGCGGCAGCGGGGCCGCGCCATCCATCGTGGTCATCCACAACTGCTGCCACTGGCGGCCGTGATAGCTGCTGAACAGGACGCGGCGCCCGTCCGGTGCGACCTGCGGCTGCGCGCGCCAGGCGGTCTCCTCGCTGTGGATCTTCTTCAGGTCGTCCGGCGCATCCACCGCGACCGACCATATGTCGCCGGTGCCGTAGGCCACGTCGCGATTGGAAACGAACACGATGCGTTTCCCGTCCGGCGTCCATGACGGATTGATCGCGTGGTCGAACGCCGAATAGTAGTAGCGGTTGATCGCGCTCTTGCGCTCGCCGACCAGGCGTCGCGGCGTGGCGATACGATCGCCGTCCAGCGCCGCGACATACAGGTCGAAATGGCCGCTGTCTGCGGTCGATACGTAGGCGAGCTGGCGGCCATCGGGCGCGTAACGCGGCTCGAGGTTGACGGCATGATTGGACGTCAGCGCAGTTTCCCGGCCGGTCTTCAGGTCGAGTTGCCACAGTTCGATCGCATCGTTCCGGTAACGCGTGAACACGATGTGGCGACCGTCGCCGGACCAGTCGGGCTGGTAGTCGTAGCCGTCTGCATGGGTGAGTTCGCGCGCTTCGTTGCTGCCGATGCGCTGGCGCCACAGCGAGCCGCCCATGCTGTAGACGAGCTCCTTGCCGTCCGGCGAGAACGCCAGCGCCGACGGCCCGGTCGTGAGCTGCGGCAGGTACATCTCGCGGTAATAGTAGTTGTGCGGCAGCTGGATCTGCGCGAGCACCGTCTCGCGCGCGGCGTCGGCCGGCGTCGCCCAGGACACCGCAATGCAAGCGATCAGGATCTGTCGAAGGCGCATCGCGATTCCCCGTTGGCTTCGGTGCTTCAATCCTGACCGCGTTTCACTGCGCCAGCGCTTCGATCAACGCCGCTTCCAGCAGGACGATCGCCTCGTCCACCTGCTCGACCGTCACCATCAGCGGCGGCATGAAGCGCACGGTACTCGCTCCGCACGGCAGCAGCAGCAAGCCCTGGTGGAACGCGTGCGTGATCAGCGCATCGCACAGCTCCTTCGCCGGCTGCTTGCCCGCGCGGTCGAGCACGAGTTCCATGCCGATCATCAGGCCCTTGCCGCGTACTTCGCCGATGACCTGGTGGCGCAACTGCAACTCGCGCAGGCGCATCATGAAATGCGCGCCGACGCGCTCGGCATTCGCGGCGTAGCCGCTCTCGACCAATTCCAGCGTCGCCAGCGCCGCCGCGCAGCACAGCGGATTGCCGCCGTAGGTGTTGCCGTGCGCGCCGCGCTTCCACTGCTGCATGATGGTTCTCTTCGCGACGACGAGACCGATCGGCAGCCCAGAACCCAGGCCTTTCGCGAGCGTCATGATGTCCGGCTGTACGTCCCAGTGCTGGCTCGCGAACATTTTCCCGCTGCGACCGACGCCCGATTGCACCTCGTCGAAGATCAGGAAAATCCCGTGGCGGTCGCAGAGCGCGCGCAGGCCGGCGAGGAATCCATCCGGCGGTACCAGGTAACCGCCCTCGCCCTGGATCGGTTCAATCAGGATCGCCGCGACTTCGCTCGCCGGCACGTTGCTCGCAAACAGCACGTTCTCGATGTAGTCGAGCACGGCACGGCCCTGGTCTTCGCCGGCGAACAGCGGCCGGTAGTTGTTCGGGTACGGCACGTGGGTGACGCCCGGCATCGTCGCGAAGAAGCCTTTCTGCTGGGTGTACTTGCTCGCCGTGAATGCAAGCGATCCCATCGTGCGCCCGTGGAATCCGCCGAGGAAACCGATGAAGCGCGAGCGCCCGCTCACATAACGCGCGAGCTTCAGCGCGCCCTCGACCGCTTCGGTGCCGGACTGGCAGAAAAAGCTCATCACCGGCTCGCCCATTGGCGACAACGCGTCGATCTTCTCGCCGAGCGCGACCTGCCGCTCGTGCCAGAAATCCGACGAGATGTGCAGGAACTGGTCGGCGGCGTCCTTCACCGCCTGCACGACCCGCGGATGCGCGTGGCCGGTGCTGCACACCGCGATGCCGGCGGCGAAATCGAGAAACCGGTTGCCATCGACGTCCCAGGCTTCGACGCCGCGACCGTGCGACATCGCGAACGGGTAGTCGCGCGGGTACGAGGGCGACACCACCTCGGCGTCGCGTGCGAGCAGGGCGCGCGCCTTCGGGCCGGGCAGTTCGGTCTTGATGTGGCGGATGCGTTCGCTGGTGTCGTTCATGGCTGGCCTTCGGTGGTGCATCTTGGGATTCGATCTGGAATCAAGTTGTCTTCACTGCCATGGAATTGCGTACCGGCCGTGCATGCGCGATGCGGGTGCGTTCGTGCAGGTCGCGCAGGGTTTGCAGTTCCCCGGCGGCGGGCGCTGGAATCACCTCCATCGTGTCGGCGACCGCGAGCGGCCAGCCGGTGGCCGCGCGGATGGCGTCGATGCCGGCATGTTCGTACCGCGCGACCAGGGTGAGTTCCTGCGATCCGGGTGCGGGTTTGAGCACGCCGAGGTCGGTGATCACGACCTGCGGTCCCGCGCCCTGCATGCCGCGCCGCGCACGCTCGCCATGGCCGCCGAGGAAGCCGCCGCTGGAAACGAAATCCAGCTTTTCGACGAAACTGCGCCGCGATTGCTTGAGCACGACGAACGTCTGTTTCGCATGGTTCGCGATCTCGGGCGCGCCGCCGGCTCCGGGCAGGCGGGTGCCAGGTTTCGCGTAGTCGCCGATCACCGTCGTGTTGAGGTTGCCGAAGCGATCGATCTGCGCGGCGCCGAGGAATCCGACATCGATGCGCCCGGCCTGCAGCCAGAAGGAAAAGATTTCCGGCAGCGAGACCACTGCGGTCGCGGTTTCCGCGAGTTCGCCGTCGCCGATCGACAGCGGCAACACATCGGGCCGGGTACCGATCGTGCCCGACTCGTAAACCAGGACGATGCCAGGCGCATGCGACAACCGCGCGAGATTCGCCGCCGCCGATGGCACGCCGATGCCGACGAAACACACGTCGCCGTTCCGCAACAGCCGCGAAGCCGCGATCGTCATCATCTCGTCCGGCGTGTAGTGCGCTGCGGCGCTCATGCGGCCTCCTGCAGGCTGTGCAGGAACCCGGCATGATCGCGGCTGCCTAGCACGTGCCGCTGCATCCACGCGGCGAACGTGTCGCGGTCGCGCGCGATGTCGTCCCATGCCAGGTAAAACGCGTTGTCGCGGTCGTAATAGCCATGCGCATAGGACGGATACGCGCCATCCGGCACCACCGCGACCGCGGCCACGACCCAATGCGGCAACACCATCGCGTTCATCGGCGCATGCAGCGCGTCGACGACCTCCTCGACGGTGACGATCAATGTTTTCGCGGCGAGCGCTGCTTCCTTCTGCGCGCCGACGATGCCCTGGATCAGCACGTTGCCATCGCGATCCGCGGACTGCGCATGCAGCACGGTGACATCCGGGTTGAGCGCCGGCACGGTCGCGATCGCCGCGTCGGTGTAGGGGCAACGCACCTCGCGGACCTGCGGGTTGGCCTGCGCAAGGTCGGTACCGACATAACCACGCAGCAGTCCGAACGGCAGCCGCGCGGCGCCGGCTGTATAGGCCGCGGCCATGCCGGCATGCGAATGCTCGTGGATCGCGAGCGCGTGCGGCCAGCCGTTCTCGACCGCGTCGCGCAGGCGGTGCAACGAACCGACGCCGGGATTGCCGCCCCAGGAAAACGTCAGCGCGCGTGCGCAACCGATACCGATGAGTTGGTCGTAGATCAGGTCCGGGGTCATCCGGATCAGGTGCAGGTCGCGCCTGCCCTGGCGGACGATCTCGTGCGCGGCAGCGAACGGGATCAGGTGGGTGAAGCCTTCCAGCGCGATGCTCTGCCCGTCGTGGACGTGCTCACGGATGACATCGTGCAGGCTCGCGAACGGCATGGATCACTCCACCCTGGTCTGCGATTGTTCGCGCAGGTACTGCGCAAGGTAATAGAACGACGCGATCGCCTTGCCGGTCGAACCCGAGCCCTTCCATCCGCCGAACGGCTGGTAGCCGGGCCACGCGCCGGTGGTCGCGCCTTGCGGCCGGTTCGCGTACGTCACCCCCGCTTCGATGTGCTCGAAGAAATACGCGATGTCGTCGTCGTCGCCATAGCAGCCGGCGGTCAGGCCCAGCGGCGAATCGTTGGCCAGCCGCATCGCGTCGGCGCGATCGCGCACGCGGCACAGCATCACGATCGGCAGGAACATTTCCTCGCGGAACAGCGGGTGCGTCGCGGGCGCTTCGGCAAGCGTCGGGGCGACGAAATAGCCATGTTCGAGATCGCCATCACGCAGGCGCACGCCGCCGGCCAGGATGCGGCCGCCGTGTTCGGCGAGTTCCCGGCTGTAGCGCTCGAAGTTGCGCAGCGCATTCGCGGTCGTCACCGGCCCCATCCAGTGGTCCTGGAGCGATGGATCGCCGATCCTCAATGCGCCGATTTTTTCCTGCAGCCGGTCGATCAGCGCATCGGCGATCGCGTCGTCCACATACACACGCGAGAGCGCCGAACACTTCTGCCCGCTCAATCCGAACGCCGAGCGCACGATGCCGTTCGCGGCGCGTTCGAGGTCCGCGTTCGCGGTCACGATGCACGCGTTCTTGCCGCCCATCTCGGCGATGCACGGGCGCGGATACGCACCGTTCGCCATCGCACGATAGATCTGCATGCCGACATCGAACGAACCGGTGAAGGTCACGCCAGCAGTGTGCGGATGCGCGACCAGGGTCGCTCCAACATCCGCACCGCTGCCGTTGAGGAAATTGAACACGCCCGGCGGGAAGCCCGCATCGCGCAGGCAGTCCGCGAGCAGGCGACCCGACCACGGCGTATCCGTCGCGGTCTTGAACACGACAGTGTTGCCGGTGACAAGAGCCGCCGCGACCGGCCCGCCGGCGAGCGCGAACGGGAAGTTGTACGGCGCGATCACCACCCATGCACCGTGCGGCTTCATCACGCTGCGATTGTGCGATCGGTAGTCGGTCAGCGGATCGTCCGGCAGAACATGATCGAAACCGTTCTGCCGCGCGAAATCGTCGGCGTAGTGGTTGAAGAAATCCGCAGTCTCCTGCACTTCGCCGAGAGCTTCCATGCGGTTCTTGCCGACTTCCAGCGTCAGCGCTGCGGCGATGTGGTGGACGCGCTCCTCGATCAGTGCTGCGACGCGCTTAAGCAGGCGCACGCGTTCGCCCATCGGCGTCGCGCGCCAGCCCGGGAACGCCTTCTGGGCGGCGTCCATCGCATCGTTCGCGTCGTCGGCCGTGGCAAGGGCGAAATGGCCGAGCAACTGGCGCTGGTCGATCGGACTCCTGCGCGCGTCGTGCCGCGCGGTCGCACGGTCCTCGCCATCGATGTGCAATGCATGGGTCGCACCGAGTCCCGCCCTGGTCTCGGCCATCGCCGCGTCGAAGCGCGCGTGCAGGTCCGCCGGTGGACTGAACATCGTGGCATAGGTCAGTTTGTAGCTCATGCGGGTTCCATCTCGGTGAGCAGGCGGTCGAGCAGGGCGAGCGCGTCGGCGAGCTCGCGCTCCTCGATCACCAGCGGCGGTGCGAGCACGATCAGGTTGCCGCGCGCAGCGAACGACACGCCCTGCTCCATCGCGCTTTTCAGCAACGTCTTCAGGCCCTGCGGCATTTGCGGCCACGGCGCGAGCGGAGTGCGCGTGGCGCGGTCCGCAACCAGCTCGACGACGGCGAACAACCCGTGGCCGCCGCGGACGTCGCCGATCAGCGGGTGGCGTTGCTGCATCGCCTTCAACTCGGCGAACATCCGCGCGCCGAGGCGACGCGAGCGCTCGATCAGGTTCTCGCTTTCGTAGGCGCGTACTGCAGCCAGGCCCGCGGCGCAGGACAGCGGATGCCCGCAATAGGTCAGGCCGGTGTAAAGCATCTGGTGTTCGAGGAGGCCGGCGATCGACGCCGACACCACCACCGCGCCAAGCGGCAGGTGCGCGCCGGTGAGCCCTTTCGCAAGCGTCATCAGGTCCGGCTTGCCGGCAGCGCCATGGCGCTGCCATGCGAACCATTCGCCGCAGCGGCCGAAGCCGCTCATCACTTCGTCCGCGATCAGCGCCACGCCGCGTTCGCGCGTGATGGCGCGCAATCCGGGCCAGTAGTTGTCGGGCGCGACGATGCCGTTCGTGCCTGCGTTCGCTTCCATGACGACCGCGGCGACCGTCCCTGCGCCGCGTTCGTCGATCGCCTGCGCGACCGCCGCGACGGCACGCTCGCCGCACTGTGCGGCGCTGTCGCTGCCGAACGGACAACGGTATGCGTACGGCGGCGGAACATGCACCACGCCCATCCGTGCGGGATCGATCTGCTCGCGCGTGCGGCTGTCGCCGGACAGCGCCATCGCCGCATAGCTCGCACCGTGGTAGGAACGATCGCGTGCGATCACGTGCCCTTGCGGCAGGCCACGCGCCTGGCGTGCGAACTTGACCGCGTTCTCGTTCGCATCCGCGCCAGCGAGGGTGAAGAACACCCTGCCGCCTTCGAAGCCGGCCTTCTCGAGCAGCGCATCGGCAAGGTCCGCACGCGGCTGCGCACCCCAGGACGAGGTGACGAAACACAATTGTTCCGCCTGACTGCGGATCGCCTCGACCACGGCCGGATGCTGGTGGCCGAGGTTGCTGCATTCGGCGAGGCTGCTCATGTCCAGCCAGTCGCGTCCGGCTGCGTCCCACAGGCGCGCGCCGCGGCCGCCGACGATCGTCGGCGCCTGCCATTCGGCCTGCACGCACCAGCTGTGCATGACGCTGTCGCGCTCGCTCGCCACCCGCGCTCCTCCTGTCCGGACCATCTCATCAATTGTTCGATAATCGAACACTAATGCGTATTGCGAACATATTGAAATGCCTTTACGCTCTTCTTGTCAATCCTGCCTCCAATGAAGCACATGCCCACGAATCCGAGTTTCGAGGACAGCCCCGATTACGTGCAGTCGCTCGCGCGCGGCCTGAGCGTGCTGCGCGCGTTCAGCCGCGACCAGCCCAGCGCAAGCCTGTCGGTCGTCGCCGAGCGCACCGGGCTGTCGCGCGCCGTTGCGCGCCGCAACCTGCTGACCCTGCAGCACCTCGGCTATGTCGATACGCACGGGCGCAGCTTCTTCCTGACCCCGCGCGTGCTGGAGCTGGGCTACAGCTACCTGTCGTCGCTCGACCTCACCGAGGTCGCGCAGCAGACGATGGAACAGCTCGCGCAGCGCGTTGGCGAGTCGTGTTCCATGGCGGTGCTGGACGGCACCGACATCGTGTATGTGCTGCGCGTTCCGGTGCGCCGGATCATGAGCACCGCGCTCAGCGTCGGCGCGCGCCTGCCCGCGTTCGCGGCGTCGATGGGCCGCGTGATGCTGGCCGACATGCCGGAGGCCGACCTCGCAACGTGGCTGCGCGACAACAAGTTCCGCGCATTCACCCCGCACACCATCCACAAGCCCACGTTCCTGAAAGCCGAGATCGAGAAAGTGCGCAAGCAGGGCTACGCGATGGTCTCGCGCGAACTCGAGTTGGGGCTGTGTTCGATCGCGGTGCCGATCCGCACCGCGCATGCGCGCGTCATCGCCGGACTCAACATCAGCATGCAATACAGCGAGGGCGCGCACGATATCGCGCTGAAGAAGATGCTGCCGGCGCTGCGCAATGCGCAGCAGGCGATCGAACTCGCGATCGCGCATGGCAGCCGGCACTTCTTCGGTACCGCGAAACGCTGATGGGCGCCGCATACATCGTCGCCGCGACGCGCACGCCGTTCGGACGCTACGGCGGCAAGCTCGCCGCGCTGCGCTGCGACGATCTCGCCGCACTGCCGCTGGCCGCGCTGATGGCGCGCCATCCGGCGCTGGACTGGGCGGCGCTGGACGAAACGATCCTCGGCTGCGCGAACCAGGCCGGCGAGGACAACCGCAATGTCGCGCGGATGGCGGTGCTGCTTTCGGGCCTGCCGGAAACGGTGCCGGCGGTGACCGTGAACCGGCTCTGCGCTTCCGGCCTCGAAGCCATCGGCCAGGGCGCGCGCGCGATCGCCTGCGGCGAAGCCAACCTCGTCATTGCGGGCGGCGTCGAGAGCATGTCGCGCGCGCCATTCGTGATGGCCAAGCCCAGCGGAGCCTACGCGCGCGACCAGAAACTCGAGGACAGCACGTTCGGCTGGCGCTTCATCAATCCGGTGATCGAGGCACGCCATGGCGTCGATTCGATGATCCAGACCGCCGACAATCTCGCCCGCGATCACGGCATTTCGCGCGCATCCCAGGACGCGTACGCCCTGCGCAGCCAGCAACGCGCCGCGCGCGCGCAGCAAAGCGGCTGGCTCGCGGAAGAGATCGTCGCGGTCGACGTCGCCCAAGCCAGGCACAACGTCGTGGCCAGCGAGGACGAACACCTGCGGCCGAATGCGACCCTCGAACAACTCGCTGCGCTCAAGCCGCTGCTCGGCGGCGACAGCAGCATCACCGCTGGCAATGCGTCCGGCCTCAACGACGGCGCCGGCGCGGTCCTGCTCGCGTCGGAAGCGGCATTGAAACGCCACGGGCTGGAGCCGCTCGCGCGCGTGATCGGCATGGCGTCGGCAGGGGTCGCGCCGCGCACGATGGGCATCGGCCCAGTCCCGGCGATCCGCAAACTGCTCGCGCGCACGCAACTCGACCTGTCCGCCTTCGACCGCATCGAGATCAACGAGGCGTTTGCCGCGCAGGTGCTGGCTTGCACGCGTGCGTTGGGGCTCGCCGACGACGCCGGACACGTCAATGCGAATGGCGGCGCGATCGCGCTCGGGCATCCGCTCGGCGCGAGCGGCGCACGCCTCGTCGCGAGTGCGGTTCTGGGGTTGCGCCGGCACTGCGAGCGGCGCGCACTGGTGAGCCTGTGCGTCGGCGTCGGGCAAGGGCTGGCGATGGCACTGGAACGGGTCTGATCGGCGCCACCACGAATTGAAGGAGATGCGCATGCTGAACAATCTGACCATGGCCGTTGCGACGGTGTCGCTGTTTTCGCTCGCCGCTGCCGCAGCGACATCGACCGCGCCCGCGACAGCCGCGCCCTCGACGGCGGCGGTCACCGCACCGGAACGCATCCGCACGCAGGGTCGCGAGCTGCTGCAGGAGCTCATCGCGATCGACACGACCTCGGCGAACGGCAGCACCACGGCGGCGGCGGAAAAACTTGCGCAGCGTTTCCTTGCCGCGGGATTCGCGCCTGTCGACGTGCTGGTGGTCGGCGACAACCCGCGCAAGCGCAACCTCGTCGTGCGCGTGCATGGCCGCGGCGAACGCGGACCGGTACTGCTGTTTTCGCACCTCGACGTGGTCGCAGCCAATCGCGAGGACTGGCATGTCGATCCGTTCAAGCTGACCGAACAGGACGGCTATTTCTACGGTCGCGGCACGATGGACATCAAGGGCGCCGGCGTCGGCATCGTCAGCGCGTTGCTGCGGATGCACGCCGAACACATCGTGCCGCGCGGCGACTACATCCTTGCGATGACCGCCGGCGAGGAAGACGGCGGCGACAACGGCATCCAGTGGCTGCTCGCGCACCGCCCGGAATTGATCAAGGCGGCGTATGCATTGAACCAGGATGGCGGCGGCCCGGAAATTCGCGGCGGCAAACCGGCAGTGCTGTCGGTGGAAACGGCCGAGAAGGTGTACCTGAGCTACACGCTGACCGTACACAATCCAGGCGGGCACAGCTCGCTGCCGGTTCCGGACAATGCGATCTACCGCCTCGCGCAAGGACTGGTCAAGTTGTCGGCGCTGCAATTCCCGCTGCGCACGAACTCGGCCACGCGCGGCTATTACACCGGTCTCGCCAGGCTGTCTTCGGGGCAAACCGCCGATGACATGCGCGCAGTCGGCCACGATCCGTCGGACGCGGCTGCGGTCGCACGACTTGCGGCCTCGTCCACCTACAACAACGCACAGTTGCGCACGACCTGCGTGCCGACCCTGCTGCAAGGCGGACACGGCGAGAACGCGCTGCCGCAGCTCGCGCGCGCGACCGTGAATTGCCGGCTGCTGCCCGACGAGGATCCGGCCCATGTCGATGCGGTGCTGAAAGACACGGTGGCCGATCCCGGCATCGACATTGCGCGCGTCGCCGAACCGAACCTCAGCCCGGCGACGCCGGTGGACCCGGCGTTGTTCGCGCGCGTCGCCGAGGTCGCGCACGGCGTCTGGGGGCCGATCCCGGTCTCGCCGTACATGGCGGCGGGCGCGAGCGACAGTGTGTTCCTGCGCGCGCAGGGCATGCCCGTCTACGTGTTCAACGGCATCGCCTACGACGTCGACGACGACCGCTCGCATGGGCAGGACGAACGCATCCCGGCAGCATCGTTCTACCAGTCGCTGGAATTCGACTATCGCCTGCTGAAAGCACTCTGACGCTTTCGCATTCCGCACCAAAAAAACGGCCCCGAAGGGCCGTTTTCTCTTGCGTGGCGATCGGGCGACCGCTCAGAACTCCTGCGAGAAGGTCACGCCGAAACTGCGCGGCTGGCTGTACACGGTGTAGATGTCCGGCGCGAGGCCGCCCACCTGGTCCGGGTTGCCGCATACCGACTCCGAACACTGGACGAAGCGCGTCAGCGGTGCGCGCTTGTTGAACGCGTTCTTCAGGAAGAAGTCGACCGCCCAGCCGTTCTTCTTGAAACCCGCGGAGAAATCGGTGGTTCCGTAGCCGGCCAGTTCGCCCTGGATCGTTGCGGGCGCATGCGTCTGCGGATCGCCGACCGGATCGAACCCGGACACGCGCAGATCCGACTTGCGGCGACCGACGCCGACCACCGAACCCTGCACGTACGCTTCGTAGTCGCCGACATCGAAGGTATAGCGCGCGGTGAGGTTGCCCTTCATTTTCGCGGTCAATGGCAGTTGGGTTCCCTTCTTCGCCTGCGGACCGTTCGGGAAATCCACGCTGCCCGCGGGACAGTCAGTGATCGGCTTGCCGTTGGCATCGGTGGCGCCGCAGTAGTTCGCGGTCAGCTTCGGGTCGTACAGCGAGATTCCAGCGGAAAGGTGCAGGTTGTAGGTCGCCGCCCAGTTGAGTTGCGACTCGAACCCGCGGATGCGCGCCTGGTTGGCGTTCTTGATTTCGGTCAGGCCGTTCGCGCCGAGGATCGCGAACTGGAAGTCCTTCCAGTCCTCGCGGAAGACCGAGCCGTTCCACGACAGTCGATGGTCGAACCACGTCGTCTTCCAGCCGAACTCCCAGTTGGTCAGGAAGTCCGACGTGTACGGCGCGAGCGTGCCGCGGCGGTTGATGCCGCCGGGCCGGAAGCCTTCCGACCAGGTTCCGTACAACATCACGTCCGGCGTGGCCTGGTAGGTCAGATTGACCTTGCCGATCGAGCCGGTTTCCTTGACCGTCTTGTGGAAGACCGTGCACGGCGAATCGTGGAACGGCACCCAGGTGGCCTGGGGGCCGCAGGAAGCTTCGCCGTAGGACGAGCCTGGCGCATAACCGTTGCTGAAGCCGAAGAAGCCCTGCAGGCTGTTGTTCACCTTGAAGAAGCGTCCGCCCGCGGTGGCGGTCAGCTTGTCGGTGAAGTCGAAGGACAGCTCGCCGAACACGGCCTCGTCGTTGTCGCGACGGACCTGCTTGGTCAGCCACAGCGTGTGCGGCCAGCCGTGGATCGAGAGCGAATCGGCGAAGTCGTCGATGACGTAGCGCTGCTCGATGTCGTGCAGCTGGTGCTGCCAGAAGATGCCGCCAATGAAGCGCAGGCGATCCTCTTTCGGCGAGGAGATGCGCAGTTCGTGGCTGATCTTCTGGTAACCGTCCTTGCCCTGGATGTGTTGCGACGGATTGATCAGCGTGCCGCTGTTGTCGTAGATGTACTGCCCGTACCCGGCCAAGGTGTCGTACCAGAACGAGTAATCGCTGTAGTCGGCGGCGACGTCGACATGGCGGTTGAGGTTGGCGAATGCGTAGGTCACATCGAAATTGCCAAGCTTGCCTTCGACCGTCAGCGCAGCCTGGATCCAGCGGTCCTGCGACTTGTCCGCGTAGGCATGGCTCAGCGCCTGGTCGCCGAACCTGCTGTCGGCGGCGAAGTTGCCGTTCTCGGTTTCGTCCTGGCCCATCACCGACGGCGTGATCGACCAGTTGTCGTTGAGGTCGATCCTCAGCGCCGCGCGCGCGCCGGTGATGTCGACGTCGTTGTAGTTCTTCTTAGCATTGTGCGTGCACACGCGGGTCGCGCTGCTCACGCAACCCGGGCCGTTGTCGACCACGCCACCCCAGCTTGGCGGATCCGGAGGATTGCGCACCGGGTATTGGCGCGCACTGGCGACGTTGTCGATCCAGCCGGCGTCGTGTTCCTTCCAGCCGACCAAGCGGACCGCGGTGTGGTCGTTGATCGGCGCGTTGAGGAATCCCTCGGCGACATAGCCGTTGCCGCCGCCACTGAGCGTGTTGGCTTCAAGGCTGTAGCCCGCGGCGAACTTCTTCGGGTCCGGCTTGTTGGTGATGATGCGCAGCGTGCCGGCTTGCGAACTCGCGCCGTACAGGGTGCCCTGCGGGCCGGACAGCGCCTCGACGCGGGCAATGTCGTACACGTGCAGGTCGAGCGCGCCATCGATCGTGGTGATGGGCTGCTCGTCGACGTAGATGCCGACGCTGGGCAACGGTCCGGAGTGGTTGCCGTCGCCGCCGCTCGACACGCCGCGCATGTAGACCTGGCCGAAGCCCGGGGCCACGCTCGAATACGAGACGCTGGGCAGCATCTTGGCGTAGTCGTCGAAGCTCTTGATGTTGAGTTCGGTCAGCTTCTTGGTGTCGAGTACCTGAATGCTGATCGGTACCTTCTGCAGGTTTTCCTTGCGCTTCTGCGCGGTGACGGTCACCGCATCGAGGGTGGCGACCTTGTCCTTCGCCGGCGCCTTGCCGGCCGCCTGGGCGGCCGGGTCTTGCGCGGGCGCCTGGGCATCGGTCTGCGCGAACGCGGCCGAACTGATCGCGAAATAGATCGCGACGGCGAGCGGCAATCTGGCGATGGTCGACGCGTTGTGGCGTCCCGATGTTCTTGTCTTCGACTGCTGCATCTCGGTTTCTCCCCTTTCTCGGTATTGATCGGCAATTCGGTGTTCGGGCGACGGGTTTCCGCGCGCATCACATCACATCACAAGATACATCTGTCGGCTTGCGTGGTCATGGGAATCCGGGCACCCCGGGATAGGCATCCAGCACCGGCCCCAGCGCGGTCTTCAACGGCCCGAGCCACGCGTCGTAGTGACGCCAGTGGTCGACGCCCTCGCGATAGATCGGCTTGCGCACCTGCTCGGAACTCGCGGTGCGCACCGGCCGCTCGTTCTCGAAGAAGCGCAGGCATTGCTGCTCGAACGGCAGGCCGCAATAGTCCAGCAGGCGCCGCACCTCGGCCTCGGTGTCGTCGACCATGCCTTCGTAGACGACGCGGTGCACGCGGCCGGGCAGCACGTCGTCGAAGTGGGCCATCAGCTCGACGTAATCACGGTAGTAGCGGCCGATGTCCTCGAGGCTGTAGCTGAAGTTCTGGCCGCGCGCGAAGTGCTGCTTGAAGCCGGAGAAACAGCAGGCGAGCGGATGCCGGCGCGCATCGATGATCCGCGCATTCGGCAACACGAGGTGGATCAGCCCGAGGTGGATGAAATTGTTCGGCATCTTGTCGATGAAATGCGGCGCCGCCGTCTTGCGCTGGATGCGGGTGCGCCCGATGTACTGCTCGCCGAGCCTGCGCAGGCTCTGCGCATCCATCGCGGCGAGCACGTCCAGGTAGCCGGTCGCCTGCGGCGCATCGGCCTGCTGGCGCAGGTCGCGGGTCATCGAGATGATTTCAGGCAGCTCCATCGTGCCTTCGACTTCGGAGTGGCTGGACAGGATCTGCTCGATCAGGGTCGAGCCCGAGCGAGGCAGGCCGACGATGAAGATCGGATCGGGCGCGCCAGCGCCGAAGCCCGCGCGCTGCGCGAAAAACTCCGGAGTGAAGCACGCCTTCGAGCGGCGGACCCGGGTCGCCATGTCGCCGGCGTCGTACAGGATCGTCGCGCGGCGCAGCCGGTTGCCTTCGAGGTAATGCCCGAACGATTCCGCATAGTCGGCGCCGTCCTCGAGCGCCTTGCCGAGCGCGAACTCGAAGTGGTAACGCCCTTCCGCGTCGAGGTCGGGACGCGCGAGCTGGCCGCGCATCGACGCCACATCGGCGTCAGCGAAGCGGAATGTCTTGAGGTTCGCCAGGCTCCAGTACGCTTCGCCGAACGCCGGGTCGAGCTCGATGCTCTTGCGGTAGGCGGCGATGGACCGGTCCGCGTGGCCCGCGGTCTTCAGCGCGTGGCCGTAACTGAGCCATACCTTCGGATTGCTCGGGTATTCGCGCAGGATCGCCGAATAGATCTCGATCGCCGGTTCGTAGTCGCCGATGCGGCTGAGGATCACCGCCTTGAGGTTGCGATAGCCCGGGTTCGCCGCATCGATCGCGAGCAAGGCGTCGATCTCGGCCATCGCCTCGGCCGGCTTGTTGCCGCGGAACAGCACCAGCGCGTAGTTCTGCCGCGCCGCGTGGAAGCCCGGGGCGAGTTCGAGGCAGCGCGCGAGCAGGTGTTCGGCATCCTCGTCGCGGCCCACCCGGGCGGCGACCTCGGCGAGCATGCGGATCGCGGCCACGTCGGTCGGCGCCGATTTGAGGTGTTCGCGCAGCAGGCCTTCTGCTTCGGGGATGCGGTTTTCGTGCAACGCCGACGCAGCTGCCAGCAATTGCGGGTCGCGCGTGGAATGGCGAACGTGGTTCGCATAGGCTGCATCAGCGCCTTTCGCATCGCCCATGCCGGTCAGGTGGTCGCCGAGCGCTAGCCACGCCTGCGGCAGGTCGGGCTTGAGCGCGACCGCGCGACGCAGCGCCGCGACGGCCTCTTCGCCGCGCCCGATCCGACCCTTGGCGATTCCCAGTTCGAGCTGGGCGATCGCCCAGTTCGGCTGCGAACGCGCGAGCGGATCGAGGATTTCCACGGCCCGCTGCACATCGCCGCGGATGGAATGCGAGTTCGCGAGCACCAGCAGCGCAAGCGGGTGGTTGCTGGCGACTTTCAGGATTTCGGTCGCCTGTTCGCCGGCGAGCTCCGGATGGGTCGCGAGAAGTCGCGACGCATGCGCAAGCGCCTGGTCGAGTGAGCCGGTCGGCTCGGTGGCGAGACTCATCGAAACCCCATTCGAAGGCCCATCGTTGAATGCTGGTCGAAACCGTCGCAGCCGCATCAGCGCAAGCTGCGACCGACTATATCAAGGATTGCCGGGACGGTAGCGCTGTGCGCAGGGCGCACAGGCATCGCGGCATTTCCCGGAACGGCCCGCTTCCCCCTATCATGCCGAACCAGCGTTACGGCGAACCCGTCGCGTCACGCGACTCCGCGAAGACTCCGATGCTCGAACTCAAGCGCACCGCCTTCCACGAACGCACCTCGAAGCTGTGCCTGCCGCAGAACTGGCGCCGCTGGGCGGGCTACATCGTGGCCGGTTCCTACGATCTCTCGCTCGACCGCGAGTACTGGGCGATCCGCGACGCGGCGGCGCTGATCGACATCTCGCCGCTGATGAAATACCTCATCGACGGCCCGGATGCCGCGCAGTTGCTGCACCGGATCACCACCCGCGACATCCACAGGATGGCGGTCGGACAGGTCTACTACACCGGCTGGTGCGACGACGAAGGCAAGATGCTCGACGACGGCACGATCTCGCGGCTCGGCGACACCAGCTTCCGCATGACCTCGGCCGAGCCCTCGCTGCGCTGGCTGTCGATGAACGCGGTCGGCATGGACGTCGCCATCCGCGAAGTGAGCGACCAGGTCGCCGCGTTGAGCCTGCAAGGGCCGAAATCGCGCACGATCCTCAACGGCTGCTGCAAGAAAAACATCGACAAGCTCAAGTTCTTCCGGGTGATGCAGAACAGCATCGACGGCGTCGCGGTTTCGGTGTCGCGCACCGGCTACACCGGCGACCTCGGCTACGAGATCTGGATGGACGCCGACAAGGCGCTGAAGGTCTGGGACCGCTTGATGGAAGCCGGCCACGACTACGGCATCACCCCCTGCGGCATCCTGCCGATGGACATGGCGCGGGTGGAAGCGGGCCTGTTCATGATCGACGTCGACTACACGCCCTGCAACCACGCATGGATCGAAGGGCAGAAGTCCACGCCGCTGGAAATGGGCCTGGACTGGGCGGTGAATCTCGACAAGGAAGGCTACTTCGTCGGCCGCCGCGCGCTGGAAAAAGAGAAGCGCGACGGCCCGGCATGGAAGCTCGTCGGCGTGGACATCGACTGGGTCGAGATGGAGCGCTACTTCGCCGCGGTCGGCCTACCGCCCCAGATTCCCGGCATGGCGGTGCGCGGCAGCCTGCCGGTCATGCGCGACGGCCGTCAGGTCGGCTACGCATCGACGAGCACCTGGTCGCCGGTGCTGAAGAAATACATCGCGCTCGCGCACGTGCAGAACCCGCATTACGAAGTCGGCACCCAGTTGACGATCGAGATCACCGTCGAGCACCACCGCAAACACACGCCGTGCAAGGTCGTGAAGCTGCCGTTTTACGAGCCGGAGTGGAAGAAGAAGTGATGGCCAGTACAAGTTGGACTGACTTCATCCCGGGCAAAGTGAGGAGTCTGGTCGTTCTGAAAGAGGACTTGTCATCCCGAGCGCAGCGAGGGATCTGTACCCAACGAATGCGAGATCCCTCGCTGCGCTCGGGATGACAAGGTGAATGGCGGGCGTATCCGCTTCGAAATCAACGAATGCGAGATCCCTCGCTGTGCTCTGGATGACAAGGTGAAGGGCGGGCGTATCCGCTTCGGAATCAACGAATGCCAGATCCCTCGCTGCGCTCTGGATGACAAGGTGAATGGCGGGCGTATCCGCTTCGGAATCAACGAATGCGAGATCCCTCGCTGCGCTCGGGATGACAAGATGGTTGGGGGATGCATCCGCTTCGGTATCGCTGCCGTCGCGATTGGCAACTGAGCAGAAAGGAAGGGGCGATCGAGCCCGTTGCGTGTGAGGACCAGGGCAACATGACCACCAACCAGTACGATGCCATCGTCATCGGAGCAGGCCACAACGGCCTGATCGCCGCCGCTTACCTGGCGCGAGCAGGCAAGAAGGTCTGCATCCTCGAAAGGCGCGAGATCGTCGGCGGCGCGGCGATGACCGAGGAGATCTTCCCCGGCTACCGCTTCACCGAGTTCTCCTACGTCGTGAGCCTGCTGCGCCCGGAAATCATCCGCGACCTCGAACTGCCGCGACACGGCTTGAAGATCCTGCCGCTGCCGAGCACGGTCACGCCGATGGACAACGGCGACTACCTCGCCGCGTGGGACGACCACGACCTCACCCGGCGCGAGATCTACCGGCATTCGCCGAAGGACGCCGAGGCATCCGACGAATACGGCCGCGTCATGGCGCGCGCCGCGAAGGCGATCAAGCCGATCATCAGCCTGGTGCCGCCGGATCCGTCGTCGATGAGCCCGCGCGACCTGATGGGCATGCTCAAGCTCGGCAAGTATGCGAAGAGCCTCAGCGAAAAGGAGCTCTACCAGATCGCGAAGCTGGTGACGCAGTCCTCCGCCGACCTGCTCAACGACTGGTTCGAATTCGATCCGCTCAAGGGCACCAAGTCGGCGAGCGGCATCATCGGCACTTTCCTCGGCCCGAATTCGCCGGGTACGGCGTACGTCCTGCTGCACCACTACATGGGCGAAATCGACGGCGCGTTCCGCGCCTGGGGTTTCGCGAAGAACGGCACCGGCGGAGTCAGCGCGGCGATCGCGCGTTCCGCGCAGGCGCTCGGCGTGGAGATCCGCACGAATGCCCCGGTGAAGCAGGTCATCGTGAAAGGCGGCCGCGCGGCGGGCGTCGCATTGGAGAATGGCGACGAACTGCGCGCGAAAGTGGTGATGTCGGCGGCCGATCCGAAGCGCAGCTTCCTGCAATTCGTCGAGTCCAGGCACCTGCCCGACGACTTCGTCCAGTCGATCCGCGATTTCCGCGTGCGCGGTTCGTCGGGCAAGGTCAACATCGCGCTGAACCGGTTGCCGGACTTCACCTGCCTGCCCGGCGAAGGCCCGCTGCATCGCGGCGCGATCTCGATCAGCCCGAGCATGGACTACATCGAGCGCGCCTACGACGAGGCGAAGTACGGACAGTTCTCGAAGAATCCCTACATCGACATGATCATCCCGTCGATGATCGACCGCGACATGGCACCGCCGGGCCATCATGTGATGTCGTGCTTCGTGCAGTACGCTCCGTACGACATCGAGGGCGGCTGGGACGAGACGAAGAAAGCGGCGTTCGGCGAGACCGTGATCTCGACGATCGAACGCTACGCGCCGAACTTCCGCGACTGCATCGTCGACAAGCAGGTCATCACGCCGAAGGACATCGAGCGCATCGCCGGCATCACCGGCGGCAACATCTTCCACGGCGAACTGCTGCTGCACCAGCTGTTCTTCCTGCGCCCGTCGCCGCAATGGGCCGACTACCGCACGCCCCTGCCCGGCTACTACTTCGGCGCGGCCGGTGCGCATCCCGGCGGCGGCGTGATGGGCGCGGCGGGCAGGCTGGCGGCGATGGAAGTGTTGAAGGACTGGAAATGAGCGCGACCATGACCTATGACGCCATCATCGTCGGCGCGGGCCACAACGGCCTGGTCGCCGCGAACTACCTCGCGAAAGCCGGCAGGAAAGTGCTGGTTCTCGAACGCCGCGCGATCGCCGGTGGACAGGTCGTGACCGAATCCTACGGCGAAGGGTTCACCGTCGATGCGTTGCATGCGGGCGGCAGCCTGCGTCCCGATATCGTCGCCGACCTCGGTCTCGCGAAGCACGGACTTGCACCGGCGACCGGCGCGAAGCCGGCGTATGTTTCGCTGCTGCCAGACGGCCGGCAGCTGCGCCTGGTCGCCGACGGCAAGGACGCGCAGACGCTCGCCGCGATCCGCGAACTGTCCGCGAAAGACGCCGCGCGCTGGCCGGACTTCGTCGCCTTCATGGACAAGGCCGCCGCCTTCCTCGATGCCGCGTACAGCACGCCGATGCCGCGCCTGCCGCCCACCGACATGTGGACCGATGGCCTGCCGCTCGCGAAGCTCGGCTGGAAGCTGCGCCGACTCGGCGGCAAGGACATGTTCAAGGTGATCCGCTCGATGTCGATGTCGATGGTCGAGTTCACCGAGGAATGGTTCGAGTCCGAACCACTGCGTGCGGCGATCGCTGCGGTCGGCATCCACGGACTCACGCTTGGGGCGATGTCGGCCGGCGGCGGCTACACATTGATGCACAACTGGCTCAATCGCGGCGGACTCGCGCACCGGCCCGTGGCTGGCGGCACCGGCAAGATCGCCGATGCATTGGTCGCGGCACTGAAGGCGAACGGCGGCGAACTGCGCACATCCACCGAGGTGCGGAAGATCCTCGTCAGCAGGCAGGCCGCGATGGGCGTGAAACTCGCGAATGGCGAAGAGATCGCCGCGCGCATGGTGCTGTCCGCCGCCGATCCGCGCCACACCCTGCTCGGCCTGGTCGGCGCGGTCGAACTGCCGCCGGAATTCGTCTGGCACACGCAGTCGATCAAGATGCGCGGCAGCGTCGCGAAGGTGCACCTGCTCACCAACGGATCGCACGGATTACCGGCCGGCACGCTCGCGGTCGCGCCGGGACTGCGCTACCTCGAACGCGCGTTCGATGCCGCGAAATACGGCGAGATTTCCGCACAGCCTTATCTCGAAGCCACCAGCGACAACAACGTCGTCTCGATCCATTTCCAGTTCGCGCCGTACAAGCTGCGCGGCTCCGACTGGGAAGGCCAGCGCGGTCGCGTCGAACAGCTCGCGGTCGCCACGCTCGCCGAACACTTTCCCGCGCTGAAAGCGTCGATCCGGCAGATCGAATCGATCCTGCCGACCGACATGGAAGAGACTTACGGCCTCACCGAAGGCGACCTCAACCACGGCCAGCTGATCCTCGACCAGATGTTCTTCATGCGCCCGATGCCCGGATTCTCGAACCACCGCACGCCGGTCGATGGACTGTACCTGTGCGGCCAGGGCGTGCATGGCGGCGGCGGGATCAGCGGGGCGAGCGGAAGGAATGCGGCGCGGGCGGTTCTGAAGAAAAAGGCTGGCGAATAACCACTATGTCTGCGCGGCGCGCGCCGCGCGCGCGATACCCCGATAGCCGAACGCGGTGCACACGCTACGACTCGCAAGGGCATCCGTTCAGTGGAGCTGGATTAGTCTGGACCGCGACGCCGCCATCCGTCCCTTGCGGTTCCGGCGGCTTGTCATGCCAGGAGGTCAAGAATGAAGTGGGCAAGCATGTATCTCATCGGTTTCATCGTGCTGGTCGGCGGTGTCCTTGCCGCGCTCTGGAAGTTGGGCATCCTGGCCAGCATCGGCACGACGTGGACCGTGATCGGAGTCGTCATCCTGATCGGCATCGGCATCATGGTCTCGGTCTCGCATAGCGGCACCAAGGAAAACATCGAGATCGACCGGAAGTGACCGGCTCATGTGCGGCTGTGGATGGATTTCCCGGCCGCATAGCCCGGATGGATTGAAGCGTCATCCGGGCTGCTGCCGTGCTCAAAACCGTGACCACCATCCCAGTTAACAGGCTTGCACGTGCGGGCCTGTTCACCATTGTCCGGTTGTCATTCGGCTTGTCGTTTCCACCACCAGGCAGTCACCACTTGGCGACTTGCCCGATGGTCCAACCAACAAGAGCGAGCAATCCCGAGTCATGAACGAATCGTCGCTGGAAGAACTGCTGGCCAATGTCATGCGCAATACCGGCTGGATCATGGCCGGCGGCTCCGCACAATTCAGGCAGGGTGCGCTGTCCGAACTGCAATCGAACCTGCACCAGGTTCATCGGCAGGCACGAGCCGAGCGCGTCCTGCAGTCGGTCAACGTCCTCGACGAGAAAGCGACCAAGGTCGCCGCCAACAAGGCCAGCGATGCGGAATCGGTGATGGGACTGCGTCGCGTCCTTGCAGAATTCGAAAACGCCATGCGCGCCTACCTCGCGACCTTGAAGCGGTCGACATAAGATCTGCGCGACCCAGGATCCGGGAGCATGCTGGCGCAAAGCTGCATGACTCCCTGACTCCAACTGCCACTGCCTCGCCCGACGCACTTTCCTGTCCCATCCCGATCATCCTGGTGTCCTGCTCCGGCTGACCATCGTCGCCGCCGGACGCTCGACGCTGCGTGCCTGCATCGGCTGCATCGAGCGCCCTTGCCACCCCTTCGCCCATGGACCACGCTGGCCTGCATGGTCCATGACCATGTCACGGCCAGATCCTAGATGGAGCACACATGAAATCCGTTTCTGCAGTTGTCCTTGCGATCGTCCTGCTAGCGGTATCGGCGAACGCGGGCTATGGCAAACCGCCCAGCCCACCGGACAAGGCTCCCGACAAGGTTCCGATGCCGGTCGCAAGCGGATGCGGATCCACTGCGCACCCACTGGCGCCACCGGCAAAGGACGACCAGCACGCATCGTCGACCTCACCAGCACTCGCCGGCAGCCCGCTCGTCGCCCCAGTCATGGTCGGGTCGATCCATTTCGGAGAGGCGACGCCCGACCCAGGACATCGTTCGCCCATGCACGGCACGGAAGTTGTTTCCATCGATGATCGCGGCCGGTTCGGCGCCCTCGGATGGGACTCGTTCGTCCTGCTCGACAGCGACGGCAAGCAGTTGCGGTCCATCCCGCTGCCGAAGATGACGTGCTTTTCGCTCACATCGGCCTGGGTCTCTGGCAATCGGTGGATCGTGCTCGCTTTCGCGAGCGGGAAATCGCGCGCCTACTGGATCGATGCACAGACCGGCACCGTGACGCCGATCGAAGGGTTCCCGCCGCAGCGCGTCGCAGCCGTCACCCGATCGCGCGATGGCGGCTTCGTCGTCGTCGCAGTGTCCGAGAAACCCACCTTGGTCGGCCCGGATTACGTCGGCGAATTGATCGCGTACGACAGCCAGGCCAGGAAGCGCTGGTCGATCGGTGGATTCACCAGCCACAGCATGGAGGAGTTCATGCCGGAACGCATCGCGGTGACCACGTCGAACCGGATCGTTGCCCTCGGCAGGCTCGCGAAGCAGCTGCGGATCTACGGGATGGATGGCAAATTCCTGCGCACCATCGACCTCGCGAAAGCGTGGGGCCGCGACCCGCAATCCCCGTCGGGAATCGAGGCGGACAACACCGGCGGCTTCTACGTCGTCGACCCGGCCGGCGAACCATCCATCGCGCACATGGATGGCGATGGACGCGTCATTGCAGCGTTCCAGCCGATGCATGAAGACCTGCGCCGCTTCGTGCCCAGCGATCGTTTCCAGGTCGATTCCGATGGCCGGCTGTGGATGGCCGATCGCCGCGGACTGGTGCGGCTCGATGCGAAGGGGAAGGTCGATCGCACCATCGGCGAACGATTCGACGCGGACCGCCTGACCGACATCGCGGACACGGTCGTGGACGCAAACGGCCATATCTACGCGCCCGACCGGCTCACCGGCGCAGTGCATGTCTTCGACGAACAGGGCCATCGCCTGCGCGTGGATCGACCGGGGCCAAACGACTACAAGGCGCTGAATTTCTCGATGGCGGTCTCGGCGAGCGGCGACGTGTACGTCAACAGCCATCGGCCCTTCGATGTAGCCGGCTATTCCGCGTACGTGCACTTCGCGCCGGATGGAAAGCGTGTCGGCGTCGAATCGCTCAAGCTCAAGGAAGGCAACTTCCAGCATTGGCTGTTCCAGCCGCACGGCGGAAAACGCTGGGTCATCGTCGACTCCACAAAGATCCTTCTGGTCGATGCGAAAGGCGCCATCCTCAAGACGATCGACCCGAAGCGCGGTCGCGCCGACTTCATCACCGGAGCGGATGTCGCACAGGACGGTTCGCTCGCTGTGGCGACCTCCGGTTTCGAGGACTCCGGGATGTTCGACATGGGTCCTGCAAAGGAGGAATACGCCGCACTCGTGCTTTCGCCGGACGGCGAGAGGCGCGCTGCATGGACGCTGCCGATCCACGAACGGCCCATCGACATGGCATTCGACGGGACGCGTTTCGTGCTGCTGACGTCGTCAGGCCAGATCGGGCAGAAGAAGGACGCGCATGGAAAAGTACTGTTCGAGTACGAGAAGACCGCGATCGTGGTGATGGACGCGAAGGGAAAGCCGCTGTTCCATTTCCTGGCCGATGCGCGCGGGGGTATGTTCCTGGTCCAGCAAAAGCAGGGCCGGGAACTGTGGATACGCGCCGCCGTGAACCGGTTCGATCGCTACACCGTGCAGTGATGCGTCGCGCGCACAGCGCATGAGCTACAGCAACCCCGCTGCCCGCGCCGCTGCCACCTGCGCGGCTGCCTTCGCGCGCACCGGCGCGAGAATCTGCTGGTAGCGCGGATCCTTGCGCAGGCCTGCGAGCTGCGGGTCGGTGTCGAGTTGCGCGAGATCGAGGTAGAAGCCGTCGGCGACCCCGCGATGGAGTTCGGCGATCGCCTGGTCGCGTTCGCCGAGCGCTTCGTGGAACGCCACCGCGTCCCACTCAGAATAATCCATGATGCGCGGCCTCGACGCGTGCAGTAGCAGCGCCGTCCGCAGCAGCCGGCGACCGCGGTCCGCGTCGCCGGTGTGCAGCAGCGCGAGGGCGACTTGTGCCGAGTCTTCCGCCTGCCCGGGCCCGAGCTTTTCGGGCGCATCGGCGAACAGTTCGGGGTTGGTGCGGCGATACAACGCCAGCACGTCCTCGTAACGGCCCAGCGCGAGCCACACGTTCGCCTTCATCCCCGTGTCGGCCTGCGCCATGGTGTTGAAGATGGCCTCGGCGCCCTTCCAGTCGCCGGTCCACTCGGCGAGCCCTTCGCGATAGAACTTCACGATGTCGTTGTCGCCGCCGCTGGCGGACAGCGCGTCGAGGCACGTGCGCGCGTCGGACAGCGCGCCGAAGCGCATCAACGTGAAGCAGCGTTCGGCGGCGAGCCCGACCGCGTCCGGATCGAGCTCGGCCTGCCGCTTCATCGCGCGCAGCGCGCGCACGAGGTCGCCCTGCATGCTGGCGAGCATTGCCTCGGCCTCGTGGGCGCGCGCAAAGTCCGGGTGGTCGGACTTGAGCTTCGCGAGCAGCGCCTCCGCCTCGGCGAAACGGCCCGCGCCGATCAGCGCATCGCTCAGGCTGCTCTGCACGATCGGCGACAGCGGGTCGAGCAATGCCGCGCGTTGCAGGTAGGTCACCGCATCGGCGGGGCGGCCGAACCGGTTCAGCAAAACCTCGCCGTACCACTGGAAGCCGGTCGCGTAGTTAGGCGCAAGCTTCATGCCGAGCAGGAATTCGCGCTCGGCGCCGTTGCCGTCGCCGGTGGCATTCAACCAGTCGGCGAGGCTGACGTGCGCCTCGCCGAGATCGGGCGCCAGCTGCACCGCCTTCGCGACATACGCGGCCAAGCGCGCGCGCTCGGCGTCGGTGATCGTCGCGTAGATGTCGAGCAGCGCATACGCGTCGCCAGCCGCGGCATAGGCGCGTGCATACCCCGGGTCGAGGGCGATCGCCTTCTCGAAATGTGCCGCGGCCTCGCGCATCTCCGCGACCTTGCGGCCGGGCATCAGGGTGATGCCCTTCATGTATTCCTCGTATGCGGCGACGTTCGCGGTGCGCTTGCGCGTGAGGTGCTCGGCTCCCGCTGGCGGCAGCGCGATCGCGAGTTCCTGCACGACCTCGCGCGCGACCTCGTCCTGCACCTTGAACAGGTCCTCGATCGGCCGGTCGTAGTGCCGCGACCACAGGTGCGATCCGTCGGACGCGCGGATCAGCTGCACGGTGATGCGCAGGGTGTTGTCGGCCTCCTGCACGCTGCCTTCGAGCAGATGCGCGGCCCCGAGCGCGGCGCCGACCTCGCGCATGTCCAGAGTCTTGCCCTTGAACGCGAACGACGACGTGCGCGCGATCACCTTCAGGTCCGGCACCTGCGCGAGCATGTCGAGCGTGGTTTCGGCGAGGCCGTCGGAGAAATAATCGTTCTTCGGGTCGCCGCTCATGTTGACGAACGGCAACACCGCGATCGAACGCGCCACCACCGGCGCCGTGCTTGCCGCAGGCGGATTCGCCGACGTCGCATGCGGGGTGTGCGCGGTCTTCCACAGCAGACCGCCGCCGAGCGACAGCGTCACGATCAGGATCGCGACCTCGCTGCCGGTCACCTGCTGATGGCCTCTTTCGCCGTGGTACCAGGCGATCACCACGGTGACCACGAATCCGATGGCGAACGTCACCGTGATCAGGCGCAACAGGTCCGGCGACCACTCGAACTGCTGCCCGACCAGCGCCAGCACCTGCAGCAGGACCCAAGCCGTCGCTGCGTAAGCCGCGGCCCACTGGACGAGCTTGCGCTTGCGGAGTTTTTTCCACATCAGCATGCGGGTACGGCTCCTTGCACGTTGGTCGTGGTCGCGATGGCTACGGTTCTAGTGTAGTGCTTCCCAAATACCTGGCCACCTATGGAGGCCTCGCTGCGCCCAGGACGACGGCGATGGATCCGCCATAGGATTTTTCCTACGCCAGATCACGGGCTGCTCCTATCGATTGCAGCCATGGCGAAAGCGATGCTGGCGCCATGGCCCACCAATACTTCGTCTACATTCTCGCCAGCCGCGTGCGCGTGCTGTACGTCGGGGTGACCGGCAACCTGTTGCGCCGCATGCAGGAGCACCGGGCGCACGCGATTCCGGAGTTCGCCACGCGCCACCACGTCGCCCGACTGGTCCATTGCGAGGCAACCGGCGACGCCGCATCCGCCATCGCGCGCGAAAAGCAGATCAAGGGCTGGTTGCGATGCAGGAAGATCGAATTGATCGAGAGGGACAATCCGCTTTGGGACGACCTCGCTGCGGGGTGGTTCGAGTAACCACGCATCCCGCGCTCGGGATCTGCCGGCGTGCCGTCACTGCCGGGTCTGCGGCACCATTGCCGAGGGCGGTTCGCTGCGCCGAGGATGACGATGGGGCCAGCGAAGGATGTTTCCCTTTCGGCGTACCCGCGGTCGAGCTGCTGAACCTGCGCAGGAAGGCTTTCGGTGGATCGATCACCGATGGACGCGAGCGGAGCAAGCCGCTGTTGGTCGCATAACCAAACGGGAGGGGTTGGAACGATGGATCTTCGTAGCTGAAACTCCGCGCACGAGTTGCCACTAACCCTCATCCCCTCTCCCCTCGCGAGAGGCAAGAGCTGCGAATGCAAGCAACCGCTCGTACGCGGCCTGTTGGATCAGCCGTCAGTTGTGCCGATGGCGGCGCGCCCAGCGCGTGCAATGGCCGTGCCAGTGGCGCGTGCAGACGTGGTACCGGCGCCAATGCGCGGTGCGGTGCATGGCATGGCCGACGGCGCGCGCGTCGTGGCGTACTTCCCGGCCAACCACGTGTGCGCCATGGCGGACTTCCTGTCCGACTTCGTGGACGTCCTGGCGCAGTGTCTGGTGGTCCTGGTGCGCATCGTTGTCCTGCGCAGGCTGCGTGGCCTGCGCGGCCGCCTGATCGTTCGGATCGGCCGACGCGACGGGCGAGAAGCAGGCGGTCGCTGAAACCAGGACAAGCGCGAGCAGCGTGGTGCTAATGTTCATGGATGGAACTCCTTTTCCGGGGTTTGGACACTGCCGCGCCCGAATGGCGCGACGTCTCAAGACCATGCGCCATCGACATCAGCCAGTGGCTGAACCGGATGATGACGATAAGTTCACGTGGCGGCTTCGATCCCGGGATCCGGACCAGCACCGCGGCGTCGAGTCCGCCGCCGGGCCTGATCGCAACCGGGATTTCGCCGCATGCGCCGAGCGGAGCCGGGGATGACGTGCCGCGCCAGGTCGCCCGGACACCGTTTTTCCGGTCGAGCCGGGACAACCACTTGCCTTCCCTGTTCCGGATGATCGAGTTTGGCGCCTGCCTGCGCGTATGGAGATAAGGGCAGGCAATTCGTCCCGTTCTTGCGCGCGCTTGCGAACCTCGGCTGGCCGGAGCCCGGAACCCTGCGCTTGTACCGACGCTGCGAATCCGTTCTGCCCATGCCGGAGCGGCATGTGATCGTCGTCGTCTTCAAGAAGCGCTGCAATGTCTGCCACGGGGTCCTCGAAGCAGGTCCGGCAGACCTGCTCCCGAAGATTGTCGGACTGCCGCAAGTACGCTGCGGACGTTGCGGCCAGGCCACGAAATTGTCGCTTCTGGTCGCGTCCGCATCGGCGGTTGCAGGACTCCTTGGCGCCGCGTTGGCGGTAGTGTGCTGCCGCCACATCGCCATAGCGATGCTCGGTAAACCACTCGGTGCCGTACCCATCCTGCTCATGGTTCCGATCGGATTGGCCGCCTGGATCCTCGGATACATCGCGTTCGCCGCGGGCTGCTACGGCATCCACGGCATCTGGCTCCGTTTGCGCGGAGAGTACTGAGCCCACGCGCGGGACATGGCAAGGAAGCAAGACGATCGGTAGTCCGGCTGATACATTCGGGATTGCCGGGGAGTTCCGGCATCGCTCCGCGTGGATGTCGAGCAGCCCCTGGAGTCCCGGCAAGTGACAAGCGCACAGAGGATAGCGGCCTTGAAGTACGCAACATGATCGACACCACCGACCTGCCGGACGAGGACGACGAAGGCCTCCACGGGTTCCTGCGCTATCTGCCCAAGCGCATCGCGGCTTTCGAGCAACGCATCCTTCGCTATCGCTTCGAAGGCTGGGATCCGCGCGGAATGGCCGTGCTCAGCGGCGACGTGCGGCGGCTGGCGGATGCCAGCGCCCGCTACGACCTGCCCGAAACCCAGCGGCCGCTGCTGATGCTGGCGCAGATGGTGGGCGAGCACCTCACCAACATGCGCGCGCTCGATCCACAGCACGCCCAGCGCATGTTCGCGCTGTTGTCGGCGGTGACCAGGTCGCTGCCTGCCCACGTCGAGCCGGAGCCACGTCCGGCGTCCGCCGAGACGACAGCAGCGACCGATGCGCAGCACGAAATTCCCGATGCGGCGAACGCAGACGCGCTGCCGCCGCCCATCCTCGAGGCGGCCGCACCCACAGTGGATGCAGCAATAGAAGTGGCCGCGCAGGTCGAGCCGGAGGAGCCGGTCGAGACAGGCGAGGCGGATGTACTGATCGGGCAGGTCGAAAAAGAAGAACCGATCGACGTGATCGAACCGCCCCCGCCGGTCGATCCGGTCGAAACGGAAGAGCCCAACGCGTCGCACGCACCGGCCGAGCCGGCAGAGCCAGTCGAACCGTTCGGGCTGGTCGCGGCGGACACGCCGATCGCGGCAGTCGCATTGATCGAGCACGATGAACCGGACGAGCCGGATGCGCCCGGCGAAGTCGGCATGCGCCGCGTCTACCATCTCAACGACGGCAACGCGTTCGCGATCGAACTGGAGCAGCGTCTCGAATCCGAAGGCTACGCGATCGAAGCGGTCAGCGACATGGATGAACTGTCGGAACTGCTGATGTGCCTGATGCCGCAACTGCTGCTGGTGGATCCTTCGCACCTGCACCACCTCACTGCCATCGCCGCCCTCCGCCGCGACGCGCAGCAGCACTCGCAACCCCAGCGCCGCATCCAGCTGGTCGTCATGGCGGCGCAGGACAGCATGGACACGCGACGGGCCGCGCATCGGGCGGGAGCGGACCTGCTGCTGTTTGCGCCGTTCGCCATTGCCGACCTGTCGCGCCGGTTGCAGGAACTGCATGCGACGATCGCCACCGAGAAGGTGCGCGTGCTCATTGTCGAGGACAATCGTGCGGACGCGTTGTTTGCGCAGACCGTGCTGACCCGGGCGGGAATGCAGGCCGAGGTGGAACGCGACCCGATGCAGGTCCTGGAATCGCTCAAGGCACAGCGTCCGGACCTGGTCCTGATGGACCTGCACATGCCGTTCGCCAATGGCGTGGAGGTCACCATGCTGATCCGCGAAGATCCGCTGTTCGCGCGCCTGCCGATCGTGTTCCTGTCCGGCGAAAGCGATCCGGACTCGCGGCTGGAGGCGATCAACGCCGGCGGCGACGATTTCCTGTTCAAGCCGATCCGCCCCAAGCACCTGATCGCGGCCGTGCAGGAGCGCGTGCGCCGCCTGCATCCCGTCAACAGGGAGGATTCCGCGCCTGCGGCATCCAGCGAACCAACCGCCGGCTAGATGCGACGCGTGCGGAAGCATCCTGCCTTCGCAGTCGGCACCTTCTCCCCGCGTTGCTGGGAGCAGGAAGACTTCCGCGGCCCCGCCTGTGGTCATTCTTGCTTGTCATCCCGAGCATAGCGAGGGATCTGTCATGCCAAAGCACCGCAGGCTCGAGATCCCTCGCTATGCTCGGGATGACAAGCAACGAAGGATCCAGGCAGCAACGAAAGATTCAGGGTGAATATCAGCATCCTGCCTTCGCAGTCGGCACCTTCCCCCAGCGTTGCTGGGAGCAGGAAGACTTCCGCGGCCCCGCCTGTGGTCATTCTTGCTTGTCATCCAGAGCATAGCGAGGGATCTGTCATGCCAAAGCACCGCAGGCTCGAGATCCCTCGCTACGCTCGGGATGACAAGCAACGAAGGATCCAGGGAGCAACGAAAGATTCAGGGTGAATACCGGGTCGAATCGATGATCTACTCTGATCCTCTGGCCAGCCCGTCCCGGTGACTCCATGCATCCAGCACGCCTGCTCGCGCTCGACGTCGGCACCCAGAGCGCGCGCGCGATCGTGTTCGACGCGCAGGGCCACATGCTGGCCAAGGCGCAGCATGTGTTCGAGCCGACCTACCTGTCCCCGCAACCGGGCTGGGCCGAACAGGATCCAGAAACCTACTGGCGCGGGCTGACCGAGTGCTGCGCGCGGCTGTGGTCCGATGGCGCCGTCAGGCCCGGCGAGATCATCGGCCTGTCGCTAACCACCCAGCGTGCGACCACGATCTGCGTCGATGCGGGCGGCAATGTCCTGCGTCCGGCGATGCTCTGGCTCGACCAGCGTCGCTGCACGCAGCCGCCGCCAATGGGCGCATTGCTGGACGGCGTGTTCAAGATCGTCGGCGCGGCGGACCTCATGCACCACCTGCAGGCGCAGGCCGAAGCGAACTGGCTCGCCCAGCACGAGCCGGGGTTGTGGCAGCAGACCGACAAATTCCTGTTCCTGTCCGGCTGGCTGCTGAAGCGACTTTGCGGCGAGTACGTGGATTCCAGCGCATCGCAGGTCGGCTACGTGCCGTTCGACTACAAGCGCCACCGGTGGGAGCCGTCATCGAACTTCAAGTGGAAGGCGATCGCTTTGCGGCCTTCGCAATTGCCGCGCTTGCTTGCACCGGGCGCGCGGCTCGGAAGCCTGCAGCGCGGCGCAGCCGATGCGCTGGGTCTGCCGCCGGACCTGCCGATCATCGCCGCCGCCGCCGACAAGGCCTGCGAGGTGCTCGGCTGCGGCGTGCTCGATCCCGACCTCGCGCAGCTGTCGTTCGGCACCACCGCGACGATCAACACCTCGCAAGCGAAGTACATGGAAGTGCAGCGCATGCTGCCCGCGTATCCATCCGCGATGCCCGGCCATTTCAACACCGAGGTGCAGATCTTCCGCGGCTTCTGGATGGTGTCGTGGTTCAAGCGCGAGTTCGCGCATCGCGAAGATGCGCTGGCCTGCGAACGCGGCGTCGCCACCGAATCGCTGTTCGACGATCTGATCCGTTCGGTGCCGCCCGGTTCGATGGGACTCACCCTGCAACCGTACTGGACGCCCGGCGTGCGCGATCCCGGCCCGGAGGGCAAGGGTGCGATCATCGGATTCGGCGACGTGCATACGCGCGCGCATTTCTATCGCGCGATGATCGAAGGCCTGGCCTACAGCCTGCGCGCGGGCAAGGAGCAGATCGAAGCGCGGACCAAGCGGTGCATCCGCCTGCTGCGCGTGTCCGGCGGCGGCTCGCAGAGCGACGCGGCGATGCAGATCGCCGCCGATGTGTTCGGGCTGCCGGCGGAACGTCCGGAGATCATCGAGACCTCTGCGCTGGGCGCGGCGATGAACTGCGCTGTGGGACTCGGCGTGCACGCGGATTACCCCACTGCGGCGCGCGCGATGTGCCGCGTCGGCTCGCGTTTCGAACCCGACCAGGACGCACGCAAGACATACGACGCGCTGTATCGCGACGTGTACCAGCCGCTGTATCCGCGGCTGCGCCCGCTGTACAAACGCATCCGCGCGATCACCGGATATCCGCCGTGAGCTTCCTGGATCGATCGATGCGCCGGATCGCCCCCGGCACCATCCAGTCATGACCACCACCGTACTTTTCGTACTGATCTGCCTGGCCGCCACGGCTGCACTGCTGTGGGCCGAGCTTCATCAATCGCAGCGCGCGCGCGCCGCGTTCAAGCTCGTCGCCAGCACCGCCTTCGTCGCGATCGCGTGGCAACTCGACGCCCGGTCCACGGGCTATGGCCGCTGCATCCTGGTCGCGCTGGCGCTGAGCTGGGTCGGCGACATGCTGCTGCTGTCCGGCCGGAGTCGTGTCTTCCTGTCCGGCATCCTGGCCTTCCTGCTCGCGCACATCGCTTTCACGGTCGCCTTCCTGCGTTGCCCGTTCGATGCGCGTGCGTTGGGCATCGCGCTGTTGCTGATGGCTGGGTTCGGCGCCGGCATGCTGCGTTGGCTATGGCCGCACCTGACCCGGTTCTACCAGCCCGCCTTGATCGCGTATGTCGCTGCGCTGGTCGCGATGAGTGCGGCCGCGATCGGGGTGGGCGTGGCCACCGGCACATGGCAGATCGCCGCGGGCGCGTTGATGTTCGCGACCTCCGATATCGCCGTCGCACGCAATCGCTTCGTGGCGCCCGGACCTGCCAACAAGGCGTGGGGGCTGCCGCTGTATTACGGCGCGCAGGTGTTGCTGGCGATGTCGGTGAATGCATGACCAGAAAGTGGAACGGCATCCTGGCGCTTGCTCCCGACAGCAAGCGGCGGGCATAGGAGCCTGGGTGTCTTTAGGTTTCCGGGCCAGTCCAGTCTGCCTCCTGTTCCGCTGACCCTTATTCCATTTTTCGCAGCAGGCTACTTGCGCAGCGTCCCCTCGACGTAGCCGACCGCGTCGTACGCGTTTATGACGTCGTACACCAGGTCGATGTCCACCCGACTCAGCCGGGCAACTTCGTGGAGCTTGCGTGGCCCGATCAGCTGCGAACCGACGCGGTGCACGTGCGGGTACTCCACCACCACGTTGATGCGGTTGAGGAGGCGGAATTCGCCGCTGGGGTTGTACTTTTTCGACAACATTCCCCTGGAATGGATGAAGTGGTACATCCACACCAGCGCGACCCAGGGCTTGGTGAACGACGATCGCTCCAACGCCGCCGCTTCCCTGGCACTGAGCGGCTCCCAGTCAGCATGGGTCCAGCTGCGGCGTGCGTAAGGCTCCATCGCCGACAGCGATCCCTGCGTCAGGAACAAGCGCGTCTGCGGATCGACCGCCAGTGCGGGCGTACCTGGGAGCGTCAGCTGCGACGGCACCCTCAGCAGCCGGCGTTCGAGGAAGTCCAGCAACGTGAAGGAGGCTTTCGGATCGAACGGCTCGAAGTCTTCCTCGAGGGCCGCCGTCGGCGCGGCGTCCGCGTTGTTCCTCGAAGCACCAGCGGAGTCGGCCGCTGCTTCGGGACGGATCCCGGTTGCCGGGACATCGCGCGCAAGCCAGTCGTCGGCGCCGCCAGCACTCGTCTGCAGCAAAGGCAGCCGCGACAGGTCGATGGCAAGCTCCACCGCGGCCACGTTCGCCGCCGCCGCGACCTGCTCCGCATCGATCCGATGCGCTCCCACGTCGTGCTGGCCCGGATAGCGCGTTTCGAGCGCCGACAGGTCGATCGTGCCGATGTCGAAGTCGAACTCGTCGTCCCCCCAGGCGGCGTCCGACCCGACCGCAGTCACGTTGCCGTCGCTGACGCCGTTCAACAGCGCCACGATCGCGTCGCGCTTCAACGGCCGGCGCAGGAACAGCTCTTTCGGCCGCGCGTCTGCCGGATCGATCACCTGAACGCAGGGCACGTCGCGCTGCCGTGCGCGGCGCTTCGCGGATTCCCCGAGCAGCCGGCGCGCGTCGACGATCACCACATCCGCCTTGCCCTCCGGACCCCACGACCATCCATCCCGCAACTGCGCCCTGGCGGCACGCAGCAGCAGGCGCAGGTGCGCACTGTCCTCGTCGGTGAGTCCGACGCAGTGGAAGAGTCGTTCGACGGCCATCCGCGAATGGTACCGGAATGGGGTCAGCGACAATTCGCCGTGCTGAAGCGCGTCTCCAATGGGGCGTGCGGGTCAGGGCGCACAGGTCATGCCGTCATCGGCGTGAACCCATCCGCACTCCAGCCCTCGCTGCCCACGCCGTGGCGCGCGAAGAACAGCCCGTCCGGGTCGAATTTCTTCTTCACTGCCGCCAGCCGCGGGTAATTGCTGCCCCAGAACGCCTGCTGCCAGTCGGCCTGGAAGTAATCGCTCTCCGACACGTACGCGCCCGCAGCGGGCGCCGCTTTCATCAGTTCTTCCATTGCCTTGCCGATGCTCTTCGCGTCTTCGCGCGCGTCCGCAAGGTCGGGGCTGGCATCGGGCATCCCCGGATATGCCGGCTTGTCGCCGCCCGCGATGATGGCCAGCGCAAACGCGCCGAGCAGGTCGGGGTTCGTGGCGGTATCGCGCGCCGCGGCCAGATCGGCGGCAGAAGCGCCAGCCAGCCCCTTGTTGAAATGGAAGCCCACGCTCCAGTGCCGCGTCGCCGCGACGATCGCATCGACCAGCAGCGCCTGGCGGTCGGTGCGCAGCAAACCTTCCGGCATCCAGGCGGAGTGATAGCCGTGGATGAACCACCCGATCTGCTCGCGGTCGCCAGCCCACATCGCATGATGCTTCGGCGTGTCCGCGCGGTCGTCCGCCACCATGAACGGCAGTGCGTGCTCCCTGAAGAATTCCGCATCCCAGAAATGCCGCGCCGGCAGCGCCAGCACCTTGAGTTCATCCACGAAGGAATACTCCTTGCGCGCGCGCACCCATTCGACGAACGGCGCCCAGATCGCGTCCGCCTGCGCCTTGTCCAGCCCCTGGAACACCAGTGACACATGCACGCTGTCGCGCTTGAACTGGATCTGCTCGCCCCAGTGCGGGTTGAACAGCGCGCCCTGGTAGAAATCGATCGTCTTTGCGACCAGCGCCCGATACGCGGCGTCCGTCGATGCCTTGATCGTGCCGAACACCGCGCCGAAGTTCTCCGGCAACTCGCGCGTGCGCAGGGTCAGCCGAGTGACCACGCCCAGGCTGCCGCCGCCACCGCCCTTGAGGCCCCAGAACAGTTCCGGATTCGTGCAGGCGTTGGCGATGCGCACCTTGCCATCGGCGGTGACGACCTCGGCTTCCAGTAGCCCTGCCGCAGCCGTGCCGAAATTTTTCGAGAAGCTGCCGAAGCCGCCGCTCTGGACCAGCCCGGCCACGCCCACCGTCGCGCAGCCGCCGCCCTGCACGTAGCGCCCGGCATGCGTGGTCACCGCGTCGTAGGCATCCATCCACATCGCGCCCGCGCCGACACTGACCGCCGGTTGCGGCGCCACCGTTCCCGCGCAACCCTGCGCGACGAAGGCCTCGTGCACCGTCACCTGGTGCATGTGCCGCGTCCACACCAGCAGCGAGTCGGGCGCATCGGACGTGCCCTGGTAACTGTGCCCGCCGCCTTTGACGACCAGGCGCAGGGCGTGCGCCCGCGCGAAGTTCACCGCCGCGACCACGTCGGCGGGGCCTCTGGCCGCGACCGCATACGCACTCGGAACCGACGTCCACGCATCGATCCAACCACTGGTCTGCGTCAACGCCGGCTGGTCGCCGACGTAGTAGGCGTTTTTCAGGTGCGCGAGCGCCTCGCTGCACGCAGCCGCCACCGGCGTCGCCGCGCAGCCCGCGAACGGCGACTCGAGCTTGACCAGCTGCCCGCCGACCTGCCGCTTCAACCGGTCCCAGGTCGCCGCCGAAGGCCAACCCGGTTGCCCCGGTCGCACCCGCGACCGCAACGGCCGCAATCCCCGATCCCGCGCCCACGCCGACCCGACCAGCGCTTGCGGCAGGAGGCCCGGCAGGAACGGAAGCGCGATGGCGGTCTTGAGCAGGTCTCTTCGTTTCATGGATGGCCTTGGTTGGAAAGGGAGCGTGCGCGGCGCCTCGCCCATGCCGCGAGCGCGAGCGCGAAGATGATCAACAGTGTTGCAATTGCGAACGTGGTCCGCATCCCGGTGGCGACGGCGGTGGGACTCGCGGTTGCAATGTCGGTCGTCGCCGATGCGTACGCGAATACTGCGCCCATTGCGGACGCGCCCGTGATCAGTCCGAGATTGCGCGACAGGCTGAGCATGCCAGAAACGACGCCTCGCTGGTCGGGCCCGATTCCGGCCATGACGGCGGTGTTGTTGGACGCCTGGAACAACGCATAGCCCGAAGTGACGACGACGATGGGCAGGGCGTAGCCTGCGATCCCGAACGACGCCGGCAGCAGCGATAGGGCGAGCGAACCAGCCGCCATCGCGATCAGACCCAGCAGCACCATGCGTTGAACGCCCAGGCGGTCCACCGCGCGGCCAGCCGGAATGCCCGCCAGTGCGGCCGCAAGCGGGCCGATCGACATGACGAGCCCGACCCGGGCGGCGTCGAGCCCGAGCGCACGCGAAAGGTAGAACGGCCCGACCACCAGCGTCGCCATCACCACGGTCGCGACAAGCGCGGTCATCGCGAGGCTGGCGCCGAGCGAAGGACTGCGGAACATCGTCAATCGAATCATCGGCGAAGCGGCTCTCGTCTCGGCGAGGACGAAGAGGCCGCATCCGCAGACTGCAGCCGACATCAAAGCCATGTTGGTCGGACCGAAGCGACCCTGCCCGATCGTCATGGCAAGCGCATACGCCACCAGCGTCAGCGCAAGCAGCAGCGTGCCCAGTCCGTCGATGTCGGCCCGAACTGCTTTTGGCGCCTGCCGATCGACCGGCAGGTGCCTGTAGGCAAGCAACAGATTCAGTATTCCCAATGGCACGTTGACGAGGAAGATCGTCCGCCAGCCAGCTTCGGCGATCATGACGCCACCGAGCGACGGACCCAGCGTGGTGCCGATCGCGGATGTGGCTCCGAGCAGCCCCATGGCGCTGCCCAGCCTTGCCTTCGGAATCGCCTCGCCGACCAGGGCCACGGTGAGGACCAGCATGATCGACGCGCCGATGCCTTGCAGCACCCGGGCAGCAACCAGGAACCAAAGCGTTGGCGCAACACCGCACAGCAGCGAGGCCAGCGTGAACAGCACGATTCCAGTCATCAGCAGCCGACGGCGGCCAACGATGTCGCCGAGTCGTCCGACGCTGACGATCAGGGTGGTGATCGCCAGCAGGTAGGCGATGACGATCCATTGGACTTCGTGGAAGGAGGCGGCGAACACAGTCGCCAGCGTCGGCAAACCGCTGTTGGCGATGCTGGTGTCGAGCGAAGGCATCAACATGGACAGGGCAAGACTGGCCAGCGCCCATCGGGCCGAGTGGCCCGCCGCAACGGCCTGTCCGTGTCCTTCGCCTACCGCATTCCCGGCTTGCATGATCGTCTCTCCTCGCTTGCTCAAGGGCAGCGTCGCGAGCAGGATGCAACTTCAAGTCGACTTGAGGTCAAGAGGGTCATGGAGCTGGATATTTCGGAGGTCGCGAAACGCGCCGGCGTGCCGGCGTCGACGCTGCGTTTCTACGAGGAGAAGGGGCTTATCGCCTCCATCGGCAGGCAGGGGCTGCGTCGCGTGTTCGACGCTGGCGTCCTGGAACGGCTGGCGCTGATCGGGCTGGGGCGCGCAGCGGGCTTCTCGCTCGAGGAGATCGCATCCACCTTCGTGCCGGGCGGGAGCCCGCGCATCGACCGCAAGATGCTCGCGGCGAAGGCCGACCAGGTCGACCGGACGATCCGCAGGCTCAGTGCCATGCGCGATGGCCTGCGGCACGCCAGCGCCTGCCCGGCGCCGAGCCATCTGGAATGCCCCGCGTTTCTCCGCCTGCTGCAGGCGGCCGCGTCCGGAACGATCGCAGTACCGGGCAAGCAGACTCCACGGCGGACCTCGAAGCAGCGTCCAGCCTGAGCCGCGTCCAACGGCCCCCGAAACGCGTCTCCAGCATCGCGGCGGCGCCGCCCCGAGCAGGTGCCAGCGGTCCAACCGGCGCTAAGATGCACGCGTATCGCGCCAGCGGAGGCTGACATGTGGAAGCGGGTGGTCGGCTACGGGGCGCTGCTGGCGGCGGGGACGCTGGCCCTGCAATGGCTCGACTACCAGCGTCTCGCGCGGATGCATGCGGGCGACATTTACCTGCTCCTGGTCGCGGCCGCCTTCCTGGTGCTCGGCATCGTCCTGGGCGTGCGGGTCTTCGCCGCGCCTGCGCCGGCCGCCTTCGACGGCAACCCGAAGGCGCAGGCGGAGCTGGGCCTGAGCGCGCGCGAACTGGAAGTGCTGCACGAACTCGCCGCCGGCCGCTCCAACAAGGAGATCGCCGCACGCCTCCACGTGTCGCCGAACACGATCAAGACGCATGTGGCGCGCGTGTTCGAAAAGCTGGGCGCGAGGCGGCGCACCGAGGCGATCCTCCGGGCGCGCGAACTGGGGATCGTGCGGTAACGCCAGACGCCGGAGTATCAGGTTCATGCCCGTCATTCCGGCAAACTCCGGAGGCGCTTTTCAACAGCGAAGCTGGTCATCCATCTGCTTCGATGGATTGAGATCAGGATGGATCCGGCTTTTGCCGGGATGACGGGACACAGGAATGTTTCTTCGGGGTGAATGCACGAAAATCACCCATTCGGGCGATTGCCGGGCGGTGCCGGATCGCGATCAATGGCGGCTCCACCCACTTCCGAGGAGTCAAACCATGTTGCGCACCATCCTGAAGTACGGCGTGATCGCCGGCCTGATCGTCGGCGGCTTCGAGGTCGGCACCTTCACCGTGTTCTCGGGGATGCCGCCGCTGAAGTACGGCATGGTGATCGGCTACACGACCATGCTGATCGCACTGAGCGCGGTGTTCGTCGGGATCAAGCAGAACCGCGACGTCGACCGGGGCGGGGTCATCGGGTTCTGGCCGGCGTTCGGGGTCGGGCTGGGGATCAGCTTCATCGCCGGGATCTTCTACGTGGCCGCGTGGGAAGCGGTGCAGGCGATGACGCACATGGATTTCGCGAGCGCCTATGCGCAGGCGATCATCGGGAGCGAAAAGGCGAAGGGCGCGAGCGCCGAGGCGCTGGCGAAACTGAGCGCCGACATGGAGACGTTCAAGGTCCAGTACGCGAATCCGATGTTCCGCCTGCCGATGACCTTCGTGGAGATCTTCCCGGTCGGCGTGCTGGTGTCGCTGGTGTCGGCGGGGCTGCTGCGGAACAGCCGCTTCCTGCCAGCGAGGCGGAGTTGAAGTGTGTTGCGGCGTGACAGGGTATGGTCCTGCAGTCACGCGTTGCAGGATTCAAGGAAATGGGTGACGGGCTCGATGATCCCGGGTTAACTACCCCCGTCCCCTTTTCACGTCCACTTTTCAAGGTAACGAGCCAACCATGACTGAAGGTGCCACCTACTGGAGCTTGCGCGGGCGCGAGTACCGGCTCGGGCCACACGTCGAGGGGGCCGGCGACGGCATTTACAGCGTGCCGCTGTCGCGCGAGATCGTCGCGATGATCCACGGCGACGGCTCCGATCTCGCCGTGCGCGAACGCAAGATCGAGGCGATGCTGAAGCTGCCGCCGGCATTGCCCGACATCGTCGAAGACGGCGAGCGCTTCGTGCGGATCGCCTGGCCGGTCGCCTCGCTGCACGACAAGTCGCGCGGGTACGCGGGTTTCCTGATGCCTGCGATCGACATGCAGGCCACCAGCCCGCTCGCATCCGTGCTGAAGGAAGACCAGGCGCGCGTCGAGGGCCTGCCGACCAGCCTGGGCGCGAAGATCAACCTCGCAGCGCGCCTCGCGGTGGCGATCACCGAGTTGCACCAGCTGGATCACCGGGCAGTCCACCTCAGCCCGGCCAACCTGCGCTTCCACCGGCAATCGCTGCACCTGGCGGTCATCGGCTGCGAGCGCTTCAGCATCCGCGCCGCCCGCGAACGCTTCGCTCCCGACTCCGGCGCCGGCGGGATCGCCCTCGACTACCTCGCGCCGGAATTCCAGGGCAAGCCCATCCCGACGGGCAATGAGGAAGCGCAGGACCGCTTCGCGCTGGCCGTACTGGTCTTCGAGTTGCTGAACTTCGGAATCCATCCATTCGACGGAATCCCGACTGGCGACGCCGTCCCCGCCGGCATCCCCGGCCGCATCGCGCGCAACTGCTACGCCTACGGTGCGACGCCCCACCCCGACCTGGAGCCGCTCCCCGACAGCGGACACCTGGCGATGCCGAAGGAGCTCCGATCGCTGTTCGACCGGGCCTTCGCAGCCCATGGCGGCGCGCGCCCCCCGGCGCAGGAATGGTCGACCTGGCTGCAGTTCTATGCGATCCCGTCGAACAACTGCGTGGTCGTATGCGGCACGAACGCCAGCCACCATCATTTCGCGGACCTGCCCTGCGCGGCGTGCGCGCGCGATCCGGCGCCCCCCGCCATCGATCTCCCGAAAGAGAAGCCGCCCAATCCCTTCATGGTGGCCGACTCCCCATTCGTGCCCATCGAACACGCGTTCCCGCGAGCGAACCTGTTTCCACCGGCGAAGGCGCCCAAGCCAGTCCCGCCATGGCTATGGGCATTGCGCCGACTTGCCAATCCGCGCGAGGCAGCGTTGATGACACTGCTGTTGCTCGCCCTGGGGTACTACCTGCTTTCCCCGACAAAAGCCGAGCACGTCTCCGTCCCACAACCGGCAGAAACGCCACCGGCGCCGACCACGAATCCGTACCTGGCGGGAAATCCGGCCCTGCAACAGAGCGAGGCGCAGACCGACGGCTATGTCACGGCCGCAGCGCTGGCCATCACGACCGACGACCGCTCCGGATGGCAACGCGCGATCACCAACCTGCACACGGATGCCCCGGCCCACGCGCCCGCCCCGCCGAGCGAATTCCAGCCGGCGTTCGCCGGGTTTTCCGCCGGCCTTTCCAGCGACCATTTCGACGAGGCGAAACGGCAGTGGCTGCTCAACAAGCTTCGCGAGGTGCTCCGGCGCAATCCCTACGACGACGAGACCGCCTACGAGCTCGGCTGGCTGAGCCTGGTGGGTGGGCGGCAAGACGAAGCAAGGGACTTTTTCCTGCACGCGATCTGGCTGAATCCCGATCGGACCGATGCGTGGTTTGGCTTGGGCGTGATCGGCGCCGACGACAACCAGAAGACCGGCGCACTGGCCACCGCGGAACTGCTGAGCCCGGACCCGACCCGGGCCGAAGCCGTGCGGAAAGCCTTTCCGTCGCTGCTGCTGGAGTTGTGTTCGGTCAAACCGGATCGCTTTGCAGCGCTGCTGGCGAAGGCACGGGAGCGGGCGGAGCGCTATCGGCCTCTGCTTGCGCCGCCCAAGTACGAATGAATGCGGCAGCACGCAGGCCGCGATCGCATCAGCATCGCGACGGCGGATGCCCTCGAAGGCGGCCGAAGCGGTAGCGATTCGGCGCAGCGCGCGCTTGCCGAGGGCTGAAGTCGGAATTCGGAATTCGGAATCGGCATTCGGGGACGGAGGTAGCTGGTTTTGAATAGTTGCCACCGTCCACTTGTCCGAGCGATGCGCCCGATGCATCGCCGCCGACTGCGCCGGCCGTTACCCCACATCCGCGGCGAGCGACCTGCAGTCGTGCGCATCGCATTGTCCGCCCAGATGGACCTGCCTACACTGCGTGCATGACCTATTCCCTGCGAGTCGGCCTCGTCGTCGCCACGACCATCGTCCTGCTCGTCGCCGGCTGCAATGACACCAGCCACGGCCCGTCCTCCGGCAACGATGCGGATGCCGTGCGTGCGCACGAAGCAGACTGCGAACACGAAATCGACATCAAGAACACCATCTCCGTCAAGGAGTGCCTCGACAAGCACCAGCTCACCTCGCGCGTCGCGGAAGCAAAGGCTCTGCTCGCACAAGCGTCGAAGGAACGCACGGAGTCGATCGCCAAGCTCGCCAATGCGAACCCCGACCTGCTCGCCGCGATGAAGAAATGGGACGCCGCGAAGACCTCCGACCCGATGCTGTTCGTGGGCATCCGCATCAACCTGCCCGAGCCGTTGCAAATGATGTACGGCCGTTCGCATACCGTCGTCATCGATCAGAACGAAGTCATCAACGACCTGGAATCCAGCGCCAAGGACAAGCTGCTCGACATCGGCTTCTCCAACGGAGATGCATGCACCGCGAAGGCCGCCGATCTCTATTTCGACGTGATGGTAGCGGTCCGCGACAGCGGCGATACGCAGTCGATCACGATCGGAAACGAAAATGACTCGATCCACGTCCTCGCCTACGACATCGATATCGTTGCCTGCTATGGCGACGAACACATCCCGGTAGCGGCGATCAAGGATGCACGCATGCCACTGACTGAAGGCATTCAGATCACCACGGATGCTTCGGGTGCGGATTTCCAGGCCGAGCGCCTGATGGATCGAAAGGCGCAGTACATGATCGAAGCGGCGATTGCAGGGGCGCTGGGATTGCGGTGATGCGGTGGGCGACGCGGCGTGGTTCGACGATCGCGCGGTTGCGAAAAGGCGCCCTCTGGCGCTGACCGCGATGCATCGCCGAAGTCGAACCGCCAATCGAACGATAGCGAGCGCAAGTCACGCAGCGTGCTCGGCAGGATGCCGGTGTCAGGGTCTCTTTCCGATCATGAAATCGTATTCGAAAGGGTTTCCGACACCGGCCCCGCCGACTCCATGTTCGCCGCTCACCAGCAGTCGCCACACGCGATCACCGGCAGCCCGAGCGCGCCGTGCTGGACCTGCGTCGTGTAGTCGCCGCCGATCGTCGAAGCCTCGAAGTCGGCCGACGCCACCCGGATCCAGGTGTCGCGATCGCCAAAGCGCAGCTTGAGCCAGTACTGCGGCCCCGACTTGCGCGTCGACGCGTGGTATTCCTTGCCGAGCACGCGCAGCGCGACGGAGTCGGGCGGCGCGCCGAAATGGTGATTGACGAACGTCGCCGCGGACACGCACGCCAGGCACAGGCCGAGCACGAGGAAGATGCACGCGGCCCAGCGATCGCCCGAGCCGAACGCGAGGCGACGGATCACGATCGCGGACGGTATTCCGATCAGCAATGCGACGCCGACGCCGATCCCGACCAGGCGCAGCGATCCGACCGTGTTGTCGAACGCCATGTTCTCGGCCAGCAGCGGGCCGAAGCTGCCGAAGAACACAGCCAGCGCGATCCCCGATACGAACTTTTCCTGCCGCGACCGCTGCTTGCCTGGCGTGGATGTCCGCACGATGCGATCTCCGTTTCAGGGCGAGCCTACCCGTTTTCCGCTTGTCATCCCGAGCGTGGCGAGGGATCTCGCTTCTGCCGACATGGCACCAACAGAACCCTCACTTTGTCATCCCGAGCGTGGCGAGGGATCTCGCTTCTGCCGACATGGCACCAACAGATCCTGCACTTTGTCATCCCGAGCGTGGCGAGGGATCTCGCTTCTGCCGACATGGCACCAACAGATCCCTCGCTGCGCTCGGGATGACAAGTTGCGCGAAGCGACATGCGCGGCCACCGACCCGTCAAGCCAGCTCCGCACTCACCTGCCAGCGCACGCCTGCCGCATCCGCGGCCTGCAACATGCGCTCCCACAGCCGCAGGCGCACCAGCGCGTACTCGGGATGGAACAGCGCTCCGGGATTCTGTTCCAGATGCGCTTTCACCGCGCGCACCGTCGGCAATCCATCCACTGCGGCATGCCAACCGCTGTGGAAATCACTGACGCATTCGTGGCCTAGCCGCGTCGCGATGGCGTCCAGCTCGGCAACCACGTCGGACACCATGCACGAGTCCCGACTGCGGTAGATGTCGGCCACCGCGGGAACGGGTTGTTCGAGCTCGATATCGATGAGAGTGGCTGGCATGTGCGCTCCGTGTAAGCGACGTCGGCCGCTTGCCTGAATCAATCGGCGGCGAGACGCCGCTTCCCCTCCTGAGCCTGGCGGCGGGACGATGACCCGCGCGCGATTCGCACCGACGACGGACCGGAGTTCACCTGCCGCGCCTTCATCGCCTGGACGCAGCAGCACGGCATCGAGCACCCGCTCATCGATCCGGGCATCGTTCGAAGCGGCATTGCAGCAATAACTGCGTCGGAAACAGATCCCCAAGGCCCTCAACACGGCACCGCAGAAACCGCAGCCCCCGCCGCACTGAGCACCCCATTGACGATCATCGTCGTGATCCGCCCGCGGTTCAACACGATGTCGGCGAGGCAGGCCACGGCCACGCCCAGCCAGGCGAAGTAGCCGAGGCCGACGTAGTCGTTGAACACGATGGTGTGCAGCCAGTCCTGCTGGAACAGGTACAGGTAGCCGACGATCGCCGCGGCGCCGACGAGGATGATTGCGGGTAGTGCGAGCTGGTAGGTGGCGCGCTTGCGCAGCATCACCGTGAGCCCGAGCAGTGCGAAGACCAACGCGTTGGCGCCGGTGAAGATGCGGAACTCGCGCATCAGCGATGCGACCGCTTCCATGTAGCGGGTGCGGATGAGGTGAGTCAGCCGCGTGTTCATTCGCGCGAGCAGCGAGAGCCTGTCGCGGAAGCCTTCGGTGATCGCGGACTCGATGAATGTCCGGCAGGGGCAGTTCGGGTCGCGCATTTGCGCGACCACGGCCGCGATCTTCGCGGGCACGCCGGCGACGAGTTGCTGCCTGATGACGTCGATCTCCGCCGCGTTGCGGCCGGAGAGGCGCGCGGCGAGCTTGCCGAGCCTGCTGTCGTCCAGGGTTTCGAGCTTCTCGTTGACACGCCGCTCGACCTCGATGCGCACGACCTCGCGCCCGATCGACTCAACGTACGGCGGGTTCACGTATGACGCGACGAATGCCGAGCCGAACAGCAGCACGCCAAAAACGCTGAGGATCGCAACGAACGCACGCATGGCTGGATCCTGACGATTGCGCAGAACAGTAGCAGAGACGCGGGCCGGGCTCCGCGAAGGACGGCTTCGCAACAGCAGAGCTGAGCGTCCGGCTTGATTCCCACGATTGTCATCCCGAGCATCGCGAGGGATCTGTTACGCGACAGCACGGCAACTTCGAGATCCCTCGCGATGCTCGGGATGACAAGAACGAGACGGGCAATTCTCCGCGCGCACACTTCTCAGCACGAGGGCTTCCCGGCACGGGCACTTCTCAGCACGAGGGCTTCCCGGCACGAGCACTTCTCAGCACGAGCGGTTCCCAGCGCGATGCTGGGCGTCCGGCTTGATTCCCACTCTTGTCGTCCTTGTTTCCCACTCTTGTCGTCCTTGAATCCCACTCTTGTCATCCTTGATTCCCACTCTTGTCATCCCGAGCATCGCGAGGGATCTGTTACGCGACAGCACCGCAGATTCGAGATCCCTCGCTGCTCTCGGGATGACAAAGAACAGGGAATCGGGTCCCGAGGCATCGGAACGAGCCACGAATTTCACCCGAACCAACAGCCTCCCGAGCCCCGGGTTCGTCTCCGCCCCCGTTTCGAGCTCCTCCTCAGCCCTCCAATCCACACCCGAGTTTCTTCAGCAGGACCGCGAGCCGCGTGCGTTCGCCGCCGGAAAGGCTCGCGAGCGCGTCCGCGGCTTCCGCGAAGCGCACCGCGATCGCCTTGTCGATCAGCTTGCGGCCTGCGGTCGTCAGTTCTGCGGCGCTGGACCGGCGATCGTTCGGATCGGCCACACGTGCGATCAGGCCGTTGCCTTCCAGCCGATCGAGGCACGCGGTCATCGCGCCCGAGGTGATGACGACCGCGTCGCGCAACTCGGTCGGCGTGCGCCGGTACGGCCGCCCTTTCCGGCGCAAGGTCGCCAGCACGTCGAGGTCCGTGTAGTGCAGGCCGAGCGGCCTGAGTGCGGCGTTGGCGCGTCCCTCGAGCTGGCGGCCGATGCTCAACAGACGGCCGACGACCGCCATCGCGGCCGCGTCGAGTTCCGGCCGCTCGGCCTGCCATTCGGCCAGCAGGCGGTCGATCCTGTCGGCGTTGCGGGGCTGGTCTTCGGTCTTCTTCGGCATGAGGGTTCCGGTCCGGGCATGACCATTGGTATGTTGACACCGAGTATCTTGATGTCAAGATAAATGCGCATCCTGCATGCCGGCATCCACCGGCGGAAGCCGCGACCGCATCCATCCCCAGCCACTACGCCCCGAGCCAACGTGAAAAACATCTTCTTCGATTCGAACGAACGCCTGCGCAATGGCTGGTGGATCCTGGTCTTCATCGCACTGATGGTGGCGAGCCGGTTCGTCTACACGCCGGCCAGCCACGCGCTGCAAGGACTGGGCGTGCCGAAGGACTGGCTCGAACCGCTGCGCCTCGGCTTCCTGCTGGCGGTGACCTGGATCTGCGTGCGCCTGCGCAAGGAACGGCTGTCGAGCGTCGGCTTCGTGCTGGACGCGCGCTGGGCACGCGAGCTTGGCGTCGGCACCTTCTTCGGCATTGCGACCCTGTTGCTCGCGGTGGCGATGATCTGGGCGGTCGGTGGCGTGCGTTTGGCGCTGGACCCCGCGCGCAGCCTGGCGACGATGGCCTATGGCGCTTACATGTTCCTGTTCGTCGCCCTGTTCGAGGAGACGCTGTTCCGCGGTTTCGTGTTCCAGCGGCTGGTGGCGGGTGCGGGTCCGTGGATCGCGCAGATCGCGTTGGGCCTGCTGTTCGCCGCCGGCCACTGGGGCAACCCGGACATGCACGGCGCCACCATGGCGTGGGCGAGCGTCGAGTTGTTCCTCGGCGCGGTGCTGCTCGGCCTGGCCTACCTGCGCACGCGCAGCCTGGCGATGCCGATCGGCATCCACCTCGGCTGGAACTGGGCGCAAGGCCACCTGCTGGGGTTCGGAGTGAGCGGGTTCGCGCAGCCCGGCTGGTTCCACCCACTGCTGCTGGACCGGCCCGAGTGGGTGACCGGCGGCCGCTTCGGGCCGGAAGCGAGCATCTTCGCGGTGGTCGTCGACGTGCTGCTGATCGCGGTGTTGTGGAAATGGAAAGGAGCAGATGCGCGACCGAATGCCGGCGATGCTGTTCTGGAGTCCGAGCCGTCCGGCATCCCGTTGTCACCCGCAGCAGGGCGTTGAGAAAGAGATGCAGGAGATTTCCTGCTGCCCCTCATCCGCCTTACACGCCGCTCCTGCGGCGTGCCCTTCGGGCCGGCTTCGCCGTTCGATTCGGCATCCTGCCTCGCAGTCGGCGCCTTCTCCCCGCGCGCGGGAGAAGGAAAGGATAACGGCCGGCTTCGCCCCGCGTGCGGGGAGAAGGTGCCGCAGGCGGATGAGGGGCGCTCTCCAGGATGTTGCCTGGAAAACGAGGCAGGCCACGAAGTCCGCTTTGCGAATTCCTGCGCGGGGCCATGCCGCGATCGATTGCACCGCATCCCCTTCCACTCCAGCATGCAGGCATGTCCACGCCCACCGCCGTCGCCTGCGAGAACCCCGCGTCCGTTCTGGGCGACTGGCTGGCTTCGCATCGGCGCATCTTCGTGCTGACCGGCGCCGGCATCAGCACCAACTCCGGGATACCGGACTATCGCGGCGCCGATGGCCAGTGGAAGCGGCGCGCGCCGATCACCTACCAGGCCTTCGTCAGCGATCCCGCCATGCGGGCACGCTACTGGGCGCGCAGCTTCGTCGGCTGGCCGATGGTGGAGCGCGCGATGCCCAATCGCGGCCATGCCGCGCTGGTGGCGATGGAAGCGCGCGGCCGCCTCACCACCCTCGTCACCCAGAACGTGGACGGCCTGCACGCACGCGCCGGACAGCAGGCGGTCGTTGATCTGCACGGTCGCATCGATGCTGTCGTGTGCATGGCATGTGCCGGGCGCATCGCGCGATCGACCATCCAGCTGCAGCTCGCAGATACCCATCCCGAGTGGACGAACCACCGCGCGACCACCGCACCCGACGGCGACGCCGACCTCGAAGACATCGACCTGCGCGATTTCCGCCCGCCGTCCTGCCCCGATTGCGGCGGCATGCTGAAACCCGACGTCGTCTTCTTCGGCGAGAACGTTCCGCGCGATCGTTACGACGCTGCCCGCACCGCGCTCGACAGCGCCGACGCGATGCTAGTCGTGGGTTCGTCGTTGATGGTGTATTCGGGATTCCGCTTCGCACGCATGGCGCGTGGAGCCGGGTTGCCGCTGGCGATCCTGACCCGCGGCATGACCCGCGCGGACGACATCGCGACGCTGAAGATCGACGATGACTGCGAGGCGATGCTGGCGGCTGCGGTCGGGTAAAAGTGTCGGCGCCGACTGAATATTGAACCGCTCTGCCGATTGAAAAGTGAACCGGGACGGGACGCTGTGGTTTGCTCCAGCGTGTGTGGATGAGTGTAGCTTTGTTGTCGTTTGGGTTGCTTTGCTGAGTGGATGATGGAAGAGCGCCTGGCGATCGGCGAAGGTGACCATCAGGCGCGATTCCGATCAGTCCAGGTTCTCCGGTAGCGGTAGCTTGTCACTCTTGCGTGCGGTCTCGCGTGCCTTGATGCGTTGCGTAGCGATGGCCGAACTGTGC
>JBBQHA010000008.1:0-52768 GCA_038323475.1 Lysobacterales bacterium
CGCATCAATGGTACCGACGCGGGCCTTGGCGACGAGATCCTGATCAAGGCGCAGGTGCCGCTATCCGAGCTCGAGGGCTACGCCGCCGAACTCAAGGGCCTCACCGCGGGCCGTGGTCGCTACAGCCTCGACTTCAGCCACTACGAACCGGTGCCCGGCAACGTGCAGAAACAGCTCATGGAGGCATACAAGCCGAGGCACGAAGAGGATTGAAGTAGCCCGGGGTGGAGCGCAGCTGCTGTCGACAGCGAAGCTGGTCCATCCGAACCCACTGCATCCAGGAATCCCATGCGCCTCACGAATGCCTTCCTCGTCATCGTCGACATCAGCGGCTACACATCGTTCATCACCAACCGCACGGTGAGCCTGCTGCATGCCGAGCAGATCATCACCGACCTGATCGAGGCTGTCATTGACCAGGCGCAGCATCCGCTGACGTTGAACAAGCTCGAGGGCGACGCTGCCCTGCTCTACGGCGAATCCGCGCCGGACGACATCGCGGCGGCGCAGGACGTGTTCGCGCAGGTGAAGGCCTTCTTCCCGGCTTTCAGCAGCCGGCTGGCGCTGCAGCGCGAGCAACGCGCGCATTGCAACTGCGATGCCTGCACGCGGATCGACCACCTGGCGCTGAAGGCGTTCGTGCACTACGGCGAGTTCGCGATCAAGCGGGTTCGCCAATTCGAGGAACTTGCCGGCGAGGAAGTCATCCTCGTGCATCGGCTGATGAAGAACCACGTGCCGTCGCGCGAATACGTGCTGATCACCGAGGCCGCGCGCGCTGCCGCCGGCCTCGATACCGGCATCCTGCAGGGCCATCGCGAGAACTGCGAAGGCGTCGGCGAGGTCGCGTTGTGGCTGATCGCGCCCGCCGCGATCCCGTTCGCGCTGGGGCCACGTGAACCCGTCGTCGCAGCAACCGCGGACATCGAACGCAGCGGCGTGTTCCACCACCTGCCGGACTGATCCGCGCCGACCGGACGCGCACATGGGGGCCGGCGCCAGGTAGGAGTTTTCCGACCACGCATCGCGCGATCGCCCGATGGCTCCAGGGCGCTGCGCCCGCGAGACTGGACCCAACGGTTTGCAGTCGTGGGTGGACATCATGGAACGCATCGGGATCTGGTTGCCGGCATGCATCCTCATGCTTGCGTTCGCATCGCATGGCGCGCTGGCCGGCGGACATCCGCACGCGTACCGCGCGAGTTCGACCACGTTGCCGGTGAGCCGGCCGCCCCAGCCATCGGCCGCCGCACCGGCCGGCGCAGCGATGCAAGGCGGTACGCACGCGCGCAAGGGCCGGCAGGCGTCGTCCGGCAAGAAACAACGCAAGGACGATCGTCGCGACGCGCCTCCCGCCGCGCACGCCCAACAACGCGTCGCCGTACGGACGATCGGGGGCCGCGGCAATGCGATGGTCTGGCAGAAGGCCGCCGCAAGCGAACAGTTCGAACGCGATGCGCGCGCCCAGCGCCTGTATCGAAGCTCGCAGTTCTCGGCGCCGATCATCAAGGATGCGAAAGCCTGTCGGCGCATCGGTGCGCATGGCGAATCCATCTACGAAAACTGTTGACGACCGTCCCACTGCAGGACGGCCGCCCGAATGTTAGGGTTGCCGGCAACCCAGACTGGAGTTGGCCATGGACAAGCGCTTCTGGATTTCCGGGGTGGCGATGACGATCGCTGCTGCCCTGCTCGGCTTCGTCATCCACGGACTGTTGCTCGCGGGCGACTACGCCTTGCTGACCCCGAAGGTCATGCGCACACCCGAGGACTCGAACAACTTCATGCAATGGATGCTGCTCGCGGACGTCGCGTACGGCTTCGGCATCACCTGGATCTACCGGCAGGGTTATACCCCCGCGAAATCTGCGATCGGCCAGGGCCTGCGTTGCGGATTCGCAGTCGCGCTGGTCAGCACGATCCCGATGTTCCTGATCTATTACGCGGTCGAGCCGTTGCCGGGCATGCTCGTGGCGAAACAGGAAGGGTTCGCGCTCGTGCAGATGCTGCTGCTCGGCGTGCTCGCGGCGTTGCTCAACCCACGGCCGAAAACCAACTGAGCGAATCCCGGCGCATGCTTCCACGCACATTGCTTTGCTGCCTCGTCGCAACCTGCGTGCTGGCCGCTTGCGAACGCAACCCCACCCACGGCGCGCCGTCGTCCGCGGCAGCGGCTACCGCTGCTGCAGGCGATGCCGCGGAACCGCCGGCCGTTGCCGCTTCCGCCGCAGCACCGGCCACTTCGTCCGGCATCGCAATGCCCGCGAACGCGCAGACGGCGCCATCGCCCGGAGATGACGGCTCGGACGCTCCCTCGGCATCGCTCGCCGGCGTCGCCCACGATGCCGATCCCGATCCGGCGCTGCTCAGGGACCTGTTCGCCCTGCCCGGTCCGATCACCGCCGACACCGAGCCCGACGGCCTGCGCCGGATCTATGGTGCCGCCAACGTCAAGCAAGGCGAAGTTCCCGGCGGGGAGGGAGAGACTTCACCAGGCGTGATCCTGTTCCCGGACGATCCGAAGCACCGCGCCTACGTCTATTTCCAGAACGGGAAGACGCTGACCGGACTGAGCATGGTGCGGATCATGGACGAGGGGTCGCAGTGGCACAGTGCGCAGGGCATCCGCATCGGCACGTCGATGGCCGAACTCGTCAGGATCAATGGTGGGCCGTTCGTGTTCTCCGGATTCGACTGGGACTACGGCGGCACGGTGACCGACTGGCTCAGCGGCAAGCTCGCGCCCACGAAGGGCGGCATGATCCTGCGCGTGGCACTCGCCCCCGGCGATCAGCCCAAGGGCATGTCGATGTCGAAATTGCCGATCGGCGATGGCAGCTTCCGCAGCGACCTGCCGTCGCTCGCAAAAATGAAAGCCACGGTTGCCGACATGAGCCTGAGCTTCCCCGGCCTGGACGACCAATAGCAGCGCCCCTGAGACCCGCGGGAATCCCGCAACTGCACTACCATCGCAGCATCATGCGCATGTTGGCGTGTGTTCTTCGCAGTGGCACAGGAGATCGACATGACGCTTCGTCCATGGTTCATCGCGCTTGCCTGCCTCTGCCTGGCCGCGTGCAGCGAATCCAACAACCCGTTCACCGGACGGGTCAGCGCGGAGCTGGGGCGGCATCATGTGATCGTCGAGGGCTGCGTTTTGTGGGGCATGCCCAGGGTCGAGCAGCTTCCCGGCGGCGGCCAGCGCTTCGCGCCTTGCAAGGACAGCGTGGTGGTCATCCAGCTCGAGCGGGTGTCGGTCAACGGCAACAACTATGGCGAACTGCACGATCAGGACACGGTGATCGTCAAGAAGGGCCAGGCGCACATCCAGCCTCTGCGCGACTGATTCGCGACAGTATTCCGGCCTGATCCCGAAAGCTCCTGGGGGACGCGGGCCGCAACGGAATCGCCAGCGGATCGGGCTCGGGCGTCCTGGCGTATCGCGGCGGGAACCGGGCAGGCCCGATCCGACGACCCGCTCAGATCTCGAATCGATAGCTCAGCTTGACCAGCAACTGCTCGGTATCGCGCAGCTTGAACGCGTCCCCGAGCAGGCCGCCGACGTCCTGCCCGAACTCGTCGAAGCCGAATCCGCCGCGCACGTAGGCGATGTACAGGTTCGACAACGGCGCGAGTTCGTAGCGGTAGCGGATCTGGAAGCCGAGGTTGCGCAGGCTGAAATCGGGCACCGCGTCGTTGCTCGCCACTGGCGTGCCGTCCGCTGCCACGCGCCAGGCCTGGCGCGCGCGCGCATTCAAGGCAATGGTTTCCAGCTTGATCCGCAGTTCCTGTTTCGCGCTGATCGTCCACTGCATGCCGCCGTTCAACTGCAGGGTGTCCGCCTTGAAACTGCCGAGCAGGTTGCCACCCTGCCACAGCAGCCAGTCCGGGTTGTGGGTGGCATTCAACTCGGCATAGAAGCTGAGGTCGTCGTTGACGAAATAGGTCGGGTTGAGGTCGAACTCGATGGCGCCATGCGTTGGGCCACCGAGGCCTTCGGCAGCGTAATTCACATTCCCGTAAAACGACCATTTACCCTTGCGCGGCCAGAAACGTTCGTAGTAACCGTACAGCTTGGCCGGCACAACGATCGCGCCGTTGCCGCGGGTGATCAGGTCGTCGCGACCCGGCGTCAGGCCGTTGAACGAGAGGTATTCGTTGCCGCCGTCGCGGGTGTCGCTCGAGCGGCTGACCGACCATGCATCGGCCAGCTTCAGGCCATCGTCGTTCACCCGGCGCGACACTGCGACGTGCCAGTCGTGCGAGTTGTAGAGCGATTCCTTCGGCAGGTCGGTGAAGCGGCGGCCGATGTCGTAGCGCGCGTAGTTGTAGTTGTTGCGCTGGAGGTAACCAAAATCGTTCAACTGCAGGTCGCGACCAAGGTGCTCGCCGTAGAACTGCTGGCGCCAGCCGTGGCCCATGTCGTAGTCGATGCGGATCTGTCCGCCGCTCGCGACCGTTCTGCGACCGGCCTGATCGATGCTCGATTCCACGAAGGCCGTATGCACGCCCAATTCCGCGTTCGGCGTCCAGCGATGATCGACTTCGTACACGGTCGCCTGGCGATCGAGGAACGGGCGATCCACCTTGGTGATCATCGCGCCGATGCCTTGCGTGGCGAAATCGCGGGTGCCGCGCAACGCGAAGAAATCGCGACCGGCCGCATCCGCTTCGGTCGCGGCGAACAATCCGTAGTTGAATCCGCCGAGGCTGCCATTGGCCTTCACCGCCGCCGTCACGTCACCGGCGCCGGAACCGTCATCGGCCGCACCGCCGACACGACGCGTATAGATCAGCCGGTTGGCATTGCCGAGCGAACCGAACGGCACGTCGAAGAAACTCTGGTTCTCGGTGAAGAACGGCCGCTTGTCGCTGAAGAAGCTCTCGACGGCGCTGAAATTGACGACGAGCTGATCGCTTTCGACCTGGCCGAAATCCGGATTGAGCGTCCCGCTGAGCTGGAACTTGCCATTGGGCTTCCAGAAGATGTCGCCTCCAGTGTCGAAGCTCGCCTTGCCGCGCACATTGTCGTACAGCACCGACGCATACGGCGTGACCGCTATCAGCGCCTGGCTGTACGCGGGCACCTCGACCTTGGTGAATGCGCTGAGGAAGCGCGGTTCCCCGCCGAAGATCGCCGGCCAGCCCATCCGCTCTCCGGTCGCGCCGACCACGCGGTCGAGTTGCACCCCGATCGTGCGCTTGCCGTCGTGCCCGTCCTTCATCGGTGCGATGTACCACGGGATCAGGATCTCGACCGACCAGGTATCGCCGTCCTCGCTGACGGCATGCTTCCAGTTGCCGTCCCAGTCGGTGTTGAACTGGTTCTCGTTGGTGATGGTCTCGTCCTGGATGCTGTCCGACAGGCGCACCATGAAGTTGTAGCCGACGTGGCCGTCGCCATCGAAGTCCACGTAGACATTGACCCGGTCGGTCGGCGCGTCGGCATCGCGCGCCGTGCTCTGGCGCGTGCGCGGAACATTCGCAGGCTGCGTGTTGCGGAACGCGAACGCGAGCCCTTCGGGCGTCGCCAGCACCCAGGCTTCGGTCGGATACGGAGTCGGGGCGCGCGAAAGCGGCTGGGTCAGCCGGAAATCGGTGATGTGCTGCGCGCCGGCCCATTCGGACGGATCGATGTGGCCGTCGACCTGCACCGCCGCGGCATTGGCGAACACCGCGTTGGCGGTGACGAACAGCAGCGGCAGCAACAAGACACGCATGTCCGGCATCCGCAGGCATCGGGAATCCCGCAGCGTAGAGTTGTTTAAGGCTGCGCGAGACTGCCGGAAGTCATGCCAACCATGCCTTCGTAGCCGGCATCGCTGGCGACGAAGCCGCCCGGTCAGCGCTTGCGCTTGGGCTGCAGCATCGTCCCGGTGCATTTCGGCGAGCCGCAGCGGCAGGCCCAGATCGCCTTCAGGCGCGGGGTCTGGCGCTCCTCGAGCACGATGCCGTAGTTGTAGGTCAGCTCCTCGCCGGCCTTGATGCCGCGCCTGCTCTCGATGAAGACACGGTCCTTGCTGCGGCGCCCCTTCTCGTCCTCTTCCAGGACTGCGGTGCAATTCGGATCGCAACCATGGTTGATCCAGCGCGCGTCGCTGCCATCCACGTTCGCGTCGACGATGTACTTGTCATTGAGCGTGAACAGGAAGGTATGGCCGGTTTCGCTGCTGCCGTCGTACAGGTTGTCCGCCTGGCGGTGCGTCATCACCCTGCCCTTGTATTCGATCAGCCGCGTGTCGGCGGGGATGTCGGTCGCGGCGAACACGCCGTTGCCGTGGATCGCGGAGCGGCGCACGTTGATCTTGCGGGCCATGGGTGGTCCATGCGTTGGGGACGCCATTGTCCCCGCAGGCGGCCGCAGCGCAAGTCCCATCGGCGCGTGGCGGCAAGCGGATATGGCCGGTTTGAGCGCCGGATGCTTAAAGCGTACAATTTCGGTACGGATTCAAGCACCCTCTCCGACCGGCCCGCCGCATGCTCCGCGTCACCAAACTCACCGACTACGCCAGCCTCGTGCTGACCGTGCTGGCCAGCGCGCCCGAGCGTGTCCACAGCGCGGCGGAACTCGCCGAGCGCGCCCACCTGGAAGCGCCGACAGTCAGCAAGCTGCTCAAGTCGCTCGCACAGGCAGGACTCGTCGCGAGCTTCCGCGGCCAAGCCGGCGGCTACCGGCTCGCACGCGCGGCCGACACGATCAGCCTGATCGCGATCGTCGAGGCGATCGAGGGTCCGCTCGGCATGACCGAGTGCAGCCTGCACGACAGCGCCTGCGGCATCCAGGACCATTGCGGCGTGCGCGCGAACTGGCGGCGCATCAACGACGTCGTCGCCGATGCGCTGCGCGAAGTCACCCTCGCGCAGATGCTCGCACCGGCTACCCGCATGCCGAGGGTTCGCAAATCCATCCCGTTGCGTGTGAGCGCCTGAATTTGAAAGTGCGGCCAGGACGGCCGCTCTGATTCGCGATCATGGAAGATCGCAAAAGGACATGACCCATGGCCACCGAACGCAAAGAGATCGAGAGGCAGCTGGATCGGCGCTATACCGCCGGCTTCATCACCGACATCGCATCGGACACGCTGCCGCCCGGACTCAGCGAAGACGTCGTGCGCGCGATCTCGGCGCGCAAGGACGAGCCCGAGTGGCTCACCGAATGGCGGCTCAAGGCGTACCGGCATTGGCTGACGATGACGCCGCCGCACTGGGCCAAGCTCGACATCGCGCCGATCGATTTCCAGGCGATCAGCTACTACGCCGCGCCGAAAAAGCAGTACGCGTCGCTCGACGAGGTCGACCCGAAGCTGCTGGAAACCTACGAGAAGCTCGGCGTGCCGCTGCACGAACGCGCGCGACTGGCCGGCGTCGCGGTCGATGTGGTGTTCGATTCGGTGTCGGTCGGGACCACGTTCCGCAAGGAGCTCGCCGAGAAAGGCGTGATCTTCTGCTCGTTCTCCGATGCGGTGCGCGAGCATCCCGACCTCGTGCGCAAATACCTCGGCAGCGTCGTGCCGCCCGGCGACAACTATTTCGCCGCGCTGAATTCCGCGGTGTTCTCCGACGGCAGCTTCGCCTTCATCCCGGCTGGCGTGCGCTGCCCGATGGAACTGTCGACCTACTTCCGCATCAACGCGCGCGATACCGGCCAGTTCGAACGCACCCTGATCGTCTGCGAGGAACGCGGCCACGTAAGCTACCTCGAAGGCTGCACTGCGCCGATGCGCGACGAGAACCAGCTGCACGCGGCAGTCGTCGAACTCGTCGCCCTCGACGATGCGCAGATCAAGTATTCGACCGTGCAGAATTGGTACCCCGGCGACGAGAACGGCGTCGGCGGCATCTACAACTTCGTGACCAAGCGCGGCGCGTGTCGTGGAAAACGCAGCAAGATCAGCTGGACCCAGGTCGAGACCGGTTCGGCGATCACCTGGAAGTACCCGAGCTGCGTGCTGTTCGGCGACGACTCGGTTGGCGAGTTCTATTCGGTGGCGCTCACCCACCACCGCCAGCAGGCCGACACCGGCACCAAGATGATCCACATCGGCAAGCGCACGAAGTCCAAGATCGTCAGCAAGGGCATCAGCGCCGGCCGCGGCCAGAACACCTATCGCGGCCTCGTGCGCATGGAAACGACCGCCGAGGGCGCGCGCAACCACACCCGCTGCGACTCGCTACTGATCGGCAAGAAATGCGGCGCACACACGTTCCCGTACATCGAGGTCAAGCACCCGACCGCGACCGTCGAGCACGAAGCGACCACGTCCAAGATCTCCGACGACCAGTTGTTCTACTGCCGCTCGCGCGGCATCAGTGAGGAAGACGCGGTGTCGCTGATCGTCGACGGGTTCTGCCGCGAGGTGTTCCGGGAATTGCCGATGGAGTTTGCGGTGGAGGCGAAGAAGCTCCTCGAAGTGTCCCTGGAAGGGGCGGTTGGGTGAGCAGGAGCTTTCGCGAGATGCGTTGAAGCGTATCTCGCGCCTGCGAACGCCCGGCCACGGATGGCCGGGCCGGCGCCAAACCCCATGCACGGTTTCTCGCCCGGAAACACAACGAAACGGATCTGCCCCGACGGAATCGACAAGCAAACGATCATGCACATCACCAACACCCACATCCGAGAAGCAACCACCGACGACATCCCCGCCATGCACGCCATCCGCATCGGGGTACGCGAGAACCGTTTGTCCGATCCGAGCTGGCTCACGCACGAAGTGTGGTCGAGCTGCCTGGCTGGAAACTGTGCCGGCAACACCTGGGTGAGCGAAGCCGGTGGAAGGATCGTCGGCTTTTCGGCCGCGCGCATTGCGGAAGCCGATATCTGGGCGCTGTTCGTCGATCCGGAGGCGGAAGGACGCGGACATGGCAAGCGCCTGCTGCGCATCGCGACCGACTGGCTTTTCGGGCAGGGCGTACAGGAAATCCACCTAGGCACCTCCGTGGGCACCCGCGCCGACGCGTTCTACCGGCAACAAGGCTGGCAACGCGGCGAACTCACGCCGAAAGGCGAAGTCGTCTATCGCCTGCAAGACCATCGCATCGCACAGGAAGCTGGAACATGCTGAAGATCGACAACCTCCACGCCCGCGTCGCCGGCAAGGACATCCTCAAGGGCCTTTCGCTCGAAGTGCAAGCGGGCGAAGTGCACGCGATCATGGGGCCGAACGGCGCCGGCAAGTCCACGCTCGGCTACGTGCTCGCCGGTCGCGATGGCTACGAAGTCACTGAAGGCTCGGCAACGCTGGATGGAACGAACCTGCTCGACCTCGATCCCGAGGAGCGCGCTGCGCTCGGAGTGTTCCTCGCGTTCCAGTATCCGGTCGAGATCCCGGGGGTGAACAACACCTATTTCCTGCGCGCGGCGCTCAACGCGCAACGCAAGCGCCGCGGCGAACCCGAGCTCGACTCGATGCAGTTCCTCAAACGCGTGCGCGAGAAGCTGCAGGTGCTGCACATCAAGGACGACCTGCTCAACCGCGCGGTCAACGAAGGGTTCTCGGGCGGCGAGAAGAAGCGCAACGAGATCTTCCAGCTCGCCGTACTCGAACCAAAACTCGCGATCCTCGACGAAACCGATTCCGGCCTCGACATCGACGCGCTCAAGCTCGTCGCCGAGGGTGTGAACCTGATGCGCTCGCCGGACCGCGCGTTCGTGGTCATCACCCATTACCAGCGCCTGCTCGACTACATCAAGCCCGACGTCGTGCATGTCCTCGCCGACGGCCGCATCGTCGAATCCGGCGGACCGGAACTCGCGCTCGAGCTTGAAGCGCACGGTTATGCATGGCTCAAGGACCGGGTCGCACCGGGTGAAGAGGCGCGCTTGCAGACCACTGGTCTGCGCGTCGACGAACGCCCGGCGGCTACGCCGACGGGCCGCGACGCAGCATCTCAATGAGCGCCCTGCTCGACTCCTTGAAGGAAGGCTTCGATGCGCTGGCGCCCCAGCCGGACGAAGCGCGCAGCGACGCATTCGCGGCCGCGCTCGCCGATGGCCTGCCGACCACGCGCGCAGAACGCTGGAAATACACATCGCTGCGCGCGCTCGAACGACGCTCGTTCGCTGCCTCGGCGTCCGTGCTCGCGCCCGTCGATGCGGCAATGCTCGCCGACGTTCACGCGCCACGCATTGTTTTCGTGAACGGACGTTTCGATGCATCCCTGTCGGACATCGCCGCACTTCCAGAAGGCGTCGCGTTGCGCCCGCTGTCGCGCGCACTCGCGGATGGCGGCGCACGCGAAACCAGCTTCCTCGCGCGCCATTTCAGCCGTGCCGATGAAACCTTCGCCAAGCTCAACGCCGCGCTCGCGTCCGATGGCGCGCTGCTCAGCGTCGACGAGGACGTCCGCCTCGCGGAACCCGTCCACCTCGTCTTCATCGCCGCGCCAGCCGAAGCCGACATCGCCTGGCACGCGCGCAGCCTTGTCGAACTGAGGCGTGGCGCAGCACTCTCCGTCGTCGAACATCACTTGGCCTGCGGCGACCATGCCCACTTCGGCAATGCATTGATCCATGTCCACCTCGCGGCGGGCTCGCAACTGGAGCATGCGCGCATCCAGGACGACGCCGTCCGCGGAACGCTGATCGCGCGCACCGATGCCGTGCTCGCACGCGATGCGCACTACCGGCGCATCGACCTCGAACTCGGCTCGGGGTTGTCGCGCCATGAATTGAACGTGCGACTCGAAGGCGAAGGCGCCCGGCTCGCGGCGAACGGCGTGTTGCTCGCCGATGGCAAGCGCCACCTCGATACCCGCCTCGGCATCGAACACATCGCGCGCGATACGTCCTGCGACCTGGTGTGGCGTGGCCTCGCTACCGGTCGCGGGCGCACGGTGTTCCATGGCGGCATCACGATTCGCGCCGGCGCCGATGGCAGCGACGCGCGGCTGTCGAACAAGAACCTGCTGCTGTCCGAAGGCGCCGAGATCGACGCGCAGCCGGTGCTCGAAATCCACGCCGACGAGGTCAAGGCCGCGCATGGCGCGACCGTCGGCCGCCTCGACGAGACCGCCATGTTCTACCTGCGCTCGCGCGGATTGCCGGCGGCGGAAGCGCGCCGGTTGCTGACCGCTGCGTTCTGCCACGAAACACTGTCGATTCTTGACGATGCTGCCTTGATCGCAACATTGGGCACGCAGCTCGATGGCGCGCTCGTCCGGCTGGCAGTCGCATGAACAAGGCTGGCGTCGACACAACGATCGACTGGGCGCGCGTGCGTTCCGACTTCCCGATCCTCACGCGCGAAGTGCATGGCAAGCCGCTGGTGTACCTCGATTCGGCGAACACCGGACAGAAACCCGAATGCGTGATCGCCGCCGTCGATCGCTATTACCGCGAGTACAACGCGAACGTCTCGCGCGCGGTGCACACGCTCGGCGAACAGGCGACGACGGCATACGAAGCGGCGCGCGACAAGCTCGCGCGGCACCTGAACGTGCATCGCAACGAACTCGTGTTCACCAGCGGCACCACGATGGCGATGAACCTGGTCGCTTACTCGTGGTCGTTGCCGCGCTTGCAAGCCGGCGATGCGATCCTGCTCACGCGGATGGAACACCACGCCAACATCGTGCCGTGGCAGCTCATCGCCGAGCGCACCGGCGCGACGATCAAGGTCGCCGAAATCACGCCCGACGGCGTGCTCGACCTGGACGCGCTGCAAAAGGCGATGACGCCCGATGTGAAGCTGCTCGGCGTCACCCACGTGTCGAACGTGCTCGGCACGATCAATCCGGTGCGCGAGATCTGCCGCGAAGCGCGACGACGCGGCATCGTCACCGTCATCGACGGCTCGCAGGCATTGCCGCATCGCGCGGTGGACATCGCTTCGATCGGCTGCGATTTCTACGCGTTCACGGGACACAAGATGTGCGGCCCGACCGGCACCGGCGGCCTGTGGGCACGGCGCGAACACCTCGCGGCGATGCCGCCGTTCTTCGGCGGCGGCGAGATGATCCGCGAAGTCCGATTCGAGGGAACCGTGTTCAACGATCCGCCGCACAAGTTCGAAGCGGGCACGCCGAACATCGCGGGCTTCATCGGCTTGGGCGCTGCGGTCGATTACCTCGATACCATCGGCATGGCGAACGTCGAAGCGCGCGAACAGGAACTGCTCGCGCACGCAACCGAAGAGATAGCGAAGATCGACGGCCTGCGCATCATCGGCAATGCGCCCGACAAGGCCGCGGTGATCTCTTTCCTGCTCGAAGGCGCGCATGCGCACGACCTCGCCACCCTGCTCGACCTCGAAGGCGTCGCGGTGCGCTCGGGCCATCATTGCGCGCATCCGTTGATGCAGTTCTACGGCGTCGCCGCGACCTGTCGCGCATCGCTCGCGTTCTACAACACGCACGCCGAGATCGAGGCGTTCGTCGCGGCATTGCTCAAGGCGCGCAAGCTCCTGATGTGAAGCGATGCCGGCCCGCGGCACGCGCGGGTTTCGCACGGGCCGCATCGCAGCGACCGGTTACCAGATCCGCACGCGCTGCTCGCCGTCGCGCACCATCGCATCGCCGGCCTTGCACGAGAACGCCTGCGCGAATTCCGGCATGTTCGATGGCGCGCCGATCGCGCGGAATCGCGCGGGCGCATGTGGATCCGTGTTGAGCAAAGTCAGCTGAGCCTCGGGAAGGATGTTGCCGCGCCACACCCGCGCCCAGTTCAGGAAGAAGCGCTGGTTTTCGGTGTAACCGTCGATTTTCGCGTTTGCTTCGGACGGGTTCTTCGACAGCGCCATCTGCAACGCGGTCCAGGACGCGTTGATGCCGCCGAGATCGCCGATGTTCTCGCCCATGGTCAACGCGCCGTTGACGTGCTTGCCTGGCAAGGGTTCGTAGCCGTCGAACTGCGCTGCGAGCTTCGCGGTGCGTTCCTCGAACGCCTTGCGATCGGCGTCGGTCCACCAATTGACGTTGTTGCCCTGCGCGTCGAACTTGCTGCCCTGGTCGTCGTAGCCGTGGCCCATCTCGTGGCCGATAACGGCGCCGATCCCGCCGTAGTTGAGCGCGTCGTCCGCGTTCGCGTCGAAGAACGGCGGCTGCAGGATGGCGGCCGGGAACACGATCTCGTTCTTCTGCGCGCTGTAGTACGCGTTGACCGTCTGCGGGGTCATTCCCCACTCGGCGCGGTCGACCGGCTTGCCGATCTTGCTCACGCTGTAGTCGTAGTTGAACTTGCCGGCCGCGAGCAGGTTTTCATAGTAGTGGCCGGGCACGATCTCCAGCCCGCTCCAGTCGCGCCACTTGTCCGGATAGCCGATCTTGGGCACGAACGTCGCCCACTTCTCGAGCGCCTTCTGCTTGGTCGTGTCGCTCATCCATTCCAGGTGTTCGATCCGTGTCTTGTAGGCCGCGCGCAGGTTCGCGATCAGTTCCTCGGCGCGCTGCTTGGCCGCTGGCGAAAAATGGTCGGCGACGTACAACTGGCCCAGCGCCATGCCCATGCTTCCCTCGACGCCGTCGAGCGAACGCTTCCAGCGCGCCTTGATCTCCTTCTGGCCGTTGAGCTTCTGCGCGTTGAACGCGAAGTCCTCCTGCTGGAACGGCTTCGACAGGTAAGCGGATGCGTCCTCGATGACGTGGTAGCGGAAATACGCCTGCCATTGCGCGATCGGCACGTCGCCGAGCATGGCATCGACTTGCGCGAAGAACTTCGGATGCGAAAGCGAGAATCCGTCGCCCACGTCGGCGCCCTGCGTCTTGAAGAAGGCCGCCCACTCGAAATGCGGGGTCGTCTTGTTCGCGTCGGCGATGCTCACGAAGTGATAGCGGTTTTCCGGCTTGCGCAGGTCTACCGGCAACAGCGACGCGGCCGCGAGGCGGGTTTCGAACGCGAGCACCTGGTCGGCCTGCGCCTTCGCATCGGCGGCGCCGACGCCGGTCAATTCCAGCAGCTTCGCGATGTGCCCGAGATAGGCCGCGCGGATGTCCGCGTAATCGGGCTTGCTGTAGTAGTCCGCCGTCGGCAGGCCGAGGCCGCCCTGCCCCGCGTACGCGATCTGTTTATTGGAATCCTTGAAGTCGGCGTTGCCGTAGAAACTGAACAGCACGCCTTCGCCACGCGCGTACATGTCGGTGACGTAACGCACGACCGCGGCGCCGTCCTTCAGGCCCGCGATCCGTTCCAGGTCCGGCTTGATCGGGTCGAAGCCTGCCTTGTCGATCGCCGCCTCGTCCATGCCAGCTGCGTAGAGCCGACCGATCTTCTGCTCGATGGATCCCGGCGCGACCTTGTCGGCGTTCTTCGCCGCCGCCTCGACGATCTTGTGCTGCACGTTGAGGCTGTCCTCGCGCAGCATGTCGAACGATCCCCAACGGGTACGGTCGGCCGGGATCGGATGCGCGGCCACCCATTTCGAATTCACGAAGGCATTCAGGTCGGAACAGGGGCTGGTCTTGCCGTCGAGCTCGCTCATGTCGAAGTGACTGGATGCGGCGTTCGCCGCACTGCCGAGCAGGGACAGCGCAAGCGCCATGGCCAGCGGTTTCGCGATCGGGTATTGCATGGGATTTCCTTTTCGGCTTGGTGGTGCGGTGCACGCGGACCAGCTGCGGCTGCGGATCGAGCGTGACAATGCCGCGCTGAAGCGCACATTACCGCAAGTCATCACAATGGAGCGCGAGCGCCTGCCACGACAGGATGGCTCGGCGGCATTATCATCGGCGCATGAACGCATCCATCCAGACGATGTTTCGCGCCGCGATCCCCACCGATGCGGATGCGATCGTGGCGCTCGTGGAATCCGCTTATCGCGGCGACGCCAGCCGCGCCGGCTGGACCACGGAAGCCGATTTCCTCGACGGGCGCCGGACTGGTCCGGACGATGTCCTCGCCCAGATCGCGCGTCCGCAAAGCCGCATCCTGCTGGCCGAACGCGGCCGCGACCTGCTTGCATGCGCGCATGTCGCGGTGGAAGACGGTGCCGGCTATTTCGGCATGTTCTCGGTGCAGCCGGGATTGCAGAATACCGGCATCGGCAAGGCGATGCTCGCCGAGGCCGAGCGCATCGCGCGCGACGAATGGAAACTTCCAGGCATGCGAATGACGGTGATCGATATCCGCGCCGAGTTGATCGCGTGGTACGAACGTCGCGGCTACCGCCGCACCGGCGTCACCAAGCCATTCCCGTATGGCGATGCGCGGTTCGGGATTCCGAAGCGGGACGACCTTCGCTTCGAGATCCTGGAGAAGCAGCTTTGACGACAGCCACGATGCGAATCCTTCGCAAGAGCCGGCACGTCCACCTGCAGACTTCCCGATGAAGCCCTGGATCCGTGTCTGCGCCACGTCCGAACTGGCGCCGGGCGAACGCGCGGTCGCATGGGATGGCGACACGCCGATCATGGTGTTCAACTACGACGGCGACTACTACGCCCTGCACGATCGCTGCAGCCACGAAGATTTCGAATTGTCCGCGGGCAGCTTCGACGCCGACGAGGCGACGATCGAATGCGCGCTGCACGGCGCCAGGTTCGATGTGCGCGATGGACGCGTGCTGTGCGCTCCGGCGTACATGCCGGTCGCGCGATTTCCGGTGAAGGCCGAAGACGGCGCGGTGTGGACGCGCGACGACCGCCAGTATTGAAGGCGCCGGCTACTTCTTTCTTGTCAGCAGGAAACCCGCGAGCGGGCCCCGCGGCCATGCGATGACGATGACCGTCCCGGTGGGAGAACGCCAGTTGGTCATCGAGCGTGTGCGGCTGGCCCTGCTTGCCGCACCAGGCACAGTTCCCGCACAGGCGGATCGGACTATCGGGAAACCTGATCCATCGTCAAGCGAACAAGGCGAGCATCGACGAGCCGATGATGCCGGCGAGGATTTCACGCTTCCTATCCCTGTGCGGCCGAGCCGATGCGTTGCAGCTTCACCAGCACGACGTCGCCGCCGCCATTGAGGATGCTGCGCGCTGCCGCGTCGCCGGCGCCGGCGTCCAGCAGCGCGGTGTCGCCCGCATTCAGGCTCGCGGATTCATCGCCCGACTTGACGGTCGCGCGGCCACCGATGAGATGGATCGCCCAGGTCACGCCGGTTTCGGCGAAGAACACCATCGAACCGACCAGCGGCCGGTGAAAGACCTGCATCGAGCAGCGATCACGACGCACGATCGCATTGAAATCCGTCGTCGGACCATCGACCAGTCGGCATTGCAGGCTGCGCTCGCCAGCGAACGCAACCCGCCCATGCGGTGGCGCAATCGCACTGGCCTGGCCGTCGTCGAATCGCAATTCCATGCCATGCCCCGAGAGCAGCATCAGCACGCGATCGCAGCCAGGGAATGCGGAGAATGCGCAGTCGTTGTCGACCTCCGCGATTGACAAACGCCAGTCCCAGGATCGCGCGATCCGGTCCGTGGGGACGGTCGCATCCGCGTGCGGATTTTCGAAGCCGGGCTCGTGCGGGGAAAGCTGCGCGTAGATCTCGCGAGTCCAGCCGAGCCCATTGCGCCAGCGTTCGCGCCGGTATTCGTTGGCGGGGATCAAGCGCAGGGACATGGCGGATATCGGGAAGTCCGCACGGGGCGGCGGGTTCTTGCGGGAATTCGCATCACGCTCGCATTCTAGCTGAGCACGCCGCGCCCGCTACACAATTTGCAGGTCCATCTGCGATGCCCCGCCACCCCGCGCGGACGTGCGAAAATCCACCCGGCGTGCGTCCCTGCACGCCGGATGGCGAACGACGCGAATTCAGCGCTTTGCCGCCGGGGCAGCTGCCACGGCGCCACCGAGGACGATGCGATCGCGGTTCTTCTCGACCGTCTTCAGGCCGACGCCCTTGACCCCGGCGAGCTCGTCCGCGCTATGGAATGCGCCATGCTGCTTGCGGTAGGCGACGATCGCGGCGGCCTTGGACGGGCCGATATTGATCAGCGCCTGGTGGATCGCATCCGCATCGGCAGTATTGATGTTGACCTTCATCGCCGGCTTGCCCGCGGGCTTGGCGTGCCTGGCGGATGGGCTCGTCGCGGCGACGGTCGCCTTGCTCGCGGGCACGGCCGTGGCCGTGGCCGGACCTGCGTGTGCGCCGCCGATCAGCAGCAGCGACAGTGCAACGGATTGCAGCATCAGGGTGAACTTGTTCATGGTGGCGTCTCCTGGCCTGGTGGGTTGTCCTGCCGGACGCCTCTTCGCGTCCGGTGATGCAAGTCTCCGGGGTCGGCAGCGGCTGCGGTATCGCCGCATTGCCCATCGATGCCTGCGAGCGCGACGCATCGTCCTGTCAGGGTTTTCCTACCGCGGCCGGCGAGAGGAGTAAACTGCACGTCCCCGCAAGGAATCGCCCCATGGATCACGCAGGTTTGGACAAGGCGCGCGCCGACCGCTTCGTTGGCGAACTCTGGGATGACACGATCGTTCCGCAGTTGGTCGATTACATCCGCATACCGAACAAGTCGCCGATGTTCGACGCCAACTGGGCCAGCCACGGCTACATGGACGACGCGGTGAAGCTGATGGAAGCCTGGGCGCGCGCCCAGCCCATCGCCGGCATGTACGTCGAGGTGGTGCGCCTCGAAGGCCGGACGCCGCTGATCCTGATCGACATCCCCGCCAGCGACGGTTCGTCCAGCGGCGACGATTGCGTACTGCTGTACGGCCACCTCGACAAGCAGCCGGAAATGACCGGCTGGTCCGACGGCCTCGGCCCCTGGCTGCCGGTGATCCGCGGCGACAAGCTGTTCGGCCGCGGCGGCGCCGACGACGGCTACGCGATCTTCGGTTCGCTGGCGGCGATCATGGCGTTGCGCGAACAGAAACTCGCGCATGCGCGCTGCGTGATCCTGATCGAGGCCTGCGAGGAATCCGGCAGCTACGACCTGCCCTTCTACGTCGATCACCTGGCTGTGCGCATCGGCAAGCCATCGCTGGTGGTGTGCCTGGATTCCGGTTGCGGCAATTACGACCAGCTGTGGTGCACGACCTCGCTGCGCGGCCTGGCCGGCGGCAACCTGGTCGTGAAGGTGCTCAGCGAAGGCGTGCACTCCGGCGATGCATCCGGGATCGTTCCTTCCAGCTTCCGCATCCTGCGCCAGCTGCTGTCGCGGCTGGAAGACGAGGTCAGCGGCAAGATCAAGGTCGAAGGCCTGTTCGCGCCGATCCCCGATGAGCGCATGGTGCAGGCGCGCAAGGTCGCCGAAGTCATGGGTACGGCGGTCTACGACAAGTTCCCGTTCCTGCAGGGCATGACGCCGATGTCCGGCGACCTCACCGAGCTCGTGCTCAATCGCACCTGGCGGCCGGCGCTGTCGATCACCGGCGCGGACGGGATGCCGCCGCTGGACAACGCGGGCAATGTGTTGCGTCCCTCCTCCGCGGTGAAACTCTCGCTGCGCCTGCCGCCGACGCTGGACGGCGAGACCGCCGGCGCGATCCTGCAGAAACTGCTGGTCGAGAATCCGCCGAACGGCGCGCACGTGTCGTTCCAACTCGAGAAATCATCGACCGGATGGAACGCCCCGCCGCTGTCCGACTGGCTGAACCACGCGATCGACCAAGCTTCCCAGGACTTCTTCGGCAGGCCCGCCATGTTCATGGGCGAAGGCGGCACGATCCCGTTCATGGGCATGCTCGGCGAGAAATTCCCCGGCGCGCAGTTCATGATCACCGGCGTGCTCGGCCCGCATTCGAACGCGCACGGCCCGAACGAATTCCTGCACATCCCGACCGGCAAGCGCGTGACCGCCTGCGTGGCGCGGGTGCTCGCCGAACACCATGCGGCCAGCGTGAAGGGACTCACGACCGGGGTCGGCGTCGCCGCGGGCGACAGCCGCTTCGGCGACCACGGCTGCTGCTGATGCACTCATGACCATCCTCTACACGATCCTGATCGGCTTCTTCATCGGCCTGATCGCACGCGCGCTCAAGCCCGGCGACGACCGCATGGGTCTGATCATGACGACGCTGTTCGGCGTCGGCGGAGCCTTGCTCGCAAAGTACGTCGGCGAGTCGATGCACTGGTACCGGGCCGACGAAGCGGTCGGCTTCGTCGCGTCGCTGGTCGGGGCGATCGTGCTGCTGACGGTCTATTCGTTGGTGCGGCGGCGAAAGGCTTGATTGAAATACGTTTGGGCCAACTGGATCTCGTCCGAACGGGGGCATAGGCCCGACCTGCCCGAAGTCTGCGAATTCATGTGCCTCGCTGGCAGCGCCCGCAAATCGCCATTTGGTCTATTCCGTATCTTCAACTTCGAACTGGCAGAAGCGGTCCGCGAGCAGCTCAGCGCGGCAGTCGCATCACCGGCGCTGGAAGTGCTGTTGGATTCCTGCAGCGCGTTTCCGCCAGCCTTGGCTGGTGCGGCAAGGGATCTCGACGCGCAAGGGCCGATGACGCAGTCTCAATTCGCTTCGGAGTTGGAGCGTCGGTTGCTCTCGCGCTTGGAAGGCCAGCGCGAGGATCCCTACGTTTTGGCACGATCACGAATTGGTGAGATCGGATATCGAGACGAAGGGGAGTTCGTCTGGGTTGTGGGATACAAGCCCAACCGTGTCGACCGGGAAGTGACCTGGGTCGCGTCAGACTTTCAAGTGTACTCGGACGACATCCGCACTTTTGAGCTGGAACCCGAGTGGCTGGCGATGCGCTTCGGACTGAGCGGTTGATGTCAATTCAATCCGCAGTCTCATAGCCCCGATGCAATCCGGAATTGTTTGACGAAGCCGCCGTTGCGAATTGGTGAAGACCCAGGATTGCATCCGGGCTACATGCTCCTTCTCCTGCTGTTGCTCTGGGCTCTTGCGCCCTTAAGGCGAGCCGAGCATTGCAGGACGACGGGGGGCAAGGCCCGCATGTTCGAGGCCATGGATGGCCGAGTTCGGGCCGGCCCCCTTCGGCCGAGAAGCACAGGGTACCGATGCAGCTTCATCGCATCGGCGAGTGTCCGGCGCAATGGTCTTTGGTTACTTTCTCCCGAAAGAGAAAGTGACCAGCGCGCGCAGCGCGTTGCAGCTCCTGATCCTGCTTGCCGATTCGCAAGCAGCAGATCCCTCGCTGCGCTCGGGATGACAACGCTGAAGAAATTGCGCTGCATGTGATCCACAAGCAGCGCGTATCGCAGTCGACAATCAACGTTTGACGATCTGATCCACCAGTTGCTGCGCCAGCACGTCCGCAGCCACATCGACGGTGTGCAGGATGAAATCCGCGTTCTCCGGCAACTCGTACGGCGAGTCGATGCCGGTGAAGTTGCGGATCTCGCCCGCGCGCGCCTTGGCGTACAGGCCCTTGGCGTCGCGCTGCTCGCAGACCTCGATCGGGGTGTCCACGAACACCTCGGCGAATTCGCCAGGCGCGAACATCTCGCGCGCCATGCGGCGTTCGGCGCGGAACGGCGAGATGAACGACACCAGCACGATCAGACCGGCCTCGGTCATCAACCGCGCAACTTCGGCGACGCGGCGGATGTTCTCGACGCGGTCCTCGGCGGTGAAGCCGAGATCCTTGTTGAGTCCGTGACGCACGTTGTCGCCGTCGAGGATATAGCTGTGGTAGCCGAGCGCATGCAGGCGGCGATCCACCAGGTTGGCGATCGTCGACTTGCCCGAACCGGACAGCCCGGTGAACCACAGGCACAGCGGCGTCTGGCCCTTGGTCAATGCGCGCGCGTGGCGATCGATCTCCAGACTGTGCCAGTGGATATTCGACGCACGCCGCAGCGCGAAATCGATGGTGCCGCAGGCGACCGTCGCATTGGTCTGGCGGTCGATCAGGATGAAGCCGCCGAGCGCGCGGTTGCGCGCATACGGCTCGAACGCGATCGGCTGGTCGAGGTTGAGGTTGCAGTAACCGACTTCGTTGAGTTCGAGTCGCTTCGCGGCGAGGTGGTCCTGGGTGTTGACGTCGACCTTGTGCTTGATCTCGGTGATCGTCGCCGCGACCGTACGAGCGGCCGTCTTCAGCCAGTAACCACGACCCGGCAGCAGCGGCGCGTCGCTCATCCACAACAGGTGCGCGGCGAACTGGTCGGCGACTTCGGGCGGCTGGCGCGCGGCCGAAATCACGTCGCCACGGCTGATGTCGACTTCGTCGCGCAAGGTCAGCGTGATCGCCTGTCCCTCGGCGGCGCGTTCGAGATCGCCATCGGCGGTGACGATGCGCGCGACCTGCGAGCGCTTGCCGGACGGATGCACGACGATTTCGTCGCCGACCGCGATCGTTCCCGCAGCAACGCTGCCCGCGAAACCGCGGAATTCCTGGTTCGGGCGATTGACCCATTGCACCGGCAACCGGAAACCGACATCGACCTCGGTGCGACCCAGCGCCACCGTCTCGAGATGCTCGAGCAGCGACGGGCCGGCGTACCACGGCATCGCGGCCGAACGCTGCATCACGTTCTCGCCGCGCAGCGCGGACAGGGGGATGCAGACGACCTCGGCGATGCCGAGCTGGTCGGCGAGCGCGCGGTAATCGGCGGCGATAGCGTCGAACACGCCCTCGTCGTAGCCCATCAGGTCCATCTTGTTGACCGCGAGGAGCACGCGCCGGATGCCGAGCAGGGACACGATGTAGCTGTGCCGGTGGGTCTGCGTCAGCAGGCCCTTGCGCGCATCGACGAGCACGATCGCGAGGTCGGCGGTCGAGGCGCCGGTCGCCATGTTGCGCGTGTACTGCTCGTGGCCCGGGCAGTCGGCGACGATGAACTTGCGCTTCTCGGTGCTGAAGAAGCGGTAGGCGACGTCGATCGTGATGCCCTGCTCGCGCTCGGCTGCGAGGCCGTCGACGAGCAGCGCGAAATCGATCTCGCCGTTCTGGGTGCCGTGGCGCAGGCTGTCGGATTCGAGCGCGGCGAGCTGGTCGTCGAACAGCAGCTTGCTGTCGTGCAGCAGGCGGCCAATCAGGGTGCTCTTGCCGTCGTCGACGCTGCCGCAGGTGATGAAGCGCAGCAGGTCCTTGGTCTCGTGGCGATGCAGATAGGCGTGCAGTTCGGCCGCGAAGTCCTGTGCGCCCGCATCAGCGGCGGCGGCCTGGTTGGTATCCATCAGAAATATCCCTCGCGCTTCTTGAGCTCCATCGATGCCGACGGATCGTGGTCGATCACCCGGCCCTGGCGCTCGGACGTGCGCGCGACCAGCATTTCGGAGATGACCTGTTCGAGCGTTTCGGCGTCGGATTCGACCGCGCCGGTCAACGGATAGCAACCGAGCGTGCGGAAGCGCACGCGCTTGCGCATCGGCACCTCGCCGTCGCGCAAGGGCATGCGGTCGTCGTCGACCATGATCAGGGTGCCGTCGCGTTCGACGACCGGCCGTTCGGCCGCCAGGTACAGCGACGGCACCGGTATCTTCTCGCGGAAAATGTACAACCATACGTCGAGTTCGGTCCAGTTCGAGATCGGGAACACGCGCACGCTCTCGCCCTTGTGGATGCGCGCGTTGTAGAGATTCCAGAGCTCGGGACGCTGGTTCTTCGGGTCCCAGCGATGCTGCGCGGAGCGGAACGAGAACACGCGCTCTTTCGCGCGCGATTTCTCTTCGTCGCGGCGCGCTCCGCCGATCGCGGCATCGAAGCCGAACTTGTCGAGCGCCTGCTTGAGCGCCTGCGTCTTCATCACGTCGGTGTGCACGGTTGCGCCATGCGTGAACGGACCGATGCCGTCGCGCAGGCCGTCGGGATTCTTGTGCACGTGCAAGGTCGTGCCGGTCTCGGCTGCGCGCTGGTCGCGGAACGCGATCATCTCGCGGAACTTCCAGCCGGTGTCCACGTGCAACAGCGGAATGGGTGGCTTCGCAGGATAGAACGCCTTCAGCAACAGGTGCAGCATCACCGAGGAGTCCTTGCCGATCGAATACATCATGACCGGGTTGCGGAACTCGGCTGCGACCTCGCGCAGGATGTGGATGCTCTCCGCTTCGAGGCGGTCGAGGTGGGAAAGAGTTGTCATGTCAGGATTCTTTCTCGCGTCCGTAAAGGTCTTCAAATCGCACGATGTCGTCTTCGCCCAGGTAATCGCCGGACTGCACTTCGATCAGTTCCAGCGGATCGGCGCCGATGTTCTCCAGCCGGTGCTTCGAACCGCGCGGGATGAACGTGCTCTGGTTCGCGTCGAGCTCGAACACGCGTTCGTCGCAGGTCACGCGCGCGCGGCCGCTGACCACGATCCAGTGTTCGGCCCGGTGGTGGTGCATCTGCAGCGACAGGCTCGCGCCAAGCTTGACCGTGATCCGCTTGACCTGGAAACCGGGGCCCGACTCGACGCCATCATAACTGCCCCAGGGGCGGTACACCTTGCGGTGGACGCGCGCGTGCGGACGCGCATCGTCCTTGATCCGGGCGACGACCTGCTTGACGTCCTGCACGCGGTCGCGGTGCGCGACCAGCAATGCGTCGTCGGTATCGACCACGATCACGTCGTCGAGCCCGATCAATGCGACCAGCCTGCGCTCGGACCATGCGAGCGTATTGCGCGTATCGATCGCAAGCACGTCGCCGCGATGCGCGTTGCCGTCGGCATCCTGCTCGGCGATCTGCCACAGCGCCGACCACGAACCGACGTCGTTCCAGCCCGCGTCGATCGGCAGCACGAAGGCGCGGTCGGTCTTTTCCATCACCGCGTAGTCGATCGAGTCGGACGGGCATGCCTCGAACGCCGCGCGATCGACGCGCAGGAAATCGTGGTCGGCACTCGCATCGGCGATCGCCGCGCGGCACTGCGCCAGGATCAGCGGTGCGAATTTCCCGAGCTCTTCGAGGTAACGCGAAGCCCGGAACAGGAACATGCCGCTGTTCCAGAAATAATCTCCGGAAGCGAGGTAAGCGGTCGCTGTCGCCAGGTCCGGCTTTTCGACGAAGCGCTCGACCGGCCGCGCGCCTTCCCCGATCCCGGCCTTGATGTACCCGTAACCGGTTTCCGGTGCATTCGGGACGATGCCGAACGTGACCAGTCCACCGGCCTCCGCGACCGGCAGCGCTGCAAGTACCGCTGCGCGGAAACCCGGTTCGTCGCCGATCACATGGTCCGACGGCAACACCAGCAGGACCGGATCGGCGCCACCCTGCATGGCACGCAACGCAGCGACGGCAATCGCCGGGGCGGTATTGCGGCCGACGGGTTCGAGGATCAGCGCTTCGGTCTGCGCGCCGAGCTCACGCAACTGCTCGGCGACCATGAACCGGTGTTCCTCGTTCGCGACCACCAGCGGTGCACCGACCCCTGGGAGGTCGCGCACGCGCAGCCAAGTCGCCTGCAACAGCGAGTGCTCGCCCAGCAGCGGGAGGAACTGCTTCGGGTAGGTTTCGCGCGATAGTGGCCAGAGCCGCGTGCCGGAACCGCCGGACAGCAGCACGATCTTCAGTCGGGACATGGATTACACGGATCGCAAACAGGCCCATATGATGCCACAGCGTCCCGAATGAGCAGTTCAGGCTGTCCGTAAGGCGATGCCGATGGCATGCTGCGCGCGATTCCTGATTGATCCGGAATGGATCGGGATCGATCGGATGGTTCAATTCCCCCACCCTTTCCCTCCCCCGCAAGGCAGGAGAGGCAACCCGGACGGCACGCAAAGGGTTTGCGTGCCGAAACCCCACAGAGATGACTCGATGACCGAAGACGACCGCGCCAGCGCCCGCCTGGACTGGGCACGCGCTGCCCTTGCCGACCCCGAAGCGGTGCTGGAACGCGCCTCCGCCGACGCCAGCTTCCGCAGTTACTGGCGCACGTCCAGCGGCGATGCGAGCTGGATCGTGATGGATGCGCCGCCGCAACAGGAAGACATCCGCCCGTGGCTGGACATCGGCGCGCGCCTGCGCGCAACCGGGGTGAACACGCCGCTCGTGCGCGCGAGCGATGCAGCGCTCGGCTTCGTGCTGATGGCCGACCTCGGCAATGAGCTGTACCTGCCCGCGCTGAACGACGACACCGTCGAGCGGCTGTACGGCGCCGCGTTCGACGCCCTGCTGCGCATGCAGCGCGATGCCGATTGCATCGGCCTGCCCTCCTACGACGAGCCGCGCCTGCTCGCCGAGATGGAACTGATGCCGGCCTGGTTCCTGCAGCGCCACCTCGGCTTCGCGCCGGACGATGACGCGCGGGACATCATCGACGGCGCGTTCCACGCCCTGGTCGCGAATGCGCACGCACAGCCGTATGCGTTCGTGCATCGCGACTTCCATTCGCGCAACCTGCTGCTGCACGACATCGAGAATCCCGGCGTGCTGGATTTCCAGGATGCGGTGCGCGGGCCGATCACCTACGACCTGGTCTCGCTGCTGCGCGACTGCTACATCGCCTGGCCGCAGGAACGCATCGACGCGTGGCTCGACACCTACCGCGTGCGCCTGCGCCATGCCGGGCTGGTGAACGTCGATGCAGCGCAATTCAAACGCTGGTTCGACCTGATGGGATTGCAGCGCCACATCAAGGTGCTCGGCATCTTCTGCAGGCTCTGGTACCGCGATGGCAAGCGCGGCTACCTCGACGACCTGCCGCTGGTCTGGCAATACACCTGCGACGTCGGCCTGAGGTACCCGGAGACCGCGCCTCTGATCGCGCTGATCGGCCGCGCGCTCGGCGACCGCGACATCACCCAGCCATCCGCATGAAGGCGCTGATCTTCGCCGCCGGCAAGGGCGAGCGCATGCGCCCGCTGACCGAACGCACGCCCAAGCCCCTGCTCGAAGTCGGCGGCAAGCCGCTGATCGTCTGGCACCTGGGAAAACTCGCCGCGATCGGCGTACGCGATGTCGTCGTCAACACCTCGTGGCTGGCGGAGCAGTTCCCCGCAACGCTCAGCGACGGTTCGCGCTGGGGCCTGCGCCTGCACTATTCGTACGAGGGCGCCCAGCCGCTGGAAACCGGGGGCGGGATGTTCCACGCGCTGCCCTTGCTGGGTGACGCGACAGATGCGAACGAACCCTTCCTCGCCGTCAATGGCGACATCTGGACCGACTACGACTTCGCGCGCCTCCCGCATGAACCGGCTGGCCTCGCGCATCTCGTGATGGTCGCCAATCCCGACCACAACGCGCGCGGCGATTTCGCGCTGGATGCTGCGGGACGCATGCATTCGGATGGCGAGCGGAAGCTCACGTTCGCGGGTATCGGAATTTATCGGCCGGAGCTGTTCGCGAACTGGCGCACGATTATCGGGGACGTGAAAGGCGCCGACGAAACCCCACCGCGCTTCAAGCTCGCGCCGTTGCTGCGCGCAGCGATGGCGCGCGGCCAAGTCAGCGGAGAACTCCTGCAAGGCGCGTGGACCGATGTCGGTACGCCGCAGCGGTTGGCGGAGCTGGATGCGAAGCAGAGCGCATAGTTAAGACTGGGGCAATCGCCCGGATCATCAGGAGCCTGTATGCGCCCTCTCTTCCTCGCGTTTCCATTGATCGCCCTTTCAGCACTTGCAAGCGCCTCGGCACCATTCAAATTGTCGATCGTTCCAGAAAGCGCCAATACCACAAGCCGCACGATCTCCTCAGGCGAATCCAATACCAGGGCATTTTATGTCGTCCTGACCGATGTTTCGAAGCAGCCGCAATTCGTTTGGGAATCCTGGAATAGCTGGGGCTATCGATCCATTTTCCTGGAACTGACTTCGTCCACGGGCAAAACATGTGTCGTCAGCGTGAAGCGCCATGGATTCACAAGAAACCTCCCCGGCTCGTTCCTGATTCCTGCCGGGGAGCAGCAGGTCTTTCCCATCATCCTTGATGCAAGTTGGGAAGGCGTGCCTGCATTTCCAAGCGCTGGATCCGACCGCTTCACGCTGAAAGCGATCTATGAGGTCGCCCCCTCGCCAGAAGCCGCCCCATCTGGAGTCTGGGTCGGCCGCGTCTCGTCGAAAGTCGATGACTTGGTGCTTGGGCATTGGTAGCGCTCGGATGGATTGGGTATCGCAGGAATCGAGTGCACAAGGACGAGCATTGAGGAACATCCTCTTCATCTGCAGCCAGAACAGGCTGCGCAGCCCAACGGCCGAGCAGGTGTTCGCTTCGTGGCCAGGGGTCGAGACATCCTCGGCCGGGCTGAATCACGACGCGGAAAACCCGGTGACGCCGGAACTCCTGCGATGGGCCGACATCGTCTTCGTGATGGAAAAGGCGCACCGGTCGAAGCTTTCGGCGAAGTTCAAGCCGCATCTTGGCGGCAAGCGCGTGATCTGCCTGCAGATCCCCGACGAGTTCGAGTTCATGGACCCGTCGCTGGTCAGACTGCTCAAGGCCATCGTGCCCCGGCACTTGCCCTCGCGTTGATGCAATTCGCGCGCAGCGCACCACACGTGGCTCCTGATCTGCTTTGAATCCTGGGGGCCACCTGAGACGCGGCGATGCCTGCGACGCTCTCGATTTGCTCTGAATCTGGGTCCCGTGAGTCGCGGCGATTGCCTGCGGAAAGACCTGCAAGGCGGCGCGCACGATGCGCGCCGTTCGCCGTCGGCACAGGGATGTGGCGTCGGCGAATCCCGCAGGCAAGCGCAAACCTGGAGCGCAAGCGGAAGGCGCGATCTCCCGGGTGTCCTTCTTTCTGGTTCATCTTTCTTGGACAAGCAAGAAAGATGAACTCGCGCGTCAGCGCGAAACGCTCCGCTTCGGAATTCTGCCTACAAAGTCGACACCTCGGTCCGCGCCCCTACGTTCGCGCGCAGCGCTCAAGCGTTCATCGTGGCAACGCATGCACTACGGACGCTATTCGAAGCCTAGCGCCTGTTTCAAAAACGGCACCGTGATCCTCCGCTGCGCCGCCAGCGACGCGCGATCCAACTGGTCCAGCAAGGCGGTCAACGTGCCGAGGTCGCGCCCGACGCGGCGGAACAGGTAGTCCATCACCGCGTCGTCGATCTCGAGGCCACGCGCCGCGGCGCGTCCGCGCAGGATCGCGCGGCGCTGGATTTCGTCGGGAACCGCCAGTGCGAACTGCGTACCTTGCGCGAGCCGCGAGCGCAGGTCGGGCAATGCGAGTGCGAGTTGCTGCGGCGTCGCAGCGGCCGCGTACAGCAGCGCGCCGCCGCCGTCGCGCACGCGGTTGTGCAAGTCGAACAGTGCAACCTCGGCCGCACGGTCGCCGGCGATCGCCTGCACGTCGTCGACGCACGCGAGTTGCACCGCGCCCTGGTCCGCAAGCGCATCGGCGGCGCGCGCGCCAAACACCGTTAGCGGCAGGTAGGCGACCGCGCGATCCGCGGCGCTCGCTTCGGCGCAGGCCGCGAGCAGCAGATGGCTCTTGCCGGATCCAGGAGCGCCGGCCAGGAACACGCCTGACTGGAGCTGGCTATTGCCGGATTCGCCAGTCGCCAGCGCCGCCAGCAGAGCCAGCAACCCCGACGGCCCATCGCGATAGCCGTGCAGCCGCTGGTCCGGCGGAAAGCGCAGGCCGAGCGGCAGCTGCGGCGTGCTCACGAAGCCATCCTCACGCGCGGCCCGACCTCACGAACCGCTCGACGGCGGTTCGCCGCGTGGGTCGTCGTCGTGGCGCATGCGTTCGCCGACCACGATCAGCGCGACAGTCTCCTCGACAACCGGCGCCGGTCCCGCATACAGCTTGCTCGTCGTGTAACGCTCGTGGCCGTAGCGCAACAACACCATCGCGATCGCCGAGATCGGCAGCGCGAGCAGCACGCCGAGGAAACCGAACAACTGCCCGCCGGCCATGAGCGCGAACATGACGCCGACCGGATGCATTCCGATCTTGTTGCCGACCAGCCGAGGCACCAGCACGTACGACTCCATGGTCAGCCCGAACGCGAACACGCCGAGGACCATCAGCAGATGGGTGCCGTCGCCGAATTGCACCAATGCGGCGATCACGCTGAGCGACACCCCGATGATCGCTCCGAGGTAAGGCACGAAGCTCACCAGTCCGCCGATGAAACCGACCAGCAACGCAAGATCGAGACCGACCATCCACAGGCCGGCGCCATAGATGATCCCGAGCGACACCATCACTGTCAGCTGCCCGCGCATGAAGCCGCCGAGGGTGTCGTCGGACTCGCGGGCGAGCCTTGCGATGGTGGGCTGCAGCTTGCGCGGCAGCAACGCATCCACGCGCGCAACCAGCACGTCCCAGTCGCGCAGGAAATAGAATGACAGCACCGGCACCAGGCAGATGTTGGTCAGGATCTCGAACAGCCGCAGGCCGGACCGCGACAGCCCGCCGAGCACGGTCGTCGCCACGCCGCCCGCCTGCTGCCAGTGCTCGCGCACCATCGCGATCAACTGCTGCGGATCGATGTAGGGCGCAAGGTCGATGTGCGTGCGCGACTTGATCCACGGCAACGCGGTGGCGCGCAGCCACGTGTCGTAGACCGGCATCTGGTCGATGAAATGGCCGATCTGGGCGCTCAGCAATGGCACCAGCAGCAGGATCGCGAGCAGCAACAGCGAGGTCATCACGAAGAAGACGAGGAAGACCGCGAACGTGCGGCTCATGCGCGCGAGTTCGAGCCGGTCCACCAGCGGATCGCCCACATAGGCGAAGAACAGCGAGATCACGAACGGCGTCAGCACCGGCGCGAGCAGCCAGACCAGCACCCCGATGACGACGGTGAAGGCGATCCATTCCCAACGGCGCGAGTTCTCGCGCGGGGCCTCGACGGGTTCGCTGGCGGATGGGTCGTTCGGGTTCATCGCATCGCTCCGAGGCGCAACATCATTGCTGCCGAGTCCGCAAACCGCGGCGCGCGCGCAGGGTCCAGCGCACAACATAGTCGATGCCGCTCGCGAAGGTGAGCGCTGCGGCCAGCCAGACCCCGGCAACCAGCACGCTGCCCGGCAACGGCTGCCATGTCAGCCCGACCAGCAACGACAGCACCAGCGCGATCTGCACGACCGTGGTCGCCTTGCTCAGCAAGGTCGGATTGCCTTCCACCGGCCCGACGAACGCGTTGTAGGCGACCGCGCCGCAGACGATGACCACGTCGCGGCCGATCACCAGTGCCACCAGCCAGGCCGGGCACGCATCGGCGAGCCACAAGCCGACGAAGCTGCCATTGAGCAGCAACTTGTCGGCGACCGGATCGAGCAGCCCGCCCAGCCGCGTCTGCCAGTCGAAGCGCTTCGCCAGCCAGCCATCGAGCGCGTCCGACGCGCCCGCGATCAGCGCAATCGCCAGCGCTGTGCGGAAGTCCAGGCTGCGCAGGCTCCACATCAGCGGCAGCACCAGCAGCATCCGCGCGCCGGTGATCAAGTTGGGCAACTGGCGCAGATTCACGGTCGCAGGCGGAATACCGGACTGGCGCCTTCGGTCTCGAGCTCCAGCACCTGGCCGACGGCGACCACGCTGCGGAAGCCTTCCATGCCCGTGGACAGGTCGAGTTGCATGCGCAGGCGGTCGTCGGTGGCGCCGAGCAGGACGATCTTGCGCACGATGCCGATGCCTTCCAGATAGCCCATCGCGCGGATGTAATCGTCACTGCTGCGCAGGCCGTCGATCTCGATCGCGAACGTGCCCGCCGGCCCGCCGATGGCGATGCGCGCGTATTTCTTCGCAAGCGCGTCCGCAGCGCCGTCGGCCGCATTGGACATCGCCAGTCGCGCGTCGGCGTTGATCTCGGTCCAGCGATTGATCTCGATGCCGCCGTCGAGCAGGATCCATTGCGCGTTCCAGCCGCTCGTCGTACGCACCATCCTGCCGACCAGTTGCACCGAACCGTAGGATCCGGACGGCAATACCACCGCCTGCGCCGGGCCGATGCCCGATGCGAGCAGCGCGATCTGCGATTCGACCGACGTACCGGCCGGCAGCACGACGTTCATCCCGCGGTCGCCGGCGCGATCGGTCAGCGACTTCACCGCATTCATGTGCGCCGCGCCGACCATCCTCGCGCCATGGCCATCGTCGATGACCAGCCACAACACCATCGGCGGGCGCGGCCCCGGCCAGACCGGCAGGCCGGCGCCGGCGATCAGCGCGTCCACCGCGCCGCGATCGAAGTGGGCGGTGAGTTTCTGCCGGTAGATCGGCGCGCCGTTGATGGTCTCGGATTCCGCGCTGTAGCGGGAGTCCTGCACGAGCCGGCTGGCGCTGCCGAGCAGGCCGCGCACCTGCGGCAGCGAGGCGGCGTAGCGTTGCCCGGTGAGCTTGACCACGACCTGCGCCAGCGCCCTCTGCAATGCCCCGGCGCGCTCGCCGTTGCCCTGGCTGTTGACCATCGCGCCGCCCTCGTAGAGCGACCCTTCGTCGGCGTGGACAATCCCGGCGGACGCCAGCAGGCAGACGGCGGTAAACAGGAAGGCAATGGCGTGGCGCATGGTTGGATCCGGAGCGAGGTCAGGCACGGATTATGGTGGGTAAAGGGGCCGGAGTGAATTTCGCCGCTCTGACCCGGTTACGCCGCGCTGCTAGAATGGCGCTTTCCCGCGCGGATCGACCCTTGTCCCTGCCCACGTCCAACCCGTCTTCCACCCCGCTCACCTACCGCGATGCCGGCGTCGACATCGACGCGGGCAATGCCGTCGTCGAGCGCATCAAGCCGCTGGTCCAGCGCACGTTCCGGCCCGGCGTGATGGGCGGCCTCGGCGGTTTCGGCGCGCTGTTCGACCTGTCCGGCCGCTACCGGGAGCCGGTGCTGGTGTCCGGCACCGACGGCGTCGGCACCAAACTCAAGCTCGCCCAGCAGTTGGACCGCCACGACACGATCGGCATCGACCTGGTCGGCATGTGCGTGAACGATGTGCTGGTGCAGGGCGCGGAATCGCTGTTCTTCCTCGACTATTTCGCGACCGGCAAGCTGCACGTGGACACCACGGTCGCCGTGGTCGGCGGCATCGCGAAGGGCTGCGAACTCGCCGGTTGCGCGCTGATCGGCGGCGAGACCGCCGAGATGCCGGACATGTATCCGCCCGGCGAATACGACCTGGCTGGCTTCTGCGTCGGCGCGGTGGAGAAATCGGACATCCTCGACGGCGCGAAGGTGCGCGCCGGCGACGTGCTGCTCGGCATCGCCTCGAGCGGCCCGCATTCCAACGGTTATTCGCTGATCCGGCGCATCCTCGACCGCGCCGGTCGCCCACTCGACCTGGATCTTGGCGGCGTGACTCTTGCCGACGCGCTGATGGCGCCGACGACGATCTACGTCAAGCCGATCCTGCAGCTCATCGGCAGCCATGACGTGCATGCGATGGCGCACATCACCGGCGGGGGCCTGACCGAAAACATCATCCGCGTGGTGCCGGACGGGCTCGGCCTCGACATCGAAGCCTCGACGATCGTGCTGCCGCCGGTGTTCGACTGGCTGCAGCGCGAAGGCGCGGTGCCGCGCGAAGAAATGTGGCGCACGTTCAACTGCGGCATCGGCTTCGTGCTGATCGTCGCGGAAGCGGACCTCGCCGCGATCGGCGCCGACCTCGACCGCGCCGGACTCGCGCACCGTCCGATCGGTCGCGTGATGGCGAACACCGGCGACGAACGCGTCCGCATCGCTTGACTGCGCGCCCACAGGGACGTGATGGCTGATTTTCTCGCGACCACGGCGACGACCGGCCTGCGATCCCGACCGCCTGCGCTGGGCACGCCCAAGCTTCTCGCACTCGCGTGCGTACTCGTCGGGTTCGCCGCGACCTGGATCCATCCGCAATGGCCTTACGAGCAAGGATTGCAGAGTTCACTGACGGTCGCCGGCCTCGCCTGGCTGGTATTGCACGCGCGTCGATGGCGGATGCGCGATGGCGAGTTCATCGCCGTCTGCATCTTCATCGCGATGCATTGCGTCGCCGCGCGATGGCTCTACTCCTACGTGCCTTACGATGCGTGGTGCCAGGAATGGCTGGGGTGGTCACCGCAGGCCGCGTTCGGATGGACCCGCAACAACTTCGACCGCGTGATCCACCTGCTGTACGGCCTGTGCCTGCTCCCGGCGATCCACACTTGGCTGCGCGAGCGGTGGCCGCTGCACAGGGGCCAGGCATTCGCGATCGGCATCATGCTGGTGATGTGCACCAGCCTGATCTACGAATGGGGCGAATGGCTGGTCGCTCTCACCATGTCGCCTGAACAGGCCGAAGCCTACAACGGCCAGCAGGGGGACATGTGGGACCCGCACAAGGACATGCTGATCGCGACGATCGGCGCGTTGCTGGCATGGCCGTTGCTGGAACGCACCCGCCCTGCCAACGCCAGGGGTCAACCATGATCCGCGTCGCGGTTCTCGTATCCGGCCGCGGCAGCAACTTGCAGGCGCTGCTGGACGCGCAGCGCGCAGACGCCTGCCCGTTCCGCGTGGTCGGCGTGTTTTCGGATCGCGGGTCGGCGCAGGCGCTTGAACGCGCGCGCGCGGCGGACGTGCCCGCCGTCGCGCTGAAGCCTTCCGACTACGCGACGCGCGCGGCGTTCGATGCCGCGTTGTTCGATGCGGTCGATGCGGCGCATCCCGACCTGGTCGTGTGCGCGGGCTACCTGCGCGTGCTCGGCGACAGCGCGGTCCAGCGCCATGCGGGCCGCATCGTCAACATCCATCCATCGCTGCTGCCGCGCTTCCCCGGGCTGCGCACGCATGCGCAGGCTCTGGCCGAAGGCGTCGCCGAACATGGCGCGAGCGTGCATTACGTGATCCCGGCGCTCGACGCCGGCCCGGTGATCGCGCAGGCACGCATCGGCGTACGCGCCGACGACACCGCGGCCAGCCTCGCCGCGCGCGTGCTGGAACGCGAACATCCGCTGCTGTTGCGCTGCGTGGAGTGGATCGCGGCCGGGCGCATCTTCCAGGACGGTTCACACGTCGTCGTGGATAGTCGCCGTCGGTCGCGGCCGCTGCTGCTCGGCGACGACAATCACCTTATCGATCCCCTGGATACCTGACATGCGCATCGCCAAGACCTGCAACGCACTCGTCATTCCGCTCGCAATGCTGCTCGCTGGCGCATCGCAAGCGGCCGGACTGCAGGCGTACACCGCGACCTACGATGTCGCCCGCAATGGCAGCGCGATCGGCAACGCGACGGTGACGCTCAAGCAGGCTTCCGGGGGCTGGGCCTACGAATCGCAGACCCGGGGTACCAGCGGTCTCGCCAGGATGGCGGCGCTCGACGTCAACGAGCATTCCGACGTGCGCGACAACGGCGGCATCCTGGAAACGCGCAGCTATCGTTACCGGCAGAGCAGCCTGGTCTCCTCGCGCACCCGCAGCATCGACGTGAATGCCGCGACCGGCCGCATCGTCAGTGTCGACAAGAAGAAGGGAACCCAGGAGTTCGCGACCCAGCCCGGCGTGCTCGACCGCCAGTCGGTCACCCTCGGCATCGCCAACGACCTCGCGGCGGGCAAGCGTGGCACGCTGAGCTACGGCGTCGCCGACGCGAGCCATGTCGGCACCGAGCGCTACCAGGTGGGCAAGGAACAGACCATCAACGTGCCGGCCGGATCGATTCGCACGATCAATGTCACCCGCCTGCGCGACAGCGGCGGTGGCCGCATCACCACCAGCTGGTTCGGCCTCGACAACGGCTTCGTGCCGGTGCGGATCGTGCAGACCGAGCCGGGCGGCGAGACGTACGAGATGACGTTGGTTTCGTTGCGGAAGTAAGGCCCTTACCGGTGCGTCACACTCACGCTCGAGCCCTGCTCCTTCGCCCGCGAGCGGGGATGGCTGGGATGAGGGCAAGTAGTTTCGAAAAAGCCAATGCTTGGATGCAGAAGCTAAGCTTTCGCACCACTCGCATGTCTCCTGATGAACAGAGCTTTCGCGCTGGCTTCGCCCTCGGCTATGACCAATCGGGCAACCCAGTATCCGAGGCCATCGCTTGCGTCAGGCCTCGTCGCGAATCGGGCTCGGGTTTGCCGAATTGACCGAGTCTGCGCACAGAGTTCGGACACTCCCTATATGCATCGCACCCTCCCAGATAGTCCACGAGCCGAAGCCCATCAAAGACCCGAGGTCTTCACGCAGCAAAAGCACGCGCGCATTACCTGGCGTGAGCTTGCCGGGCTCAGCACGATCTCCCGCGAACGCGACTTGCCCCAAAACGAACTCACAGGTTCCCGGATGCTTGTGGTTTGGTCGGTAGAGGAGCTGCCGAGAACCGGCGGCCGGGAGCAACGCCACCTCTACTTCCAGCACGGCAATCATCTCTTCCATCGGCATCGACATTGAAAGAGGCCGAGTGCGCGAAGTCTAATTCGGCAAGCGCCGGATCTTCGCGCCCAGGCCGCCGAGCTTCTCCTCGATGTTCTCGTAGCCGCGATCGATGTGGTAGATCCGGTCGACGGTGGTCTCGCCGCTCGCGATCAATCCGGCCAGTACCAGCGACGCCGATGCGCGCAGGTCGGTGGCCATCAGCGGGGCGCCGCTCATCGTGGTGACGCCGCGGCTGATCGCGGTATTGCCTTCGACGCGGATGTCGGCGCCGAGGCGCTGCAGTTCCTGGATGTGCATGAAGCGGTTCTCGAACACCGTCTCGGTGACGATGCCGACGCCCTCGGCGGCCGCATTGAGGGCGATGAATTGCGCCTGCATGTCGGTCGGGAACGCGGGATACGGAGCGGTCGTGAGGCTCACCGCCTTCGGGCGGTTGCCGCGCATGTCGACCTCGATCCAGTCCGGGCCGGTGTTGACGTGGGCGCCGGCTTCCTCGAGCTTCACCAGCACCGCGTCGAGCGTGTCGGGACGCGCGCGCTTGGCCATCACGCGGCCCTGGGTGATCGCGCCGGCGACGAGGAAGGTCCCGGTTTCGATGCGGTCGGGCAGCACTTCGTAGCTGCAGCCGTTCAGGCGTTCGACGCCCTCGATCACGAGCTTCGCGGTGCCGGCGCCCGAGATCTTCGCGCCCATCGCGTTGAGGCAATTCGCGAGGTCGAGCACTTCGGGCTCCTGCGCGGCGTTCTCGATGATCGAGGTGCCCTTGGCGAGCACCGCGGCCATCATGATGTTCTCCGTGCCGGTGACGGTGACCATGCCCATGACGATGCGCGCGCCGCGCAGGCGCTTGGCTTTCGCGACGATGTAGCCGTTCTCGACGGTGATGTCGGCGCCGAGAGCGCGCAGGCCGCGGATGTGTTCGTCGACCGGACGCGAACCGATCGCGCAGCCGCCGGGCAGCGAGACTTCGGCGGCGCCGAAACGCGCGACCAGCGGGCCGAGCACGAGGATCGACGCGCGCATCGTCTTGACCAGGTCGTAGGGGGCGATGTGGCTGGTGATCGTGGTCGGATCGACGGTGATCCGCATCTTCTCGTCGACGGTGAGCTGCACGCCCATGCGCCCGAGCAGTTCCATGGTGGTGGTGACGTCGTGCAGATGCGGGACGTTGCTGATCTCCATCGGTCCGTCGGCCAGCAAGGTCGCGGCGAGGATCGGCAGCACCGCGTTCTTGGCGCCGGAGATCTGCACCTCGCCGTTCAGCGGTTCACCGCCGGAAATCAGGATCTTGGCCATTGGTTTCTCTGCGGGTCCTTCCGCAATGCCATGTCGGGCACCGCGCGAATGTGTTGATGGGAGGGCCTCCATGCATCACGACCGACCATCCATGGCCGGACTTTCAACAAGAGCCACTCTCTTCGGGTGTCAGCGTGCGTAGTGAGAGGGCGTGGATCGCGCCGCCCATGCGGTCGCCGAGGGTGGCATAGACCATGCGGTGACGCGCCAGCGGCAGCTTGCCGCGGAATGCCTCGGACACCACGTCGGCCTCGAAGTGCACGCCATCGTCCCCGCGCACCGCGACGCGCGCGCCTGGAAGTCCGGTTTCGATCAACTGGCGTACGAACTCTGCATCCACGGATTGCATTTCCACGCGTTGGCCGTCGGCGACGCCCGCTGGACCGGATGCGCTCCGGGGCGTGCGATACAATAGCCGTGTAGCTTAATCCACGGTCATGTCGCTGGCCACGCCTATTCACATGAGAGCCTTCGTCGACATGACATCCCTCACCCCAGCACCTGCTCTGCAGGAGGTCCTCCCCGACCTCGGCCCGAGTGCGGGGCGCTCGGGCGTGCATGAGCGCGCGAACCAGTGGTCCGCAAGCTCTCCCCTTCGCCCCTCGTTGCGGATGAGGGACGGCGGCATCGCTACGCGACGTCTTCCAAGGGCGTCTGGTACAGGAACGCCGCACCCATGACAGCGAAGGGCACTCCCCTGGTGCAGGCCGGCGGCGAACAGTCCCTGCTCGCGACCGGAATGTCCGTCGTGGAGATCGAAACCCGCGCCCTGCAGGCGATGCGCGAGCGGCTGGACGGCAGTTTCATCGAGGCCTGCCGGCTGATGCTGTCCTGCCGAGGCCGCGTGGTCGCGACCGGGATGGGCAAGTCCGGCCACATCGCGCGCAAGATCGCCGCGACCCTCGCCTCGACCGGCACCCCCGCGTTCTACGTACATCCGGGCGAAGCCAGCCATGGCGACCTCGGCATGATCACCGATGCAGACGTGGTGCTGGCGCTGTCCAATTCCGGCGAAACCGACGAGCTGCTGACCATCATTCCGGCCCTGAAACGGCAGGGCAATGCGCTGATCGTGATGAGCGGGCGGCCGCGATCGACCGCCGCGCAACTCGCCGATGTCCACCTCGATGTCAGCGTGCCCGAGGAAGCCTGCCCGCTCGGCCTCGCGCCGACGTCGAGCACGACCGCCGCGCTGGTGATGGGCGATGCGCTCGCGGTCGCATTGCTCGAGGCGCGCGGCTTCACCAGCGAGGATTTTGCGCGCTCGCACCCGGCCGGCGACCTCGGCCGCCGCCTGCTGCTGCACATCCGCGACGTCATGCACGGCGGCGACGATGTCCCGCGCGTGGACGCCAACGCCAGCCTGACCGAAGCGCTCGTCGAGATGAGCCGCAAGCGGCTGGGCATGACCACGATCGTCGATCCCGCCGACGGACGCCTGCTCGGCGTGTTCACCGACGGCGACCTGCGCCGCGCGCTCGACGACGCACGCATCGACCTGCGCCAGACCGGCGTCGCCGAACTGATGTCGCGCACGCCCAAGACGATCGCCCCCGACCAGCTTGCAGCCGAGGCCGCACACCTGATGGAAACCCACCAGATCAGTGCGCTCGTCGTGGTCGACGATGCGCAGCGCGTGGTCGGCGCGCTGAACATCCACGACCTGTTGCGCGCGAGGGTGGTGTGATGGTTGGGGAACGGGGAACGGGGAACGGGGAACGGTAAAAATCCAAACATCTCGGCGCGCTTCCGCCTGGTTTTCGCCGATCCTGATCAGCCGCGCCGTTCGCTCCGACCGTCGATCTCAGCCGTTCCCCGTTCCCGCCTCCGGAAGCCCCAATGACCTATTCCCACCTCAACGACTTCCCCACCGACGTGCGCGAGCGCGCCGCGAAGATCCGGCTTGCCGCATTCGATGTCGATGGCACGCTCACCGACGGCAAGCTGCTGCTCGGCGCCGGCGGCCGCGAACTCAAGACCTTCCATGTGTTCGACGGACTCGGCTTGAAGCTGCTGCAGAAATACGGCATCGCGGTCGCGCTGGTCACCGCGCGGCCCAGCCAGGTCGTGGTCGCGCGTGGGCGCGAGCTTGGCATTCAGAACGTGTTCGTCGGCGTGCAGGACAAGCTCAAATGCCTCGACGCAATCGGCGCGCGGCTCGGCATTCCGCGCGAGGAAGTCGCGTTCATGGGCGACGACCTGCCCGACCTGCGCGCGCTCGCGACGGCCGGGCTCAGCGTCGCGCCAGCCAATGCGCATCCGTGGGTGCGCGAGCGCGTTCACTGGCGCACCCGGCTTGAAGGCGGCCACGGCGCGGCGCGCGAACTCTGCGACCTGATCCTGGCCGCGCGCGGCCATGCGGACGCGATCATCAAGGACTACGTCGGCGCATGAACCGGCGTGGCGTCCTGATTGCAGTGCTGATGGTCACTGGCCTGGTCGCCAGCTTCGGCGCATGGCTGTTGCGCCCGCTGCCGCCGCCGGACGATAGCGTCGGTCCGCCGCGCTCGGACTACGCGCTCGACGATTACCGCCTGGTCGTGCTCGACAAGCTGGGCAAGTTGTCGTTCGTGAGCACCGGCCCCTACCTGGCGCGCAACCCGAACGACGAGACGCTGAGCCTCAACCATCCGCACTTCATGTTTCCCGACAAGGGCGGCAAGGGCGACTGGAATGCGCATTCGGAAGCCGGCTGGGTCAGCGCGAAAGGCGACGAGGTGCGGTTGTCGCACGCGGTCACCCTGGACGGCCCGGTGGTTGCCGATTCCGACCAGACCCACATGCACACCGAACAGCTGACCGTGCATCCGCAGCCGCAGACCGCGCACAGCGACCTGCTTGTGACCGTCACCCGCGGCGCATCTATACTGGCCGGCACTGGGATGAACGCGAATCTCAAGACGAACCGCCTCGAACTGCTTTCCAAGGTGAGCCTGCATGAAGTCCCTGTCAAAAAACACTGATTCCCGCCCGGGCCGCATCGTCCTGGCGCTGCTCCTGTGCGCGCTGTGCACCAGCGCCTGGGCGCGCAAGAGCGACCGCCAGCAACCGATGGACGTCAACGCCGACTACCAGGATTCGTCGCTGGCCGACAACGGCGTGACCACCCTCAAGGGCAACGTGGTGATGACCCAGGGCACCCTGAAGATCAACGCGGACAAGGCGGTGATCTCGCGCAAGGACGGCGACATGAGCCGCGCGGTGCTGACCGGCAATCCGGTCACGCTCACCCAGCTCGACGAAAACGGCGAACAGATGACCGCGACCGCGCGCCAGGTCGACGACGACCTGCTCAAGAACATCGCGGTGTTCAGCGGCAACGCGATCATCGACCAGCCCACGCGCGGCCAGATGCACGGCGAGCGCATCGTCTACAACGTCGATTCGGGCCAGGTCACCAGTGGTGGCGACGGCACCCGCGTGTCCATTCGCATCCTGCCGAAGGCGGCCGGCGCAAGCACGGACAAGCCCAAGGACAAATCCAGGGACAAGCCCAAGGGCAAGCACGACGCCAAGTCAGCTGCTGCGCCTGCGGACCAGACGCCGACCAAGTCGCCCTGATGCTGGTCGCCACCGGCCTGTCCAAGCGCTACAAGGCGCGCGCGGTCGTCGATCATTTCGCGCTGACGCTCGACGCCGGCGAAGTCGTCGGCCTGCTCGGCCCGAACGGCGCCGGCAAGACGACCTGTTTCTACATGATCGTCGGCCTGGTGCCCGCGGACCAGGGCAGCATCCTGCTCGATGGCAACGACATCACCAGCCTGCCGATGCACGCGCGCGCCAAGCTCGGGATGGGCTACCTGCCGCAGGAGCCGTCGGTGTTCCGCCGGCTCAGCGTCGCCGACAACGTGCGCGCCGTGCTCGAACTGCGCAGCGACCTCGATGCCGCCGGCCGCGAGCGCGAACTCAGTGCACTGCTCGATGAATTGCAGGTCGCGCACGTCGCCGACCAGCTTGGCGCCAGCCTCTCGGGCGGCGAGCGCCGGCGCACCGAAATCGCGCGCGCACTGGCCAGCAAGCCGCGCCTGATGCTGCTTGACGAACCCTTCGCCGGCGTCGATCCGATCTCGGTCGGCGAGATCCAGAAGATCGTGCGCCAGCTCAAGGCGCGCGGCATCGGCGTGCTGATCACCGACCACAACGTCCGCGAAACCTTGGGAATCTGCGACCGCGCGTATATCCTCAATGCGGGCAGCGTGCTGACGCAGGGCACGCCGGAAGAAATCCTCGCAAACCCGGATGTGCGCCGGGTCTACCTGGGCGACGAATTCCGGCTCTGACTGCGGCCGGGCCGGCCGTGCGCGAACAGCACGATCGCCCTGCCCATCGCCAAGCAAGCCGTATGATCCGGAATGACGTCCGAACTGATTGCCGGATCAATTCCCTCACCCTAGCCCTCTCCCGCTTGCGCAGGAGAGGAAAATCGGATGGCACTCGATCGCATTGAGTGCCGAGTGCATCCAAGGCGCCGTGGAAGCCGTGCGTGATGAAGACCAGCCTGTCCACCAAACTCGGCCAACAGCTCACGCTGACGCCGCAGCTGCGCCAGGCGATCCACCTGCTTACGCTGTCCGCTGCCGAACTCGAAAGCGAAATCAACCTGGCGCTGGAAAGCAATCCGTTGCTCGAGCGCAGCGATGAAGCCGGCGACAGCGACGACGCCTCGCCCGTTATTGGCGAGATCGCCACACCCGACGCGAACAAGGACAGCGATACCGCGACCGGACAGTCCGACGAGGAAGGCTCCGCCGACGAGCCACCGGACTGGGACATCGAGCCATCCCGCAGCCACGACGGCAGTTCCGGACCGCAGCCCGGGGATTCCGACAACGAACCCGCGGCGGCGCCCGACGGCCTGCACGATCATCTGCTCTGGCAGTTGCACCTGACCCCGCTGAGCACGCGCGAGCGCGGCATCGGCGCGGCGCTCATCGATGCGATCGGCGACGACGGCTACCTGACCGAAACCCTGGAATCCATCCGCGACGGACTGCTCCCCGAGATCCACGCCGACCTCGACGAAATCGGCACCGTCCTGCACCGCATCCAGCGCTTCGACCCGGTTGGCGTGGCCTGCTGCAGCCTCGCCGAATGCCTCGGCGTGCAGCTTTCGGTGCTGTCGGCCGATACGCCGGGACTAAGGCTCGCGCGGAAACTCGCGGCTGCGCACCTCGAAGCGCTGGCGAAACACGGCCCCGACCTGCTCGCGCGCCAGCTCGGCGAAGCGGTCGATGCGGTCCACGAAGCGGTCGCCCTGCTGCGCTCGCTGGATCCGCGCCCGGGCGGACAGATCGCTTCGGCCGCACCCGACTACGTGTTGCCCGATTGCGTCGCCTACCGGCAAGGCGGCGTCTGGCGGGCAGCCCTGGTCGGCGGACAGACGCCCGCACTCGCGATCAGCCGCCACTACGAGTCGCTGATCGGCAAGGCCAGCCGCGACGACGCCTCGTACCTGCGCAGCCGGCTGCAGGAAGCGCGCTGGCTGATCAAGAGCCTGCAGACCCGCGCCGACACCGTACTGCGGGTCGCGCAGGCGATCGTGCGCCAGCAGTCGGGTTTCCTCGAATACGGCGCCGAGGCGATGCGCCCGCTGACCCTGCGCGAGATCGCCGAAGAACTGGGCCTGCACGAATCCACCATCTCGCGTACGACGACCCGCAAATACCTGCACACCCCGCGCGGAACGTTCGAGTTCAAGCGTTTCTTCGCATCGGGGATCGCCAACGAGAGCGGCGGCGCGGCGTCGAGTACCGCGATCCAGGCCATGATCCGCCGCCTGGTGGACGCCGAGGATCCGCGCAAACCCTTGTCCGACGCGCGCCTGGCTGCCGAACTCAAGACCGGCGGCGTGCCCGTGGCGCGACGCACGGTGGCAAAGTACCGCGAGGCGCTACGCATCCCTCCGTCCAACGAGCGCCAGCGCCTGGACTGATCGCTTCCACCGGCGACCTGTACCTCCCTTGTGGAATTGTGGGCCAAGGCCCTTCCCCCTCGCACCGAAACTTGCGACTCTGGACATGGCGCCGCCGGCGCCGCACCGTCACCAGCAGGAGAATTCCATGCGCATCGAAACCAGCGGCCACCAGATCGACGTCACGCCAGCCTTGCGCGACTACGTCAACGCGAAGTTCGAGCGCCTCGCGCGGTATTCCGACGGCGACCTCGACATCCACGTGATCCTGAGCGTCGCCAAGTTGCTGCACAAGGCCGAAGCGAAGATCGGCGCGCCCGGAGCGACACTGTTCGCCGAATGCGAGGCCGACACGATGTACGCGGCGATCGACCTGCTCGTCGACAAGCTCGACCGCCTGCTGCAGAAGCACAAGGGCAAGCAGACCAAGCACCACCGCGGCGAAGGCGCTGCACGCAGCGAAAGCTTCGGTTGAGGCGTGAGTCGCCACATCATGCGCATTTCGGCACTAGCCAGCAGGATGCTCCGACCCTGGCCCGAACGACGGCGCCCGATGGATAGCGGCCAGAACCCGGTTCCGCTCGAAGCACTCCCCGCGCCAATGTCGATCGGCGGCAGGCGCTGCCGGCGCCTGTGTGCACTTCCCACATCCATGTGGGTCGCATGAACAGGATCGCCGCGCGCGAGTTGTTCGAACAGTTGCGCGAGCGGCTCGGGCTGCGCTGGGTCGGCGGCCGCGCGGGCGAGAACCGCGTGGTCGATGCGAGGGCGACGGTGTCGCGGCGACCGTCGCTGGCCGGCTATCTCAACATCATCTATCCCAACCGCGTGCAGATCCTCGGCTTCGAGGAACTGAGCTGGCTCGATGGCCTCGACGCGCGGCTGCGCTGGGAAACACTGCAGAAGATCGTCAACTACAGCCCGCTCGCGATGGTGATCAGCAAGGACCAGGCCTGCCCGGCCGACCTGCGGGAAGCGGCCGAAGATTCGGGCACGCCGCTGTGGGTGTCGCCGCGCCGCGGCCACGAATTGCTGAACCTGCTGCAGTACCACCTCGCGCGCGTGCTCGCCCCGCAGACGACCCTGCACGGCGTGTTCATGGAGATCTATTCGATCGGCATGCTGATCACCGGCGAATCGGGTTCGGGCAAGAGCGAGCTCGCGCTCGAACTGATCTCGCGCGGCCACCGGCTGGTCGCCGACGATGCGCCGCAGTTCACCCAGATCGCCCCCGACGTGCTCGACGGCACCTGCCCCGAACTGCTGCAGGACCTGCTCGAACTGCGCGGCCTGGGCGTGCTCAACATCCGCGAGATGTTCGGCGACACCGCGGTGAAGCGGAACAAGTACCTGCGCCTGATCGTCCACCTGCAACGCCTCGGCAGCGACCGCTCGGCCGATGGCATGGACCGGCTGACCGGCGATGTCGGCAGCCGCCGCGTGCTCGACCTCGACGTGCCAATGATCACCCTGCCCGTCGCCGCCGGCCGCAACCTAGCCGTGCTCACCGAAGCGGCCGCGCGGCTGCACATCCTGCGCATCAAGGGCATCGATCCCGGCGCGGCGTTCCTCGCCCGGCATACGCAGTTCCTGCAACGCGGCGAAGGGCCATGAGCGACGCCAGCCAGCAAGCTCCGAATGCGCCCTCGCTGATCGTGCTCAGCGGCCTGTCCGGCTCGGGAAAATCGGTCGCGCTGCGCACCCTGGAAGACCTCGACTTCAATTGCGTGGACAACCTGCCCGCCGCGCTGCTGCCGGAATTCGTGCGCAATGTCGCCGCAGGCCAGGATCCGCATCCGCGGCTCGCGGTCGGCATCGACGTGCGCAATCGCGATGCCGACCTCACCCAGATGCCGCGATGGCTGTCGGCCGTCGGCGCATTGGGTTTCGACCACCGCCTCGTGTTCTTCGACACCACCGACAATGTCCTGCTGAAGCGCTATTCGGAAACGCGGCGTCGCCATCCGCTGAGCCGCACCGGGCTCGCGCTCGCCGACGCGATCGCGCTCGAACGCAAGCTGCTGGGCCCGGTGCGCGCGCTGGCCGACCTGGTGATCGACACCAGCGACTTCAACGTGCACCAGCTGCGCCGCCAGGTCATCACCGACCTCGGCATGCAAGCGCGGCCCGGCCTGTCGGTACTGTTCGAATCCTTCGCCTATCGACGCGGCCTGCCTGCGGATGCGGATTTCGTGTTCGATGCGCGCGCCCTGCCGAACCCGCACTGGGATGCACGGCTGCGGTCGCTATCCGGCCGCGACGAAGCGGTGCGCGAATACCTCGACGCCCAGCCGGATGTGCAGAAATTCCTCGCCCAGGTCATCGCGTTCGTCGATACCTGGTTGCCGCATTTCGACGGCGGGACGCGCAGCTACGTCACCGTCGCATTCGGCTGCACCGGTGGCCGCCACCGTTCGGTCTACCTCGCCGAACAGCTGGCGCGGCATGTCCGCGCGTACGGCCGCGAAGACGTATTGACCTATCATCGCGAGCTTGAATAGCGGCCGCCTGCCGGGACCGTGCGGGCTGGCACCGGATCGGCGATCCCATCGAGGGGCGATCCGGTGCCCCGGGGTTCCTCCGAAATCTGTTTTTGAGCTGTCCCATACCTCTGTTAAGTTGGCACCATGTCAGTAGGCGTCCTGCTCATCACCCACGACGGCATCGGCAGCGCGCATCGCGCGGTCGCCGAACGCCTGCTCGGACACCTGCCGTTGGCGGTCGGCGTGTTCGAACTGCATTTCGACGCACTGCCGGAGGACGCGCTCGCGCAGGCCAGCGCCGCGTTGCGCAAGGTCGATTCCGGCGATGGCGCATTGCTGCTGACCGACCTGTACGGCGCATCGCCGAGCCGCCTCGCGCAACGCATCGCGCACCTGGGTACGCCCGCGCGGCGGGTGTCCGGCCTCGCGTTGCCGATGCTGTTGCGCGTGCTCAACCACGCCGAGTGCCCGCTCGACGAACTCGCGCGGATCGCCGTCAGCGGCGCGCGCAATGGCGTGGTCGCCGATGATGCGTGAGGAGGACGGGGAACGGGGAACGGGTGGAGCCCAGCGCACTGCCATCCGGACGTCTCGTCGCTGGTTGCCAGCGGCACTGACCTGCTTCGCTGCTACCGTTTGACTGCTACCGCTTCGCTGCTACCGCTTCGCTGTTCCCCGTTCCCCGTTCCCCGCTTCCCGCTTCCCTGTTCCCCGTTCCCGCTTCGCTGTTCCCGCTTCCCTGTTCCCCGTTCCCCGCTTCCCTGTTCCCCGTTCCCCGCTTCCCTGGAATCCCCATGCTTGAGCGTGAAATCCTGATCACCAACAAGCTCGGCCTGCATGCGCGCGCATCGGCGAAGCTCGTGCAATTGCTGTCGGGTTTCCGCGCCGAGGCGTTCCTGCTGCGCAACGGCCGCGAGGTCAACGCGAAAAGCATCATGGGCGTGCTGCTGCTCGCGGCCGGCGTCGGCAGCACGGTGGTCCTGCGCACCGACGGCGACGACGAAGCCGCGGCTCTGGATGCGGCCACCGCCCTGTTCTCGCGCAATTTCGACGAGGGCGGCTGATGCGGCAGGCGATCGCCGGCCAGGGCGCATCGCGCGGACTCGCGCTTGGACGCGCACGGCTGCGCCTCGCGCACGTCATCGATGCCCGCGAGGAAATCATCCCGCACGCCGCGGTCGATGCCGAACTCGCGAAGCTGCACGTCGCGCTGGACGCCGCGCGCGACGAACTCAAAGGCCTGCGCGAACGCCTGCACGGCGCGCTCGCGCACGAGCTCGGCGAGTTTCTCGATATTCATGCACTCATTCTCGACGACCCCGAGCTGCTGCATGGCCTCGACGCGCTCGTGCGCACCGGCCACTACGGCGCCGAATACGCGCTGAAACTGCAACGCGACCGGCTGGTGTCCGTGTTCGACGGCATGGAGGATCCATATTTCAGGAGCCGTCGCGAGGACATCGAGCACGTGATCGGCCGCGTGCGCGCTGCGCTGCATCGCGGGCCGAACGAACCGCATGCCGGATTCGCGGGCGAGATCCTCGTCACCGACGCGGTCGGTCCCGCCGAACTCGCGCAGTTGCAGGCGCAGGGCGTGGTCGCGGTGGTCACGTCCACCGGCAGCATGCTCTCGCACAGCGCCATCCTCGCGCGCAGCCTGCACATCCCGCTCGTGGTCGGCGCGCACGATGCGCTGGCAGGCATCAACGACGGCGACGCGCTGATGGTCGATGGCGGCACCGGCGAGGTGATCCGCGAACCCGCCGCGGCCGACCTGCGCCGCTACCACCAGCGCGAACGCGCACTGCTGCGCGAGAGCAAGACGCTGCAGCGCCTGCGCCTGGCGGAAACGCGCACGAAGGACGGCACCGACATCCGCCTGTACGCGAACGCCGAATCGCGCGAGGACGTCGCCGAAGCGCACGCGCTCGGTGCGGCCGGCGTCGGCCTGTACCGCACCGAATTCCTGTTCCTGCAGCGCCACCAGCTGCCCGACGAGAACGAGCAGTTCCGCGTCTATCGCGACCTCGTGCTCGGCATGGACGGCCGCCCGGTCACGATCCGCACGCTCGACCTGGGCGCCGACAAGGCCGACGGCACCGGCGTGGTGCTGGAAGGCGAACCCAATCCCGCGCTCGGCCTGCGCGGCGTGCGCCTGTCGCTGGCGCGGCGACCGCTATTCGAGACGCAGCTGCGCGCGATCCTGCGTGCTTCCGGCTATGGCGCGGTGCGCATCCTCGTGCCGATGGTCAGCCGCCGCGAGGAAATGGTCGCGGTGCGCGCTCTGGTCAAGTCGCTCGCGCGCGACCTGCGCACCGAGGGCCACGAGATCGGCGAAAGCTACGAAGTCGGCGCAATGATCGAGGTACCCGCGGCGGCGCTGTCGCTGGGCGGCTTCGTGGACCAGGTGGATTTCGTGTCGATCGGCACCAACGACCTGATGCAATACCTGCTCGCCGCCGATCGCGGCAACGATGCGCTCGCCGACCTGTATTCCCCGTTGCACCCGGCGATGCTGCGGATGCTGCACGAGATCATCGCGCTCGGCATCCGCCGCAAGCTGCCGGTGGCGGTCTGCGGAGAAATGGCCGGCGACGCGCGCTACACGCGACTCCTGCTGGCGCTGGGGCTGACCGACTTCAGCCTGCACCCGGCGACCCTGCTGGAAGTGCGGCACGCGATCCGCGACAGCAACCTCGCCCAGCTGCGCTCGCGTGCGCGCAGCCTGCTGCGGGCGCCGGACCGCCACGGCATCGAGCGGTGGCTGGCTGGTTAGGAACCTGGCGCTGCGCCTGACCCAGTTTTCAATCTCTGCACCCGGCGACCCTGCTGGAAGTGCGGCACGCGATCCGCGACAGCAACCTCGCCCAGCTGCGCTCGCGTGCGCGCAGCCTGCTGCGGGCGCCCGACCGCCACGGCATCGAGCGGTGGCTGGCGGGATAAAAGGCCAACAATCCCCTGGGCACCACGGCAAGGGACGTCGGTGTCGCTACGCGATGCAGTGCGTTCCCTCACCCCACCACCTGCTCCGCAAGTGGTCCTCCCCTCTCCCCTCCAAGGAGGGGCGAGGGACGTCGGTGTCGCTACGCGACGACTTGCTCTATGGGCAAGGCGTTGGACCGGCCTGCAATGCGCCGAGCATTTCGCCGCTCTTGCGGTTGAACAGCAGGAACCACATGCCAGGCTTGATCCAGTCGCCGGTCTCGGCATGCGCCTTGTGGTCGTTGCTGCGGGCGAAGATCGAGCCTTCGGGCGTTTCCATGCGTACTTCGGTCTTGGGCGTATCGACGCCCGACACCGACCACTCCAGCATCCCGCGATAGACCGTGTTCGGCTTGCAGTCGGGCGCCGACGGCGGATCGAGCTTCATGCTCACGCCCGGCTTGGTGAACGGCTGGGTCGGCATCGCTGGCGGCGCGTTGCTGCAGGCGGCGAGCGCGAGCACGGTGACGGCGAAGATCGGAAAGCGCATGGAAACTCCTGTGGTGTAACGAGACGGATTCGGATTGGTTCGGGAAGGGCGGCGCGATCCGGACAGTTCCGTCAGGATCGGCGATGATGCGGCAGTGGCCCACGCGCATCGTACCGCTGCGGCTGTGCGCCCCGGCCCAAGCGCACGATAATACCCCGCCCCACGGAGCCACCGATGGCTGAAGCCGCACGCCACGACAAGACCGCACGCCAGCTCCGACTGCTGTCGGAAGCGCTGGACACCGGTCGCCTCGGCCCGGTGCGGCGGCTGGTGAACTCGCTGTCGCCTGCCGAAATCGGCAACCTGCTCGAATCGTTGCCGCTGGCCAAGCGCAACGTGGTCTGGGGCCTGGTCGATCCGGAAGACGACGGTGAGGTGCTGCTGCATGTCGGCGAGGAAGTGCGCGAAGGCCTGATCGCGGACATGGATCCGGACGAACTCGTCGCCGCGGTCGAGGACCTCGACATCGACGACCTCGCCGATATCGTCGAGGACCTGCCGGACACCGTCATCGAGGAAGTCCTCAAGTCGATGGATCGCGAGAACCGCGATCGCCTCGAACAGGTGCTGTCGTATCCCGAGGACAGCGCCGGCCGCCTGATGAACCCGGACATCATCACGGTGCGCGCCGACGTCACCGTCGATGTCGTGCTGCGCTACCTGCGCCTGCGCGGCGAGATGCCCGACCACACCGACCACCTGTTCGTGGTCAGCCGCCGCCACCAGTACCTCGGCCGGATCGCGCTGAGCGCGCTGCTGACCCACGAGCAGACGACTCCGGTCAACGAACTCATCGACGACGAGCAACCCGCGATCCCGGTGCATACGCCGGCGGCGGACGTCGCCAACCAGTTTTCCGACCACGACTGGGTGTCCGCGCCGGTCGTGGATGCGGGCAACATCCTGCTCGGCCGCATCACCATCGACGACGTCGTCGACATCATCCGCGAGCAGGCCGAACACCAGGCGATGGGCGCGGCCGGCCTCGACGAGGACGAAGACCTGTTCAGCCCGGTGCCGCGCGCCGCGCGCCGCCGCGCCGTCTGGCTCGGCATCAACCTGCTGACCGCGTTCCTCGCCTCGTCGGTGATCGGCATGTTCCAGGGCGTGCTGCAGAAGATCGTCGCGATGGCCGTGCTGATGCCGATGGTCGCGAGCATGGGCGGCGTCGCGGCGACCCAGGTACTGACCCTGATGGTGCGCGGCCTCGCCCTCGGCCAGGTCGGCGCGAGCAACTTCCGCGCGCTGCTGGCGAAGGAAGTGCTGGTCGCCCTGTTCAACGGATTCATCTGGGCGTTCGTGGTCGGCGCGATGGCGATCATCTGGTTCCGCGATTTCGAACTCGGCGTAGTGATGGGCGTGGCGATGATGATCAACCTCGTCAACGCCGCCGTCGCCGGCATCATCGTCCCGCTCACCCTCAAGCGCCTGCGCATCGACCCCGCGCTCGCCGGCGGCGTGATCGTGACCACGTTCACCGACGTCGGCGGCTTCCTGAGTTTCCTCGGCTTGGGTACATTGGTGCTGATGCGGTGAACCGCGCTCCAGGCCGCTGCCTGCCCATGCATGTCCAACCAAGGACCGCGATGCGAACCACCCGGAACACATGGCTGACGATCGCGGCAACCTGCCTGGTTGCGTCTCTGCCGTGGCCGGGCCATGCGAGCGGGCACGCAGGCCGCATCCACGTCCTGCAGGCTCCTTCCACCGTCCACGGATACGTCGGTGGCGAAGCGCACGACAGCTATGAATACCACGCGCGGAAAGGCGAACGCCTGGTGGTGCGGGTCGACTGGCGGACCGAAGGCGCCAACGCCGCCGAGTTCATGGTCAGCGGGGACAAGGCCTTCGATTCCGCGGAACAGCTCGCGTACGGGACATGGTCGCAGGACGAACACGCATGGACGGGCACGCTGCAGGACGGCGGCAACCTCTACATCCATGTCGTGGCGCATCCGTCGGCGCATTACACGCTGACCATCCGCAGGCAGGCAGGGCCGTCGATTGCCCCGCCGGCAACGGCGGCCGATCGATGAGTCCCATGTTCGTCCGGAATCCCGGCACCAGGCGGTCGTGACATGCTGCTGCTCTACACCACATCCAACCGCTCCTTCGCACAGCTGGCGTTCCTGACGCTCCAGCGCGAAGACATCGCCACCCATTCGTCAGATGCCGATCCAGCCGCCGCTTTCGGCTGGGGCCTCATGCAAAGGCAATTCCGCATCTACCTGCTCGATGCGGACGACCTGCCCCGCGCGATGGAACTCCTGCGGGAGATCGGCGGCGATGTCGACGATCCCATCCCTCCCAGGGTCGGCATGAAGACCCTGGTGGCGATCTTCGTCGTCTCCTGCATTATTGCGGCCGCGGTGGCGATCACGCACGGATCGCCCCAGTCGTAACTCCAGGACACGGCTCCGCAGTCCGGCATGCGGTTGCATGCTGCGCGATGCCGTGCGTCCAACCTTTGCATCGGATGCACGCCCGGCATTCCGGGATCAGCGATCCAGCGTACTCGGCGCTCCTCGTTCCGGCCCGCGTGCACGGCGCTTGGGCGCTCCTCGTTCGCGCGGCAATTCCGCGCATCAGCCCGCTCGGTCGAGCGGGCTGAGTACTCCTCGGTCCGGCCCGCGCGCACGGCGCTTGGGCGTTCCTCGTTCGCGCGGCAATTCCGCGCGTCAGCCCGCTCGATCGAGCGGGCTGAGCACTCCTCGGTCCGGCCCGCGCGCTCGGCGCTTGGGCGCTCGTCGTTTGCGCGGCAATGCCGCGCGTCAGCCCGCTCGATCGAGCGGGCTGAGCACTCCTCGCCCACCGCGATTGAGGACATGGGTATAGATCTGCGTTGTTGCCACGTCCTTGTGGCCGAGGAGTTCCTGGATCGTGCGGATGTCGTAGCCCGCTTCGAGCAGATGCGTCGCGAAACTGTGACGCAGCGTGTGGCAGGTCGCTGGCTTCGCGATGTCGGCACGGCGTACAGCGATCTTCACCGCACGCTGCAACACGCCTTCGTCCAGGTGGTGGCGCCGCTCGACGCCATCGCGCGGATCGACGCTGCGCTCGCTGGCGGGAAACACGTACTGCCACGACCAGTTGCGCTCCATATTCGGATATTTGCGAGCCAGCGCATTCGGCAACCAGACCGCACCGAATCCTGCCGCAAGATCGCGCTCATGCACGCGCTTTGCATGCGCGAGTTGCACATGCAAGGCATCGACGACGCTCGCCGGCAACATCGTGCGCCGGTCCTTGGCGCCCTTTCCCTGCCGGACGGTGATTTCCATCCGCACGAGATCCACATCCTTCACGCGCAGACGAATGCACTCCATCAAGCGCAATCCCGATCCATACAACAGGCTCGCCATCAAGCAATGCACGCCATCCATTTCGCCGAGCAGAGCGGCCGTCTCTTCGCGATCGAGCACCACCGGCAAGCGCTGGGGCCGCTTCGCACGGCGGATGTCGTCCATCCACGGAACTTGGATCCCGAGCACTTCCCGATACAGAAACAGGAGCGCCGACAACGCCTGGTTCTGCGTCGATGCGGCGACCTTGCCCTTCACCGCAAGCCCGGTGAGAAACGCCTCGATCTCGCGTTGGCCAAGATCCTTCGGATGACGCCTGCCGTTGGCCACGACGAAACGGCGCACCCAGCCGGTGTATGCCTCCTCCGAACGGATCGCCATCCCCAACCGCCGCATCCGGGATCGCACCTGCTCAAGCAGTTTCGGCGGCTTACGCATGCGACTATCTGGCACCATGTGGACGTCGTGAGGCGATTCCATGCGTATGCGCCGTGGCGATTCGTGCCGCAAGATTAGGCGGCAGGATTACACCGCAACATCGGCATAACCCGTGGATTCGGGTAGGATTTTTCCTACGCGCACACGAATCGCCGTCGCTATGTCGCACGACATTCCGCAGGATTACATTGTTAAGCAGGCATCGAAGAGCCCGCGACTCGCCGGAGATCGGTGGCGGAAGCCACAGCCGAAACGTTGCTGTTCAAGGGCTTGACGCATTGCCTTTCCGGAACAACAATCCTTTGAAGCACGCAGGAATACACCGCAAAATGAAACCGAATAGGCGTTAGGCGCTTAAATAGGGGTTCGCCGTGGACAATTATCAATTTCTTGCCGGCCTGACCACATTGGTCGTGCTTCTTGCCTTGTTCGCGCTTTTGTTCTTGCAAGTCGCAATGCTTCTGCGCTTCCGTCACATATCCTTCCTGCTGCTTTCACTGGGCTCCGCACTTGGTGTCGGCTACTCACTCCTCTATATAGTGCCTTTCTTCCTACAGATCAGCGATTCACAGCGCTTGGTGCTCTTTCAGTGTCAAAGCGTAGCGGCGGCGGTGGCAGCCATCGTCATTGTCTGTGGCACGGCCAGCTTGTTCCGCACGTATCGCGGCTTATTTCAAGCTACTCACCAGGCGCCACTAGGCAGCGCCTAACAATTCCGTAAGGAGCTTCCCGTCAATCCCGAGTGCATGACGCCCTGGCCTTGAGCTTTTGGCCGTTGCTTGTCCGCTGGTTGTACTTCTTGTTGCGACGTCCCCCCGCTTTTGAGTAGCACGGAGCTTTGGAGTCCAATCCCACCTGACCAGGAGATTG
>JBBQHA010000009.1:0-52545 GCA_038323475.1 Lysobacterales bacterium
GGCACCCTCTCCCGATGGGAGAGGGGCATCAAGCCAGCTGGCTTTCGACCCGCTTCAGCATCGCCAGCCAATCGCGATTCATCTGGCGCGAATGGTTCGGCATTCTCCTGGCGATCTTCATGCTTTCCTCGACCAGGGAGCGCGCGCGATCGCGCTCGCCCCAGCCAAGCAGGATCTCGGCGTAACGCGCCCGCGCTTCCAGTCCGGCGTAGTAGCCGACCAGGACGTCGAATTCCTCGTGCGCCTTGGCGCGGTCGCTCATCGCAGCGACGCTGCAGGCGTAGACCAGATGTCCTTCCGGCGACTTGAATTTCGGCTGCTCGCGGATCAGCCGCTCCAGCAATTCGCGGGCTTCGGCGGGCTTGTCGGCTTCCAGCAGGGCGTGCGCGAGGCGGACGCTGATATGCGGATCGTTGGCATGGACGCCGGTGAGCACGGCCTGGTATTGCGCCACTGCTTCGGATGCATGGCCGGCTTCGAGCAGGGCCTCGGCGAGTCGCAGCCGGTTGTTCGGCGTCGCGGCGATGTCCAGCTGTTCCTTCGCCTCGCGCAGTTCCTTGTCCGGGTCGAGCAGGCGACGCACCCCGCGCACCGCCTGGCCCACTTCGCGCGTATGGCGCACGCTCGGCAGCCAGATCGCGACCCCGTACACCAGGCTGCCAAGCAGCGGGAACACGAACAGGATGAACAGCCAATAACGATCCTGCCCGCTGCGGATCGCATGGATGGCGAACAGGATCGCGATGACGACGTGCAGTCCGATTCCAAGGGGCATGGCGGGTCCGGGAGGAAGCGCACGCGTGCGGCGCGGGTTGCTGGGCAGGCGCCAGCCTATCCCAACAGCAGGTCGGAAAACGCGAAACGCCCGGCGCGCAACACGGTTTCGCCGCGTTGCAGCGCGAGCGGTTGCGCGAACATCGGGCCGGCGTGGACGCAGGTGTGGAACTCGCCATGCTCGCCGCAGCGATCCACCGTCGCCGGCAACGCATCGAGCAAGGCGTCGTCGAATGCGCACCCGGCGAAACCGCCATCGAGCTGTTGCGTGTCCACGCAGCACAGGATCGCGCGCAATCCGCCCGCGAGCATGTCGACTGCAAGCGCATGCGTGTCGGAACCGAACAAGGGATACACCGGCGTCCAGTCCAGCCTGGCGCACAGCGCATCGCGATACGCACGCACATCGGCGAGGAAGAGGTCGCCGAACGCGATGTGCCGCAATCCGGGCCAGCGCGCACGCGCCGCATCCAGCGCCGCTGCAAAGGCCGCTTCGTACATCGCATTGTCCGCATTGCGCGGCTGCCGCGCTTCGATCAGCGGTAGTCCCGCGGCATCGGCTTGCGCGTGCAGTACATCGCGGCGGATACCGTGCATCGCGACGCGCTCGTACTCATCGGTGACCGTGGTCAGCAGGCCGACGACATCCCACTGCGCGGATGCGCGCAGGGCATGCAGCGCCCATGCGGCGTCCTTGCCGCCGCTCCACGAAACAAGGACCGGCGTCCGCACGCGATCGTCCTGGAGATCCGGCGCAGGCGAAGCGATCGGCTCAGCTCACTTCACGTCGCGCAGTTGCCAGCCGTTGCCCGCAAGCAGGCGCAGGCGCTGGCGCAGCACTTCGCCAGGCAGTGTGGTGTTCACGACGAGATCGATCTTCAGGTCGCTCTGCTCGCCGGTGACCGTCGCGGCCGGATCGGTCGCTGCCATTGCCTCGTCGGCATCGTCCGCATCTTTCTGCTGCGCTTTCCATCGGTCGAACAAGTTCGTACCGGTCAGCGCGGTCTGCAATTCCTGCGCGAATCCTTCGGCGCCATGCGCGGTGAAAGCCAGCGCCGGATCGGAGCCGCGCGCGGTTTCGGGGTTTGGCAGGGTGATGTAGTAACGGGGCATGGGGACTCCTGGTGGAAATTTTGATGGAAGATTTGGGTTGCCGTATCAGCGTGGGAATCCTCTCGACCGTGTCGACCGGCGCGACGCTCGGCAAGCAACAAGCCACGACAGTGATATGCGGCACATGAACTTTCCGATAGCTTCAATACAGCGGCACGCTCGGGTCGATTTCCTTCGCCCATGCATCGATGCCGCCTTCGACGTTGTAGATGTCGTGGAAGCCGAGGCTGCGGAAGTGTTCGGCGGCGCGGCGGCTGGAGCTGCCGTGATGGCAGATAAAGGCGATCGGCACGTCTTTCGGCAGCGCTTCGAGCTTCGCGGCGCTGTCGGCATCGAGCACGTCGTGCGACTGCGGGAACGGCGCGATCGCGCGCGCGGTAGCGGGGCGCACGTCGATCACGTCGATGGTGCCGGTGATGATGCGATCGTGCAGTTCCTGCACGGTCATCGACTTCACTGGCGCGGGCGCATTGGGATTGCGGATCGTCAGGCCGGAACCTTGGACATCATCGACCCAGTCGATCACGATCCCGTTCGCACGCGGGGCGCTGACCGGATCGAGGTGGATGCGCAGGCCGTCCGCTTCGGCGACGATCTCGCGACCGCTGATCGGCTTGAGCTGGAACTGCGCTTCGAAGTCCGCGCCCACCGCCATGTGCAGGCCGACCCCGGCCGGGGTGTCGGCCATCGCGTTCCTGATCGCGGTCAGCGCGGCGGGCGTGACATGCAGCGTCGGCGGCGTGCGGTCGGGCGCGGCCAGGCCGAGCACGCTGTGCAACTCACCGCTCGAAAGCATCTCGTCGATGATGTCGCTGCCGCCGACCAGTTCGTTGTCCACGTACAGCTGCGGAATCGTCGGCCAACTGCCGTAGAGCTTGATGCCTTCGCGGATTTCGGGATCTTCGAGCACATCGACCGTCGCGTAGGCCGGGACCAGCGACGACAGGATCGAACTCGCCTTCGCCGAAAATCCGCAACGCGGCGCATCCGGGCTGCCCTTCATGAACAGGACGATGCGATTGGACTGGAGCAGGGTATCGATGCGCTGGCGCAGTGCGGGGTCGAGGGACATGGGTGTCTTGGGGGATTTCGATAGGGTGGTTCCATTGTACCGCGGCAACTTCGGTGGCCGACATATGTGTCTGCTGTGTGTGATGTCTCTGATGTCTCTGCTGTCTCTGCGCCTGCTGCGTCTGCTGCGTCTGCCGCGTCTGCGCTGTATCCCGCACTTGATTGTCATCCCGAGCGCAGCGAGGGATCTATCCCTTTGGACAAGCAAAGCCAAGCTGGATCGCGAAGTGCTGCCTTTTTGATCTTGCTGGACTGAGCAGTAGGCAACGACAGATCCCTCGCTGCGCTCGGGATGACAACGGAGTGCTGGGGATGACAACAGAGTGCTGGGGATGACAACAGAGTGCTGGGGATGACAAAGGAGTGCTGGGGATGACAAAGGAGTGCTCGGGATGACAACGGAGTGCTGGGGATGACAACGCAGTGCTCGGGATGGCTCCAAAAACTCCGGGGAGCATTTATCTCGAATGAGCCGAAGCCGCATCCCTGCGCAAGCGCGCCGCGGCAACCGGCAGCACGCGCTCCACCCAGCGCGCATACATGGACGCCGACGGATGCAATCCGTCGTGCGCCGCCAGCGACGGATCGTGGGCGACTTCGCGGCTGACCGGGGTCACGTCGACCCATGACGCGTCGCGCGCTTTCGTCGATTCACGGGCGGCGGTGTTGAATGCGTCGATCTGCATCGACACTTGCGCGAGGTCGCGGCCGCTGCCGTGGCCGTACGGCGTCGCGCCCCAGTCGGGGATCGACAGCACGATCACCCGCGTCGCGTCGTCGCCCGCCAGATGGATCGCGCGCGCCAGCAGCGCGTCGAACTGTTCGCGGTATTCGTGGATGTCGCGCCCGCGGTACTGGTTGTTGACGCCGATCATCAGGGTGACCAGGGCGTAGCGCGGCGCAAACGTGCTGTCGTCCATCGCCGCCGACAGTTCATCGGTGGTCCAGCCGGTGGTGGCGACGATGCGCGGCGCATCGATCGCGATGCCGCGCTCATGCAATCGCGCGACGAGTTGAACCGGCCAGCGCGCGGATTCGGGAACCGCTTCGCCGATCGTGTAGGAATCGCCGAGCGCGAGAAAACTGTGCATGGATGTGGGTTCCCGCGTGGCGGATTTCGGTGACGACGACGCGCACGCGAGCGTGCCGAACACGAACCCCAGCAATGGCAGAAGCCTAGGGTGCATGCCTTGCAAGCGCGCCTTCGATGCGCGCGAACACCTCGCGAATCGTATCGGCTTCCGGCAACAGGGTGATCCGGAAGTGGTTGCGGTAGCGCACGTTGAAGCTTGAGCCGGGCACGATCAGCACGTGTTCCTGTTCGAGCAGTTCGAGCGCGAAACGGTGGTCGTCCAGGTGCGGCAGCAAGTCGCGACGGAACGACGGAAAGGCGTACAGCGCGGCTTCGGGCGCGACCAGGTCGAGGTATTTGCTCGCCTCGCAGCATTCGATCGCCGCGCGCCGCGATTCGTACAGGCGGCCGCCCGGCGAGCACAGCGGCGTGATCGTGTCGGGGCCGTTCAGCGCCGCAGGCACCGCCCACTGTCCGGGCACGTTCGAGCACAGCCGCAACGCGCTGAGCAGGTCCAGCGAATGCATGTAGTCGGCGAGCCGCCACGGATCGCCGCCGAGCACGCCCCAGCCGACCCGCCAGCCGCAGGCGCGATGCAGTTTCGACAAGCCGCCGAAACTCAGGCAGGGCACGTCGTCGACGAGCGATCCCATCGGGACGAACTGCGCGTCGTCGTAGAGGATGCCTTCGTAGATCTCGTCGGCGAGGATCAGCAACTGGTGCTTCTTGGCGATCGCGACGAGACGTTCGAGCACCGCGCGCGGATAGGTCGCGCCGGTCGGATTGTTCGGATTGATCACGACGAGCGCGCGCGTGCGCGGTGTGACCAGGGCCTCGATCGCATCCGGGTCTGGCACGTAGCCGTCTTCGGCGCGGCAGTCGTAATAGACCGGCACGCCATCGTTGAGGATCGTCGCGGCGCTCCACAGCGGATAGTCGGGGCTCGGCAGCAGCACCTCGTCGCCATGGTTGAGCAGGGCGCGCAGGGCGATGTCGATGAGCTCGCTGACGCCGTTGCCGAGGAAGACCTGTTCGGGCAGCACGGCCTGGCCGTCGCGGTGCGAATAGTGGGCGGCGAGGGCGTCGCGCGCTTCGGGCAGGCCCTGCTGGTGGGTGTAGGCGTCGCTGCGCTCGATGTGGCCGGCGATCGCCTGCTGCAGGTGCTCGGGCGCACGGAACCCGAACGCCCCGGGGTTGCCGATGTTGAGCTTGATGAGCTGGTGGCCGCGCGCTTCGAGTTCGCGTGCGCGGCGGGCAAGTTCGCCACGGATTTCGTAACGCACCTCGCGCAGGCGCTCGCGGGTGACCAGTGGGGTCGCAGTCGTCATGGGGAATCTGGCTGTAAAACCGCAAGGGTAGCAAACGGGGACTGGGGACTTGGGGCTGGAGAAAGCAGTCGGCCTTCCCGCTCTTCCCAATCCCGGTCCCCAGTCCCCGCCACGCGTGGCACAATCACGCCACATGCATCTACCCGCGGACGCACGCCACGCACTCCTCGCCATCGGTTGGCCCGACGATGCGCCGGCGCGCGCGATGCTTGAAGCCTTGCCCGATGGCCGGCTCGCGCGGGTCAGCGCCCAGCATCGTTCCGGCTATACCGTCGCGACCGCCGCCGACCGCGAATTCTCCGCGCAGGCGCTCGCCGCGTGGATGCGGCCGCGCTATCCGCCCGAACAGCGCGCCGTGGTCGGCGACTGGGTGCTGCTCGAACCCGCCACCGACCAGATCGTCGCCCTGCTGCCGCGGCGGACCCTGCTCAAGCGCGCTGCGGCCGGCGAGGCCTACAAGCAGCAGCCGATCGCGGCGAACATCGACACCGTGCTGGTGGTGAGCGGCCTGGACATGGACTTCAATCCGCGCCGGCTCGAACGCTACCTCGTGCTGGTGCGCGCGAGCGGCGCCGAACCGGTGCTGGTGCTGACCAAGAACGACCTGCATCCGGATACCGACGTCGATGCCCTGCTGTCTGGAATCACCGCGCAGGGCGTCGCGATCCACCGCGTCAACGCGAAGGACCCTGCCAGCGTCGCGGTGCTGCATCCGTACCTGGGGCCTGGTTGCAGCGCGGTGCTGATCGGTTCCTCCGGCGCAGGCAAGTCCACCCTGACCAACACCCTGCTCGGCACCCAGAACATCCGCACCGCAGCCGTCCGCGCGCACGATTCGCGTGGCCGCCACACCACCACCCACCGCGCCCTGATCGCGTTGCCGCAGGGCGGCTGCCTGATCGATTCTCCGGGCATGCGCGAGCTCAAGCTCACCGGCGAGGAAAGCCTGGAGGACGGCGGTTTCGAGGACATCGAGGCGCTCGTCACCCAGTGCCGCTTCAACGATTGCAGGCATGCCAGCGAACCCGGCTGCGCGGTGCGCGCGGCGCTGGAGGCGGGCACCCTGGATGCGGCGCGCTACGCGCATTACCGCAAGCTCGGCGGGGAAGTCGCGGTTGCAGCGCAGGGGCTTGCAGCGCAACAGGCGCGGCGCGCCGACATGCGCGCGGCCGACCGGTCGCGCGCGTCAGGCAAGCCGAGGAAGCGCCCCGACGACCACGACGGAAGACACTAAGGCAGCAGGCAACCGATGGACGCGAAAGCACGACCGTTGACGCCCGAACTCGCGCATTACGCTGCGCTCGACGCGCGCATGGTCGCGGCGGTGCGCGGCATCGACCTGCTCGCGACGGTCAGCTGGCCCGCATCGGCGCAGACCGATTTCCTCGCCGCGCGCGCGGCCGGCACCCTGCGGATGCCGCAGATCGTCTACCCGCAGCAGCAGCACGCCGCCGTGCGCACCGAGCTCGATGCGATCATCCGCGAGACCGACCTCGCCCACCCGCTCGGCGCGTACATCGCGCGCACCTGCGAAAGCTGGCATGTCGGCACGTTGCTGCTCGAGGCGCTCGGCACGCCGGAGATCACCGAGCATTCGATGCGCCTGTTCGGCAAGCCCGGCGACCACCTGCCCGGCGACGGCCCGAGCAACATCGAGGCTGCGCAGCATTTCATCGCGATCGCCGACGAACTCGACCGCGAACTGATCGGCAACGTCGCGGAGAATTCGATTTCCGCCGAAACCCTGCGCGACGAACTGCAGGGCAAGCTCGACGCGTTCTTCGTCCACCACAAGATCAATGTCGTCCTCGACCCCTGCCTGATCTCCAAGGCCGCCGCCGGCCCGACCCGGATCCGCCTGCGCTCGAGCGCCGCGTTCAGCGAATACGACGGCCGCCAACTGCTCGAGCACGAAGCCTTCGTGCACTCGCTGACCGCCCTCAATGGCCGCGAGCAGCCGTGGCTGAAATCGATGTCGCGTTCCTCGCCGCGGGTGACCGCGACCCAGGAAGGCCTGGCGACGTTCGCCGAGCAGATCACCGGAGCGATCGACATCGAGCGCATGAAGCGCATCAGCCTGCGCATCATCGCGATCGACATGGCGCTTTCGGGCGCGAACTTCCTGGATGTGTTCGATTTCTTCGAGAGCGCAGGGCAGAGCGCGACCGACAGCTTCACCTCCGCCCAGCGCGTGTTCCGCGGCGCCCCGCTCGGCGGCGGCAGCGCGTTCACCAAGGACACCGTGTACCTGCACGGCCTGCTCAGCGTGCACACCTTCTTCCGCTGGGCGCTGCGCAACCGCCGGCTGCGGCTGTGCCGTCTGCTGTTCGCGGGCAAGATGGCGCTGCAGGACGTGCTCCGCTTCGAACCCCTCTACGACGAGGGTTTCCTGGCGCCGCCGCTGTACATCCCGCCGTGGGTGCAGCGCGCGAACGGGCTCGCCGGGATGCTCGCGTTCTCGCTGTTCGCGAACAAGATCCGCCTCGACCACGTCGACGTGGGCGACCTGGTGCTGGGGCTCTGAGGCCTGCCCGAAGGGTATCCGTCCACCGCGCGTGGCCCGCGGACGGTCCGCGCTGCACCACGCCGTCCCTGCTGGGGCATAATCCGGGGCTTCGCGACGACGGGGCGGGAAACGGCCATGGGCGAATCACGTCGCAAGACAACCGGGCGGAATGCCGCCAACGATGGACTGACAGGGAAAACCATGCGACCGATCCATTTCATCTCGGGCCTGCCAAGGTCCGGTTCCACTTTGCTGGCCGCGCTGCTGCGCCAGAACCCGCGCTTCCAGGCCGGCATGAGCGGGCCGGTCGCAGGGATGTTCAACACCCTGATCGGCGACATGAGCGGCCGCAACGAGTTCTCCGTATTCATCACGGACGAGCAGCGCCAACGCATCCTGATGGGGTTGTTCGAAAACTACTACGGCCCGGAGTTCGAGGCGGAAGTGATCTTCGACACCAACCGGATGTGGTGCACCAAGCTGCCGCAGCTGCAGGTGCTGCTGCCGGACAGCAAGGTCATCGCCTGCGTGCGCCACCTGCCGTGGGTGATCGACAGCATCGAGCGGCTGGTCCGCGCGAACACGTTCCAGCCTTCGTCGATCTTCAACTACCAGCCGGGCGGCACGGTGTACTCGCGCGCCGACGGCCTGGGCAGCAGCGACGGCCTGGTCGGCTTCGCGTTCAACGCGCTGAAGGAAGCCTACAGCAACGAAAAGGCCGGCAAGCAGCTGATGCTGGTGCAGTACGAGAGCCTGTCGCGCGAGCCGGAGCGGGTGCTCAAGGCGATCTACGACTTCACTGGCGAGGCCGCGTTCAAGCACGACTTCGACAACGTCAACTACGACGCCTCCGAATTCGACACCCGCGCGAGCACGCCCGGCCTGCACAAGGTGCGCTCCAAGGTCGCGCCGAGCGAGCGCCAGACGATCCTGCCGCCGGACCTGTTCCGCCGCTTCGAGAACGACGCATTCTGGCGCGACCCCGCGTTGAACGTGCGCGGCGTGCGGGTGGTCTGAGCGAGCGGCATGAGCGCGCCCGCGGACCGCTATGCGGTACTCGATCGCGCGATGCGGCACGCGCAGGAATGGCTCGCATCGCAGCACGACAGGCCGGTGCCCGCGCAGGCGACGGTCGAGGAGCTCGCCGCGGTCTACGGTGGCCCGCTGCCTGAAGGCCCGACCGATCCCGTCGAGGTGATCGAACTGCTCGCGGCGCATGCCGACCGCGGGCTCGTCGCGATTCCGTCGGGGCGGTTCTACGGCTTCGTGATCGGTGGTACCCATCCGGCCGCGCTCGCGGCCGACTGGCTGGTCAGCGCCTGGGACCAGAACGCGGGCCTGCGCCAGCTCACGCCGACCAATTCGGCGCTCGAGGAAACCGCGGCGGCATGGCTGCTCGACCTGCTTGGCTTGCCCGCAGACAGCGCGGTCGGCTTCGTGACCGGCGGCACCATGGCGAACTTCACCTGCCTCGCTGCGGCGCGCGGCGCGGTGCTACGCAAGGCGGGCTGGGACGAGGCGCGTCTTGGCCTCAATGGCGGCCCGCGCGTGCGCGTGCTGGTCGGCGCTGAACGCCACGACACGATCGACCTCTCGCTGCGCTATCTCGGTCTGGGCGTTCCCGAGGACGTCGCGGCGGATTCCGAAGGACGCATCGATGTCGCCGCGCTCACCGCCGCGCTGGCGTCCGACCATGGCGCGCCAACCATCGTCTGCCTGCAGGCCGGCAACGTGCATTCGGGCGCATTCGACGCGTTCGCCGCCGCGATCGCGATCGCGCACCGGCAGGGCGCGTGGGTGCATGTCGATGGCGCGTTCGGGCTGTGGGCGGCGGCGTCGCCGAGGTTGCGCCACCTCATCGCCGGCGTCGAAGCCGCGGACTCGTGGGCGACCGACGCTCACAAGACGCTCAATGTTCCCTACGACTGCGGCGTCGCGATCGTACGCGACCCCGCCGCCCTGCGCGCGGCGATGGGCATGCACGGCGACTACCTGGTCATGGACGAAGGGCATCGCGATCCGTACGAGCGCGTCCCCGAACTCTCGCGCCGCGCACGCGCGATCCCGGTGTGGGCGGTGCTGCGCAGCCTCGGAAGGCAGGGCGTCGCCGATCTCGTCGACCGCCTCTGCGAACACGCGCGCGCATTTGCAGCAGGCGTCGCGACGATTCCGGGCGCGCAGGTCCTGAACGATGTCGCCTACACCCAGGTGTGCGCGGTGTTCGGCGATGACGAGCACACCCGCAGCACCGTGCAGCGCCTGCTCGAGGATGGCAGCGCGTGGATGAGCGGTTCGACCTGGCACGGCCGCGCGGTGCTGCGGATTTCGGTCAGCAACTGGTCGACGACCGAAGAAGACGTGGCCACGTCGCTCGCGGCGTTGCGGCGTGCGGCCGGCTGACCTTCCGAACGGAGCCGTAACCGGCTTGCGGTAGTATCGTTGCGACGCGTGCGTGTCGCATGCCGTCCGTTACTCCGACCACTCTCGTGACGCCATGACCGAAGACGCCTTCAAGCAAGCCGCACTCGACTACCACCGGCAATATCCGCCGGGTAAGATCAAGATCGCGCCGACCAAGCCGATGCTGACGCAGCGCGACCTCGCGCTCGCATACTCGCCCGGCGTTGCGCATGCCTGCGAGGCGATCGTCGCCGATCCGAACGAGGCATCGACGCTGACCGCGCGCGGCAACCTCGTCGCGGTGATCACCAACGGCACCGCGGTGCTCGGCCTCGGCAACATTGGACCGCTCGCGGGCAAGCCGGTCATGGAAGGCAAGGGCGTGCTGTTCCAGAAGTTCGCCGGCATCGACGTGTTCGACATCGAGATCAACGAGAACGACCCGGACAAGCTCGTCGACATCATCGCGAGCCTCGAACCGACTTTCGGCGGCATCAACCTCGAAGACATCAAGGCGCCGGAGTGCTTCATCGTCGAGCGCAAGCTGCGCGAGCGCATGAACATCCCGGTCTTCCACGACGACCAGCACGGCACCGCGATCATCGTCGGCGCGGCGATCGTCAACGCGCTGCACGTGGTCGGCAAGGACATCGCGAACGTCAAGCTTGCGACGACCGGCGCGGGCGCGGCCGGGATCGCCTGCCTCGACATGCTGGTCGGGCTCGGATTGAAGAAGGAGAACATCCTCGCGTTCGACCGCGACGGCGTGCTCCACACCGGCCGCACCGACCTCGATCCCGACAAGCAGCGTTACGCGCGCGAAACCACGGCACGCACGCTGGCGGAGATCGTCGCCGGTGCCGATATCTTCCTCGGCCTGTCGGCTGGCGGCGTGCTCAAGGCGGAGATGGTCGCGACGATGGCCGACAGGCCGATCATCCTCGCGCTCGCGAATCCGTATCCCGAGATCGATCCCGCTGAAGCGAAGGCGGTACGACCGGATTGCATCATCGCGACCGGCCGCAGCGACTATCCGAACCAGGTCAACAACGCGCTGTGCTTCCCGTACATCTTCCGCGGCGCGCTCGATGTCGGCGCGACCGAGATCGACGAAGCGATGAAGCGCGCCTGCGTGCATGCGATCGCCGAAATCGCGCGCAAGGAAGCGTCCGATCTCGGCAGCGCCTACAGCGGCGAATCGCCGAAGTTCGGTCCCGATTACCTGATCCCGCGGCCGTTCGACCCGCGCCTTCTGGTCGCGCTCGCGCCGGCCACCGCACAGGCCGCGATGGACTCCGGACTCGCGCTGCGCCCGATCAAGGATATGGACGCGTACCGGGAAAAGCTCAGCCAGTTCGTCTATCGCACCAGCCTCATCATGAAGCCGGTGTTCGAGCGGGCGCGTGCGAACGCCCAGCGCGTCGTCTACGCGGAAGGCGAGGAAGAGGTCGTGTTGCGCGCGGTGCAGGTGATTGCCGACGAACATTTCGCGCGGCCGATCCTGATCGGACGACCGGCGGTGATCGAGGCGCGCATCGCCAAGCTCGGCCTGCGCATCCGCGCGGGCGTGGACTTCGAACTCACCAACATCGACGACGATCCGCGCTTCAACGCGTACTGGCAGCAGTACCACAAGCTCACCGAACGCCGCGGCGTGACGCCCGCGGCGGCGAAGAACCTGCTGCGTTCGCGCTCGACGCTGATCGCCGCGCTGATGGTCGAACGCGGCGAAGCCGATGCGCTGATCTGCGGCCTCGTCGGCCGCTACCACAAGAAACTCGGCTACCTGCGCAGCGTGTTCGCGCTCGACGAAGGCGTGGGTTCGACCTCGGCGATGACGATGGTGGTCAACGACAAGGGCGCATGGTTCTTCCTCGACACGCACTGCCAGCTCGACCCGACCGCCGAGCAGATCGCCGAAGCGACCCTGCAGGCGACCTACCGCATGCAACTGTTCGGCATCCATCCGAAGGTCGCACTGCTGTCGCATTCCAACTTCGGCAGCCACACCGATGCGAGCGCGGCGAAAATGGCGCGCGTGCGCGAGATCCTGGTCCAGCTCCAGCCGAAGCTCGAGGTCGAGGGCGAGATGCAGGCCGACACCGCATGGAACGAAGAACAACGTCTGCGCATGTTCCCGAACAGCGCGCTCAAGGGCCGCGCCAACCTGTTCGTGATGCCGAACCTCAGCGCCGCCAACATCGCCTACAACATCACGCGGGTGATGACCGACGGCGTCGCGATCGGCCCGATCCTGATGGGCATCGCGCGCCCCGCCCACATTCTCACGCCCGCATCGACCGTCCGCCGCGTCGTCAACATGACCGCGATCGTCGCGGTCGAGGCCCAGATCCGCGCGAAGCGCGGACCTGAAGCCAAACGCTGAACTCGCACGTGTAGACCGGATGAGCTCCTGGATTGCTCCGTACTCCGCCGGATTTCATCGGGGCTGTATTGTTTGATGCCCACCGTTCATGGCGCCTGTTCCAGCGCGCATTTCGTTGTCCCATACATTGTCATCCCGAGCAAAGCGAGGGATCTGGAAGTGTCGATGTCTGCGCGAACAGACTCCTTGCATGGGACGACATCATCGTGGGATGACGGCCATGGGCTGAATACGGCCCGCGCCCATCGCTGATGTATGGTCCCGCCAGACCGCGATCCATCGGGAGTCCCGCATCCATGCCATCCGTCGTCCAGAAGCGCATCGCATCGCTCTGCTGCCTCGCATGGCTCGCGTGCGCCGCACCGGCGCGATCCTCCGCGTTGCCCCCGCAACAACCCATCGCCATTGCCGACGTCACCATCATCGATGTCGAACACGACCGCTCGTTCGCCCATCGAACCGTCTTCATCGACCACGGCCGCATCACTGCGATCACCGCCCCGCGCAACGCCCGCATCCCTGCCAACACCCTGCGCCTCGACGGCCGCGGCCGCTTCCTGATCCCCGGCCTGGTGGACATGCACGTCCACCTGTTCAACCTCAGCACTCACCGCCCACCAAACGACTGGACATTCGCGCTCGACATCGCCAACGGCGTCACCGCCGTGCGCGAGATGCGCGGGGATCCCGCGACGATGACTCAGGTGAAGCAATGGCGTGAGCAACTCGACAAGGGCGAGATCGTCGCGCCGCGCATCCTCGCCGCCGGTATCCCCGCGTACGGACCCACACCCGACGATGCGCGCCGCCAGGTCGATGCGGCCGCCGAAGCCGGCGCCGATTTCATCAAGGTTTTCTCGGAAGTCACGGAAGCGAACTGGCGCGCGATCCTCGACGAGGCGCACAAGCGTTCGCTGCCCGTGGTCGGCCACGTGCCTGCCGGCGTTCCCATGCTGGTCGCGGCCGCAGCGGGGCAGCGCACCGACGAGCACTTGATGCAGGCCTTCGAAGCCTGCTCGTCGATCGAAGCGGAGTTGCTAGCACAACGCCGTGACCTCGACGGCGACGCCCTCGAAGCCAGTCGCGAGACGCAGGAAGCGCGCGCACTCGCCGCCTTCGACCCGCGTACTTGCCGACGCATCAGCAGAGCGTTGGCCGCCACCGGCCAGGCCCAGGTCCCGACCTTGGTGCTCGCCGACGAAGACTCCTTCGCTGGCGAGGGCTCCTTCCCCCGCTTGCGAGGGGTGAGGAAGCATGCTCGCGAAATGCCGGAGGCAGTTCGCATGCTGACGAACGCCCGGCAGGGTCGGACGGTTGGAATGGGCGGGGTCTCTACGCTCGTTAACCAACAAGTCCAGCCAAGCGCCAACCCGCGCTGGCGCTATCTGCGAGCGGACGAACGCACGCGCTGGCAGGCATTCCTCGCCGGCTACACCGCGAACGATGCGGCGCTTGCGAAGCGGCGCTGGCCGGTTGCGCAACGGATCGTGTCGGCGATGCACCAGGCCGGGGTGACGATCATGGTCGGCACCGATTCGCCGATGCCCGGGGTGTATCCGGGGTATGCGGTGCATGAGGAGATGGCGCTGCTGGTTGCCTCCGGACTTACACCGCGTGAAGCGCTGCGGGCGGCGACGCTCACGCCTGCGCGGTTCCTTGGTATCGATGCCATGAGCGGGTCGGTAGCGGTCGGCAAGCGTGCCGATCTGATCCTGCTCGACGCCGATCCCACGCGCGAGATTCGCAACACGCGGCGGATCGAGGCGGTGGTGATTGGTGGGAAGGTGCTGCGCCGACGGGAGCTTGATGATGTCCTTGAAGGCGTTTGCGAGCGTTCTACCCACGAACGATTGACCGCGCAAGATGTCAACGCTTGTAGTTGAGCCTAGCCTCCAGAAACACGCTCTCCCGGTGGAACCCCAGATATCGCCTCTGCCCCGCCGAAAATCCGCCGACGTTGACCTTGCTCGCCGTATCCAGCCCCATCCGCCGCAGCGATTCCCTGTGCGCGACCGGTGATACGAGGACATCCCCGTTGTCCTCGAAGCTGATGAATCCGCGATCGAACAGGTGGTCGGCGTTCGGCGTCAGCAGCAGGCCGTTTTCCCCATCGAGTCGTTCGTCGTTGCTCGCATCGCGCCAGGGTTTGCAGTGGCTCGCGCGCAGGTGTTCGGGCTGGTCGACCTGGGTGATGCGGCAGCGGGTCTCCATTCGCATGACGTTCTGTTTGAACAGTCCCTGGCCCCGGCGTGCCATCACGACGGCTTCGCGGGTCGTCTCCGGCAAGCGCTTGTCGGCGATGACGGCTTCCATTTCGTGCTGTTCCCACGCGATCAGTCCCTGCGCGGGCAGAGACTCTGGGGTATCAGCGACGCGTTGCATTTGCACGATGTTGCGGGCCTCGCGTCCGATCAGGTCGACTAAGGTCGTTGCGAAGTCGTCGGGTAAGAGGGTGAGGTAGACGCCTTGCAGTCCTTCGCCGCTGCGCTGCAGGGGCGCGTAGCGGTCGGGCAGCTTCGGTGCGAGCTGGTCCATGCAGTCTGCGGGCTTGATCGGACCTCGCAACACGATGAAGCGCACGTCGACGCGCCATCCGATCATGTCCCAATACGCGCCCGCGGTGCCAAACTCCATCGGCTTGGGCGCTTCGTACGCATGCGAGGCGACGATGCCGATGGCCTTGATCTGGGTGTCGGCGAACGAGAAGACGATATCGCCTGGTGCGGCCTCGCGCATGAAATCGTAGAACGGGTTGCGGCCGCCGTTGCGGTTGCGCTTGGGCGACCAGAGATAGCCGCCCGGCACTTCATGCCGGAACGTCTGGTTCTGGTTGACCCACCAGTAGCGCACGGCATGGCATCCGATGGCGTTGCCTGGACTCTACACGAGCTGGATCAACGCGAAGGCAGGCACCGGGCGTTCGGCACGCTTCGCGCCGATCCGGCTCGCGCCCGGATACGTGGCCAGACCCAACCCCTGGCGCGGAAGCGCAACCAGCCTGCGCTAAACTGCCCCGGACCACACAGACCAATCGAGCGCGCCGGCCGCGCGGCGGAGGAACGATGACACAGCAGCAGACGACACCCGAACCTGATAGCGATCCGGTCGAGACCAGCGAATGGATCGATTCGATCAAGGCCGTGATCCAGGCCGATGGCGGCGAGCGCGCGCATTACCTGCTCGAGCGCATGGCCGACGAGGCGCGGCGCGCTGGCGCGGAGATTCCGTTCGCGCCGACCACGGCCTACATCAACACGATCCCGACCCAGAAACAGGCGCGCAGCCCCGGCGACACGACGCTCGAATGGCGCATCCGTTCGTGGATCCGCTGGAACGCGCTGGCGATGGTCGTGCGCGCGAACCGCAAGCCGGGCGACCTTGGCGGGCATATCGCGAGTTTCGCGTCTTCGGCGACGTTGTACGACGTCGGCTTCAACCATTTCTGGCGCGCGCCGCACGACGCGCATCCGGGCGACCTGCTCTACATCCAGGGCCACAGTTCGCCGGGCATCTATGCGCGCGCCTTCCTCGAAGGCCGGTTGTCGCAGGACCAGCTCGACCACTTCCGCATGGAAACCGGCGGGCGCGGCATTCCGTCATATCCGCATCCGTGGCTGATGCCGGATTTCTGGCAGACGCCGACGGTGTCGATGGGCCTCGGCCCGATCTCCGCGATCTACCAGGCGCGCTTCTGGAAATACCTCGAAGGCCGCGGCCTGATGCCGGTCAGCGATCGCAAGGTCTGGTGCTTCCTCGGCGACGGCGAAACCGATGAACCCGAGTCGCTCGGCGCAATCGCACTCGCCGGGCGCGAGCAACTCGACAACCTCGTGTTCGTCGTCAACTGCAACCTGCAGCGACTCGACGGCCCTGTGCGCGGCAATGGCAAGATCATCCAGGAACTCGAAGGCAGCTTCCGCGGCGCCGGCTGGAACGTGCTCAAGGTCGTCTGGGGCAGCTACTGGGATCCGCTGCTCGCGCAGGACGACAAGGGCGTGCTGCGCAAGCTGATGATGGAAACCGTCGACGGCGAGTACCAGAACTGCAAGGCGTTCGGCGGCGCGTACACGCGCGAGCATTTCTTCGGGAAATACCCGGAGACGGCGGCGATGGTTGCGAACATGTCCGACGAGGACATCTGGCGCCTGAATCGCGGCGGCCACGATCCGCACAAGGTGTACGCGGCGTATGCGGCGGCGACCGCGGAGAAGGGCCAGCCGACCGTGATCCTCGCCAAGACGGTGAAGGGTTACGGCATGGGCAAGGCCGGCGAGGCGCAGAACATCACCCACCAGACCAAGAAGATGGACGACGAGTCCATCAAGGCGTTCCGCGATCGCTTCAAGATTCCGGTGACCGACGCGGAACTGCCGTCGGTGCCGTTCTACCACCCGGGCGCGGATTCGCCCGAGGCGAAATATCTTGCGGAGCGTCGTGCATCGCTCGGCGGTTCACTACCGCAGCGCCGGCAGAAATCCGACGAGACATTGCAGGCGCCGGAACTCAAGGTCTTCGAGCGTCTGCTGCAATCCAGCGGCGAGCGCGAGAACAGCACCACGATGGCATTCGTGCAGGCGCTCAACATCATCCTGCGCGACAAGCAGGTCGGTCCGCGGGTGGTGCCGATCGTCGCCGACGAGGCGCGCACGTTCGGCATGGAAGGCCTGTTCCGGCAGATCGGCATCTATGCGCCGTTCGGCCAGAAATACAAGCCGATGGATGCCGAGCAGCTGATGTTCTACCGCGAAGACACGGCCGGGCAGGTGCTGCAGGAAGGCATCACCGAGGCTGGTGCGTTCTGCAGCTGGCTTGCTGCGGCGACGAGCTACAGCACCAACAACCTGCCGATGCTGCCGTTCTTCATCTTCTACTCGATGTTCGGCATGCAGCGCATCGGCGACCTGTGCTGGCTCGCCGGCGACATGCGCGCGCGCGGCTTCCTGCTCGGCGCGACCGCCGGCCGCACCACGCTCAACGGCGAAGGCCTGCAGCACGAGGACGGCCATTCGCACCTGATGGCGGGCACGATCCCGAACTGCCGGGCGTACGACCCGACGTTCGTGTTCGAGGTCGCGGTGATCATGCAGTACGGCATGCAACGCATGCTCACCGAGCAGCGCGACGAATATTTCTACCTGACCCTGATGAACGAGAACTACACCCACCCGGGAATGCCCGAGGGCGCGGCGGAAGGGATCATCAAGGGGATGTATCTGTTGCAGGGAACGGGACTGCGCAGGCAGGATGCCGTAGCGAACAGCGTAGCTGGCCCGAAGGGCGGGCCGCAGGAGCGGCCCGTCAACGGGGAACGGGGAACGGGGAAGAGCAAAGCGAAGGCTCCGCATGTGCAACTGCTGGGATCGGGCACGATCCTGCGCGAAGTGATCGCCGCGGCCGAATTGCTCGACAAGGATTTCGGCGTCAGCGCCGACATCTGGAGCTGCCCGAGTTTCACCGAACTGCGCCGCGACGGTTTCGACGTCGAGCGGTACAACGCGCTGCATCCCGAAGCCAAAGACCCGCGCAAGTCGTACGTCGCGCAATGCCTCGATGGCCGCCAGGGCCCGGCGATCGCCGCGACCGATTACGTGCGCGCCTATCCCGACCAGATCCGTGCGTTCGTGCCGATGCGCTATACGGTGCTGGGTACGGATGGTTACGGCCGCTCGGATACGCGCGCGAACCTGCGCCAGTTCTTCGAAGTCGACCGCTACCACATCGCCCACGCCGCGATCGTCGCGCTCGCCGCCGACGGCAAGATGAATCCGGCAGACGTGTCGCGCGCGATCAAGGCCTACAAGATCGACGCGGACAAGGCGAATCCGTTGGGGGTGTGACCGTCGAGATTCCCGGCGTTACTTGCCTTGGCCTTGCTTGCCGATTGAGGACGGCCATCGGCCCGCTTCTCCAGAGCCATCAACAGTCCTATGCATGTCACCTTCTCCCCGCAAGCGGGGAAAAGGTGGCCGCAGGCCGGATGAGGGGCATAACTCGCCCGGTTCCGGAACGGCCGCACGGGAGTCGCTTCCTGCACGCAGGTGATGTCGGCCGCGCAACGGCTTCTGTCAGAATCGGTCGCATCCGCCCTGTCTCGTCGATGACCCCATGATCGAAGTCGCCAACCTCACCAAGCGCTACGGCGACTTCACTGCAGTCAACGATCTGTCGTTCACCGTCCGACCCGGTGAAGTGATGGGCCTGGTCGGTCCCAACGGGGCGGGCAAGACCACGACCCTGCGCTGCATCACCGGGATCATCCCTGCCACGCTCGGCACCACGCGCCTGGGCGGGATCGATCTCGTCGACGACCCGGTCGGGGCCAAGCGGCAGGTCGCGTTCATTCCCGACGAACCGCGCCTGTTCGAATACCTCACCGTTGCGCAGCACCTGAATTTCGTCGCCCGCCTGTACGGCGTCGCCGACTACGCCGCGCGCGCGCTGCCGATCCTCACCGCGCTGGAGATGGCCGACAAGCAGCAGCTGCTTCCCGCCGAACTCTCGCGCGGGATGAAGCAGAAACTCGCGATCGCCTGCGGCCTGCTGCACCAGCCGAAGATCGTGATCTTCGACGAGCCGATGACCGGCCTCGACCCGGGCGGCATGCGGCGCATGAAGGAGGTGATGCGCCGGCTCGCGCGCGAGGGCGTTGCGATCATCCTGAGTTCGCACCTGCTCGACCTGGTCGAGGAAGTCTGCACCCACCTGCTCATCCTCAAGGACGGCGTGAAGATGGCCGATGGCTCGGTGGCCGACGTGCGCGCGCGGTTTTCCGATGGCGACGGGTCGAGCCTGGAGGATGTGTTCTTCCGCGCCACCGGCGACACCGACAGCGCCCGGCTGCCATGACCGGACCAGCGCCGTTGACGCATGCCGGGGTGACGCGGGCGTTCGTGTACCTGCACGTCGCGTCGGCGATCAATTCGATGAAGCGGCGCCTGCTCCGGTTGCGCCAGCCGAAATACCTGGTCGGCGCTGTGGTCGGCGGCGCCTACATGTATTTCTTCTTTTTCCGGCGGATGCTGCAGGCGGGCACGCCAGGTCAGTCCGCTCCGGTTCTGTCGGCGAACATGGCGTGGCAGCTTGCCCCGATGGCGGCAGGCGCCTTGTTCGTGGTGGTGGCGCTGGCGTGGCTGATCCCCAGCAGCCGGGCGGCCTTGCGGTTCAGCGAGGCGGAAGTGGCCTTCCTGTTTCCCGCGCCGCTGACACGCCGGGCGCTGATCCATTTCAGCCTGTTGCGCTCGCAACTCGCGATCTTCTTTTCCGCATTCCTGGTGTCCCTGCTGATGCGTCGCGGCAGTGCCTTCGGCGGCGGTCCGCTGCAGCATGCGGCCGGCCTGTGGCTGGTGATGTCGACGCTGAACCTGCACTTCCTCGGTGCCTCGTTCATGCGCGAGCGCCTGCTCGACCTCGGCGTACGCCCGTGGTTGCGGCGCGTGCTGGTCGGTGGCGTGGTCCTTGTTGTCGTCGCGGGCTGCTGGTGGTGGGTGCGGACGCATGTGCCATTGCCGCGACAGCAGGATTTGTCCGATGCGGGCGCGGTGCGGAACTACGTCGCGTCGGTGCTCGTCGCACCGCCGGTGTCGTGGGTGCTGGCGCCGTTCAAGGCACTGGTCGGGCCGTTGTTCGCTGCCGATGGCGAGGGCTTCCTGCGCGCGCTCGTCCCCGCCGTGCTGCTGCTGGTCGCGCACTACGCCTGGGTGGTGCGTTCCAACGTGTCGTTCGAGGAAGCATCGATCGACCTCGCGCGCCGGCGCGCCGAACGCATCGCCGCGATGCGCGAAGGCAAGCAGCGCCTGCGCGATGCGCCGACCAAACCGCGCTCGGCCCCGTTCCGGCTGGCGCCGCAGGGTTACGCGCCGATCGCCTTCCTGTGGAAAGGGCTGGTCGCGATGGGACCGTTCTGGAGGTTGCGCACGTGGCTGATCGCCTGCGCCATCGTCATCGCAGGCGGCTCCTGGCTCGCGGCCGATCCCGAGCGCAAGGCACTGCTGATCATCCCGTTGATCAGCGCCGGGATGATAGGCATGTGGATGTTCCTGATCGGTCCGATGATCATGCAGCGCGGCATGCGCCGGACGCTCGAGCAGATCGACATCCTCAAGGCGAGCCCCCTGCGTGGATGGCAGATCGCGCTTGGCGAGTTGCTCACGCCGATGGTCGTGATGACGTTCGCGCAATGGCTGCTGCTGCTGACCGTGGTGGTGTCGGTATTCGGCATGGGTCCCACCAACCCCGCGTTGACCACGGCAAACATCGCGATGGCTGCGATCGGCATCGCCCTGGTCTCACCGCCGCTGTTCGGCCTGATGCTGTGCGTCCCGTTCGCCGGGATCCTGTATTTCCCCGCATGGAGCGCGGGTTCGGGAACGGAGACGGGCGGCAGGGGCTTCGAAGTGATGGGCCAGCGGCTGATCTTCTCCGCAGGCTACCTGGTGGCGCTGATCCTGGCGTTGATCCCCGCGGCCCTGCTCGGCGGCCTCGCGTACGTGATCGTGAAGTCGATGGCCGACATGCCGGTCGCCGTGCTGGTCGCGGCACTGGTTGCCAGCGCCACCTTGGTCGCGGAAATGGTGGGCGCGGTCGACTGGATCGGCCGCTACATCGATCGCTTCGATCTGTCGCAGGAGTTGCGCTAGGCCGCGCTGCGACCCGCTGCGTTGAGGAATGCCGACGCGACGCCTGCACGGCCGGCGTACCCGCGGGGCGGGTTTAGACTGCCACGACTTCGCGCGTGGGAGAGGTGTTCGTGAGCCAGATCGAGAAGATTGAACCGTACGTGTGGTTCATGCTGCTGTTGAGCATCCTGTCGCTGGTCGGGCTGGGGATCTCGACGGTCGGGCATCTCGACCCGGACCAGTCGGACATCCTCGCGGTCGCCGACAACATCGTCTGCGCGCTGTTCTTCGTCGATTTCCTGCTGCAGTTGTACCGGGCGCCGAATCGCTGGTCGTATTTCCTGCGCTGGGGCTGGCTCGACCTGCTGTCCAGCGTGCCCTTGCTCGACGCATTCCGGGCGACGCGGCTGACGCGGATCTTCCGGATCCTGCGGCTGCTGCGCGGGATCAAGGCGACCAGGATCCTCGCCCAGTTCATCCTCAACCGGCGGGCGCGCAATGCCCTTGTCGCGGTGCTGCTGATCGCGCTGCTGCTGGTCGTGGTGTCGAGCATCGCGATCCTGCAGTTCGAGGTCGCGCCGAATTCGAACATCAAGACGGCCGAGGATGCGGTCTGGTGGGCGATCGCGACCATGACAACGGTGGGCTACGGCGACATGTACCCGGTCACCTCGGAAGGACGGCTGGTCTCGTCGGTCCTGATGGTCTGCGGCATTGGCCTGTTCGGAACGCTGTCGGGCTTCGTGGCGTCCTGGTTCCTGAAACCGCAGGAGGATGCGCAGTCGTCCGAGATGAGCCTGCTGCTCGCGGAAATCCGCGAGGTGAAGGCGCAGCTGCAAGCGCATGCGCAATTGCATTCGCAATCGCAGCAGGGGCAAACCTGACCATTTGGGCAACGGGTGGCGACGAGGCGATACGCTTGAAGCGCCCTCATCCGCCTTCGGCTGTCTCCCCGCTCGCGGGGAGAAGGACAACGGCTGTTCCCTCGTCCCCTTGCCGGGAGAAGGACAACTGCTGTTCCCTCGCCCCGCTTGCGGGGAGAGGGTGGCCAAAGGCCGGGTGAGGGGCGGCTGAGCAGGGGCGGCTGTGCAGAAGCCTCCGCACAGAGACGATCGCCAACCGCTTCGCCTACACTTCAAGCACATCTCAATCGGGGACACCGGATGAAGCTTCGGATCGCAAGCCTGTGCGCGGGACTGTTGCTCGCGGTGTTCGGTTCCACCCAAACAGTCGCCGCGACTCCGGCCACGTCGCAGCCCATCGTGCTGAAAGCCGCGCACCTGTTCGACGGCCGCAGCGGCGTGCTCGTCGATCACGGCATGGTCGTGGTGCAGGGCCAGCGCATCGTCGCAGTCGGCACGGACATCGCGGTGCCCGCCGGCAGCCGCGTCATCGATCTCGGCGACGCGACCTTGCTGCCGGGTTTCATCGATGCGCACGTGCACCTCGCCGACGACCACGACGACAACTGGGCGCAGGGTTTCTACGAAGGCATGCTGCGGTTCCCGGTCGAGCAGTCGTACCACGCCGAGCGCAATGCGAACGTGACCCTGCAGGCTGGTTTCACGACCGTGCGCAACGTCGGTGCGGCGGATTTCGTCGACGTCGCGCTGCGCAATGCGATCAACGATGGCTACGTGCAGGGACCACGCATGCTGGTCGCCGGCCACGCGATCGGCTCGACCGGTGGGCACTGCGACAGCTCGCCGTTCCCGCCGGATCGGGTGAAGCCGTCCGGCCCGCTCGAAGGCGTCTGCAACGGCCCCGAGGAATGCCGCCTCGAGACGCGCCTGCAGATGAAGTACGGCGCGGACGTGATCAAGATCTGCGCGTCCGGCGGCGTGCTGTCCGAATCCGATCCGGTCGATGTGCCGCAGCTCACGCCGGCCGAACTCTCCGCGATCATGTCCGAGGCGCACGCGTGGGGCCGCAAGGTCGCGGCGCACGCTCACGGCGATCTTGCGGCCAAGCTCGCGGTCGAAGCCGGCGTCGATTCGATCGAACACGGCAGCTTCCTGCAGCCGGCGACGCTGCAGTTGATGAAGGAGAAAGGCGTCTACCTCGTGCCCACGCGCATGACCCAGATCTGGGTGTTGAACAAGGCCGACACCTACCCGCCGAAGATCGCCGCGAAGGCGCGCGCCGCCGGTGCCGCGCACGAAAAGATGATGCGCAATGCGCTGAAGATCGGCGTCAGGATCGCCTTCGGAACCGACGCGGCGGTATTCCCGCATGGCCTCAACGCGCAGGAGTTCGGCGACTACGTCGACCTCGGCATGACCCCGGCGGCCGCGCTGATGACCAGCAGCCAGGGCGCCGCGAAACTGCTCGGCGTCGATGGTGAGACCGGCACGCTCGAAGCCGGCAAATTCGCCGACGTGGTCGCGGTACCGGGCAACGTCCTGCAGGACATCCACGCCACCGAGAAGCCGGTGCTGGTGATGAAGCAGGGAGCGGTGGTGCGCGCAGGGCAGTGATGGATTGCTGCAGCGAACCGAAACGACAAGCGCTGGAAGAGATGCCCCTCATCCGGCTTTCAGCCACCTTCTCCCCGCGCGCGGGGAGAAGGAGATGCGCGAACGATGGTGCACGTGGCGTTGCTGTCCCTCGCCCCGCTTGCGGGGAGAAGGAGATGCGCGAACGATGGCGCAACGTGGTGTTGCTGTCCCTCGCCCCGCTTGCGGGGAGAGGGTGGCCGCAGGTCGGGTGAGGGGTGTCCGAGACTTGCGAATCAGACGCGATGGCTGGAGGAGCAATGCGCGGCAAACAGGATCATTCGCGTGAGCGCGTCCTGCGTCGCGACCAGACTGATGCCGAGCGCGTTCTCTGGCAACACCTTCGCAATCGGGCCCTGCTCGACCATCGGTTCCGTCGCCAGCACAAGGTCGGGAGCTATATCGACGACTTTGCATGCCCGGAAGCTTTCTTGGTCATCGAACTCGACGGCAGCCAGTACCTCGACCTGGTCGACTCCGACACGGCGCGCACCGGATTCCTGCAAGGCCTTGGCTATCGCGTGGTCAGCTTCTGGAACGACGGTGTGCTGCTGCGCATCGACGATGTCCTGCATGCGATCGTCGAGGCACTCGGCAGGCCGGATGAGGGGCGCTCCGCAAGGCTGCAAGCATGACAACTCATCCCATCAAGGCGCCTTCACCACCACGCCGCCCTTCATCACCGCCTTGACGTCCTTCAGCAGTTCGATGTGCGCCAGCGGGTCGCCCTGGACGGCGATCATGTCCGCGTATTTGCCGACCTTGATCGAGCCGAGGTCCTTATCCCAGCCGATCAGTTGCGCGGCGTTGATCGTCGCTGCCTGGATCGCCTGCATCGGGGTCAGGCCGTACTTCACCATGTACGGGAACTGGTTCGCGTTGAGGCCGTGCGGATACACGCCCGCATCGGTGCCGAAGGTGATCTTGACGCCGGCAGCGGCGGCCTTGCGGAAGGCGACGCGCTGGGTTTCGGTGGTGTCGTCGTTCTTTTTCAGGATTTCCGCCGGCCAGCCGTCGCGCTTGCCGACTTCCGAAATGTAGTCGCCGTTGTAGATGTCGGCCGACAGGTAGGTGCCGTACTTCTTCATCAGCGCGACGCCTTCGTCGTCCATCAGCGACGCATGCTCGATGGAGCGCGCGCCGGCGCGGATCGCGTCCTTCACGCCGTCGGCGCCGTGCGCGTGCACCGCGACATAGGTGCCGTGTTTCGCGGCTTCGGTCACGGCGGCATGGATTTCGCTCTCGGTGAATTCCTCGGCGCCCGGCGCGGTGCCCGCGGCAAGCACCGCGCCGGTGCCGATCACCTTGATGAAGTCGGCGCCGCCGGCGAGGATCTCGCGCACGCGCTGGCGCACTTCGCTTTCGTTGTTGGCGACGCCGCGGCGCATGTCGGCCGGAATCACCACGTCCGGCGCCATGCCGGTGACTTCGCCGCCGCCGCCGCTGACGGTGATGTAAGCGCCGGCCACGCTCATGCGCGGACCGATCACGGTGCCGTCGTTGATCGCGTTGCGCAGCGCGACGTCGGTGAACGCGCGGAAACAGCCGATGTCGCGCACGCTGGTGAAGCCGGCCATCAGGGTTGCACGCGCGTTCTTCACGCCGAGCAACACATCGCGCGCGCCGGTGCTCATCAATGGCGCGGCGATGTTCGCGGATTCGTCGTCGCCGATCAGGTGGGTATGGGTGTCGGTCAGGCCGGGCAGCACCGTGTACGCGGACCAGTCGATCACCCGGCGTCCGCCCGGCGCCTGTTGCTGGATGCCGACGATGCGGTCGCCATCGACGAGGATCCAGCGGTCGGTGAGCGTCTTGCCCGCTTCCACGTCGATCAGCGCGCCGGCGTGGATCGCGAGCTTTTCCGCCGCATGGTCCTGCGCGGAAGCGCCCGCGCTGGTGGCAGCGGCACCAAGCAGGACCCCCGTCAGCAGATTGGCGATCCGGCGACGTGAAGGCGACATGGTTTCATCCCGGGAATGAAGTGCGACGCACTATATCCCGCCGGCGGCGGCCCTGCGTCACGACGCTGCCCGCGATGGGGACTTGCATCCGCGATGCGTCGATTTGGGCTGATCCCGTGCTGTAACCGTACGCGCTGCCCGCGTTCGGTTTTCGTTGGCGTTGCCTGCGCCGGGCCGCGTTGCGGCGCCCAAGTTGAATCCCTGCTTACCCGCCGGCGCCGCGTTCACCGGAACGACAGCTGCGGCGACTAAGATCGGGTGACCTGCAACGATGCAGGCAACAAGGAGATTCACATCATGGACAAGAATCGCACTGAAGGCGCGAAGCACGAGATCAAGGGTGCCGTGAAGGAGCTAGTCGGCAAGGTCACCGGCAACAGTTCGAAGGAACTCGCGGGCAATATCGAGAAGAATCTCGGCAAGGTGCAGAAGAAAGCGGGCGAGGCGAGCGATGAAATTCGCAACGCTGCCAAGGACAAGAGCTAAACGCTGCAGTTGATTCCGACAGAAGGGCGGGCCCGGGAACGGGTCCGCCTTTCTTTTTCCGCGGCATGCGTGGCTCGGGGTCGGAGCTGCATGCAACTTTCAGCGGGGCGCGGCACCATCGGCCGGCACGGCCTTGCCGCTGCGGATCGCCTGGTCGATCTGCGCGTTCACTTCGCGATCGGCCGCGTGGCTGATCTGTTCCATCTGGCTGCCGAGCACTTCCATCTGTTTGCCCAGTTCCTCCATCGGCTTGCTCGCTGCTTCCATCCGCTTGCCCAGGTCCTCGAGCGGCTTCTGCGCGGCCTCCATCTCCCTGCCGTGTTGTTCCATGACCTTGCCGAGTTGTTCCATCTGCGCGCTCAGCGGCTCCATCTGCGCCTGCAATGTTTCCATCTGGCGGGCGAGGGCCTCCTGCTCCGACAGCTTCGCTTGTTCCATCCGGCGGCCGAGCGTTTCCATCTGCGCGCCGAGCGCCTCCTGCTGACGGCTCAGGGCTTCCATCTGCGCGCTGGACTTTTCCATCGCGGCATCGGCCGGGCTGTTCGCGCCGCTGATCGCTTCCATCTGCTTGCTCAGCGCGTCCATCTGGTGTTCAGGGATTGCCATCTTCGCGTTCAACGCGTCCATCTGCGCGTCGACCGCCTCGGCCGGCTTCCAGGCTTCCTCGACGCGTGCGATCACCGCTGGATCCTGGACCAGGTACGCCTTGCCGCCGCGGCGCGCCCAGAGGAAGTCGCCGTGGACGCGCTGCTTGATCTTCTCGACATCGGCGATGTCGCGCGTATCGCCGGACATCGTCATCCCGGTCTTGTTCGCGCGGACCAGTGCGTACGCATCCTCATGCGCGCCGGGCCCGTGGATGACGCGGGTATTGCCCGCGGCCTGCACGACGGGCGCGGCGGCGGCAGTACCGCCGGCCACGGACACGATGACCGGAACCGTTGCGATCGCCGGCGATGCAGGAGTCGTGGCCACCACGACAGCCGCGCTGTTGTGCGCGTACACGGTCAGGCATGCGGCGGCGAGGCCGATGATCGGCAGCGCCATCTTCAGGCTGAGGGCGTGCTGGCTGGGCCGGATCGAACCGGATTGGATCAGGCGTTGAATGCGCGACATGAGATTGCCTCCGTTGGCTGCCGGGACGAGTCGGGGATTGCAGGCGTGGTGCGTCGTGAAACCATCGAGTTGGAGCCGGTCGAGTTCATGCAGTGCGAGGGCAAGGCGGCGCGGTTCGCCAAGCGCACGGGCGGCAAGGTCGTCCGCGATCTGTTCCCTTTCGATGCGGATCTGCCGCGACAGCCACCACACGACCGGGTGGTAGAACAGCAGGGCTTCGACGGCGCTCTGGACGAGGTTGACCAGGTAGTCGTGGCGGCGGATGTGCGCGAGTTCGTGCGCGAACAGGGCTTCGAGCAGGTCGGACGGCATGCAGGCGATCAGCGCCGCCGGAACCAGGACGAGGGGGCGCCAGACACCGGCCGCGACCGGGCTGTCGAGTTCGGATTGCACGATGCGCAGACGCACGTCGCGCTGCAGGCCGATCGCCATCGCGAGCCGGTCGAGCCGCTCCTGCCAGGCGCGATCCATCACGCCGGCCTGCAAGCGGCCGATTCGACCGACCCACGCCATGCCGATGCTCATGCGCAACGCGAGCAGCCCCGCACCAACCGACCAAAGCGCGACGATCCACGGCAACTGGCCCTGCAGCGTGGATTGCCACGCAGCTGCTGTAACCGGGGCCAGGCTGGCGATTCCCGCGAACGTGGGAGGTCCGTCCCCGGCCCGAGCGCTGGCAGACGCCATACCCGCAGACGCCGGTTCGACGACTGCCGCTCCCGCTTGGACCGGAGCCGCATGCAGTCCGCGCCACACACCTGCGACCGGCAAGGCGATGCACAGCGCGAGCGCGAGGCCGGCCGCCATGTAGCGCGCCTGCGGCCGGGCATTGCGCAACAGCATCAGCGCGGACGCCGCCGCCATGCCGACCAGCAATCCCTGCCAGAGGAAGTCGATCAGTGCCCAGCCCAGCGCAGGTACGAACGAGGACAGCATCGCGTTCATGGCTCGTCCTTTCCCAGCAGCTTGCGGATTTCTTCGCGTTCTTCGCGGGTGACGTTGCCATCGCGCAGCGCGGCCATCACGAGCTCCTTGCCCGAACCTGCGAACGCCTTGTGGATGAGGTCCTTCAGCAGGCCGGTGCGCATCGACTCCTGCGCATGCGCGGGCGCATAGACGTGCGATCGCTCGCTGTCGTCGCGGACCAGCAAGCCCTTGCCGTGCATGACCTGCATCAGCCGCAGCACGGTCGCGTAGGTCATGTCCGGGCGATCCTTCTGCGCGGCCTCATGCACCTGCTTCACGGTCGACGCGCCGAGCGGCCAGATCACCCGCAGCAGGTTCAGTTCGGCGGCGGTCGGCTTCGGGGCGGCGGCGGTCTTGGGCATGGAGGACTTCGATTGCATTGCGAGGAATGCAGGCTAATCCAACTAGATCGTTTTGTCTAGACCATCCTGTCTATGACTAATGGCAGGGGTCTAAGGCTGCAGTTGCAACTGCGCGCGCGGATAGTCGATCGCGATCGCCTGCATGTGCGCGAACTGCTCGACACCGATGATCAGTGCAGGCCCGTCCAGTCCCAACTGGTGCAAGACCGGCATTTCCGCGAAGCGAAGCGTCGGCCTGGAAAACGTGATGCCACCGATCACGAGGTTGCCGAGGGTGGCCTTGGAGACCGACGCCTGCCGCGCCATCGCGTCGGTGATGGGGTTGTCGGTGAGCAACCGCGCATCGCCGCTCTTGAGTCCAAGCGCGGACTGCAACTGCATATTGCCGATGTTGTACGGCGCGCCGGTATCGATCACGGCTTTCGCGGGGACGCCGTCGATGACGACATCGACGATCATGATGCTGCCCGCGCGCAGCGTTCCGGACTGGACGATGAATCCAGCCGGGACCTGCCCGGAAGGGCCCACCGCCAATGCGGGCTCCGCCAGTCCGACTTCGATGCGTCCGGAGGTGAACGCATTCATGCCGAGCACACCGTCGGCGGAAAGGCCAGCGCCGAGCGTCATCGGCTCATCGTGACGGCCGAACAGGTCGCTGCAATAGTCCCGGATCACGACCTGGCCGGTCGATGCGTTGCCGTTGCCGCCGATCAACTGCACGCTGCTGCTGGACTGCAGTTTCAGTCTCGCCGCGGCCTTCCCCGACAGGGCGGGCGCCGTTGCGGCGGTGTCGACCATGAACCAGAAAGGTCCGGTGCCGTTGAGCATGACCGCCGCCTGGTAGCGGCCGGTGTCGTCGGTCCTCAGCGGGATGATCCCGTCCGGTGACAACACATCGCTGCATTCGCCCGTCGCGAGCGTCATCGCGTGCAAGGCCGCAAGGCCGAATGCATACAGTGCGGAGATGGGCATCGTGTTCCCCCGTGGATCCGATGGCGCAGCCTGTCCGCAGTATGGACCGGCCGCGGTTCATTGCCGCAATTGCAGTTCCTCGCGCGGATAATCGATCGCCATCGCCTGCAGGCGCGAGAACGCGTCGACACCGACGATCAGCGCGGGCCCGTCGTCCAGGCCCAGGCTATGGAACACCGGCAGGTCGGCGAACGTGAGCGTCGGTTTCGCGAGCACCGCGGCGCCGATCGCGATGCTGCCGAGGACGGCCTTCGACGCCGGCGTCTTCTGCGGGGTCGCGCCGCCGATGGATTCGGTTGCGAGCAGTTGCGCATCGCCTGGCTTGAATCCGAGTGCGGCGAGCAATTGAGGATTGCCGACGGTGCGCCTGGCTCCGGTGTCGATCACCGCCTGCGCGTGCACGCCGTCGATGACTGCATCGACGACGAGGAAGCTGCGCTGCCGCACGCCGCCATGCTGCGCGAGGAATCCAGCCGGCGTCGGTCCCGATGGCCCCGCCTGCAACGTGCGGCGGGCGAACCCGAATTCGATGCGGCCGGACGTGAACGCATTCATCCCGATCACGCCGTCGGCGTTCGTCACCGTGCTGTTCGGGATCAACACCATCAGCTCGCGATGGCGGTCGAACACGTCGCTGCGGAAGTCGTTGAGCACCACGATCCCGCTCGACGCACCGCCGTTCGCACCGATGACCTTGGCGATGCCTTGGGCCTGCAGTTTCAGCCGCGTCGCGGTCTTTGCGACCAGCAACGATGCCTGTGCGCCCGTATCGACGATGAAGTCGAACGGGCCCTGGCCGTTGAGCATGACCTGCGTTGTGTAGCGGCCGCCGTCGTCGGTCCCGAGGTTCGCGGTGCCGCTCGCGGCGGGAGCGCCGGTGCACGTGCCAGCGAGGACCACGGCGCACAGCAGGACCGCGAGTCGGATGGTGCATGGCATGGATGCGTTCACGGCGTTTCCCGATGTGGCGATTGCGCCCTTGTGTCCAATGTGCGCGCGCGCGATCCGGATCGCGCATGCCATCGGTCAGGCCATCGCCGCCTTTCCGGGCCGTCGGTCCGGCGGCCTGCCGCGATGCGGGGCGTCGCTATACTGCTTCGGTCATGGCGGAGGCGGGTTCCGGATGAGCGATTGGCTGGCTCCGATGCGGCGTTATTTCGCTGAGTTCCGGCGTCGCCATGTGTTCCGCGTCGCGGCCGCCTATCTCGTGGTCGGCTGGTTCCTGCTGCAACTCGGGAGCACGACGTTCGGCCCGCTCGGCATGCCCGACTGGTCGCAGCGCGTGCTGATCATCGTCGTCGCCGCCGGCTTCGTGCCTGTATGCGTGCTCGCATGGATCTACGACGTCACCGCCAGCGGCATCGTGCGCACGCCCGCGCTGGGCGCCATCGCCTCGACCGCGCAATCGCCGTCCTCGCAATCCGCGCGACACATCGCGTCGATCGCGATCCTGCCGTTCTCCGACCTCAGCCAGGCCCGCGACCAGGACTGGTTCTGCGATGGCCTCGCCGAGGAGATCATCGACGCGATGTGCTGCGTGAAGGGGCTGCGGGTGGCATCGCGCACGGCCTCGTTCCGGTTCCGCGACGGCTCGGTCGATCCGCGCGAGATCGGCCGCTTGCTCAACGTCAGCGCGATCCTCGAGGGCAGCGTGCGCAAGGCGGGCGAGCAGTTGCGCATCACCGCGCAGTTGATCAACGCCGACGATGGCTACCATCTGTGGTCGGAAACCTTCGATCGCCGCATCGAGGATGTGTTCGCGATCCAGACCGAGATCGCGCGCAGCGTGTCGCGCGCGCTGAAGCTGTCGCTGACCGGGCCCGCGGCCGGACGCAGCGAGCGCTACGCGCCGAGCAACATGGACGCGTACGAGTATTACCTGCGCGGCCGCCAGCTCGCCGGCGCGTTCACCAGCATCTCGCTGCAGCACGCCCCGCAGATGTACCGGCATGCGATCGCGCTCGATCCCGATTATGCGCAGGCACATGCGGGGCTCGCGGATGTGCTGTCGTGGCTGATCCAGTGGCGTTACCTGATGACCGAGGAGGCGATGCCCGAGGCGGACGCGGCGGCGCGGCGCGCGCTGGAACTCGCACCCGACCTCGCGGAAGCGCATGTGGCGATGGCCAACATCAGGTCCCTGCAAGGGGACAGCGAGGCGGCGGTGGCGTCGTTCGAGCGCGCGCTCGAACTCAACCCCAACCTGCCCGAGGCCTATCACTACTTCGGCCGGCATTGTTTCGCGCAAGGCGACTACGCGCGCGCCGCCGAATTGCTGGTCACCGCGTACGACTTGCGGCCCGACGAGTATTCGGTGCTGGCGATCGCGGTGATGGCGGTGGATGCGAGCGGCGACCATGCGCGCGCGCTCGTGCTCGCGCGGCAGGCGCTGGCCGGCCTGATCCACCAGGCCGAACTCGAGCCTGAAAACGCGCGCGTCCGCTATCTTGCCGCCGGTGTGTACCTGCGGGTGGGCGACAAGGAATCGGGGCGTCCCTATGTCGAGGCGGCGCTGCGGCTCAAGCCGGACGATTTCGGGACGATCTACAACGCGGCCTGCTACTACAGCCAGTCCGGCGACATCGAACGTGCGCTCGACATCCTCGAACAACGGCCGGTGAGCAACCTCGCGTGGATCGAACACGATCCGGACATGCTGCCGCTTCGCGACCATCCGCGATTCAAGGCGATCCTCGCGCGCATCAGTTGATCGACGCGCCAGATGCCGCAAGGCGACTCGCGTCGAACAGCGACAGCGGCTCGTCGCGTGCGAGCGGCCGCGACCAGCGCGGTGTCTTCGCCAGCCATGCGGCGATGCGCAGGGCGACATCGGACTTGCCGTCGTCGACCGCGGCCTGGATCGACGCGAGTTCCAGGTCCGCGTCGCGCAACAGCTCGCGGTCGCCGGCAAGCGTGGGCCCTGCGTAGCGTTCGTCGATCGTGCCAAGCGCGGAGCGCGCGCTCGCGAGCATCAGGCGCGCGGTCGCCGGGTCGTGCGCGTCGAGCGCGACCTGTGCGGTCTGCACCGCCGCACGCGCGTCGGCAACGAATTCCGCGAGGCGGAGCGGTTGCTCCGATGCCGATGGACATCCGACCGGCGACAGTGCGCGGACGTAGCTCGCGAGGCCGTCGAGCGTGGCCGCGGTCGGTTCAGGCCCGTCGAATTCCGCGACGACGAGGCCGTGGATGAAGGTTTCCAGCTTGCGGTCCGCGCGATCCCTGGAGATTTTCAGTTGTCCTGCCGGGCCGCTCAGGTCGGGAATCGGTTTGGGGTTGTCGACGCCGTCGCCGCGATGCGAGCTCATCAGCGAGGAAGTGACATCGGCGCTGCCCGGCGCACCCGAGAGCCCCGGGAACCGGAAATCCGGGTTGCCGCGCCCGTTGCGATGGCAGCTGTTGCAGGACAGGCCCGCGCGCGCTGCCTGCCCGCCGAGCAGCAGCGGTGTACGGAAAGCCGCGCGTCCAATCGCGATCCTTCGCGCATCCAGTGGATCGGAGGTGCGCAGCAGGCACTCGGTCGGCTCGAAGGACAGCGCATGTGTCTGGCGATCGGCAGGCAGCCAGCGCGCAGCGCGTAACGGCGGCTGCATCGCGACATCGGCCCCAGCGATGCCGGCGATCGCGAGCGCGACGCCGGTCAGGAGGAGGGCGGCTTGCCCGCGACGATCCATCGACGCAACTCATCCTCCTGCGCGCAGCCGAAATGGCAGGTGGTTTCCAGTTTCGCGAGCATGCGTCGCGCGCCGGCGATGTCGCCGCGCACGACCATGAGTTCGCCGTAATATTCGGTCGCGCCGAGATGGTCCGGAGCGGCTGCGAGCGCCTGCCGGTAATAGTCCTCGGCGATCTCCAGCCTGCCCAGCTTGCGGTTCACGAAGCCGAGGTAGGTCAGGATGTCCGGATGCGGGCCGAATACGCGCGCAGACGCGTCGAGCGCGACGAGCGCTTCCGCATAGCGTTTCTGGTTGATCAGCGCGACCGCATCGAGATAGTCGCGGTCGCCGCTGTCGATGCTGGTGGTGAGGAAATCCTGCGCGACCGGGACCTGCGATGTCGACGGCGCAGGCTGCGGACCGAGCGCGGTTTCCAGGGTCGGCACGGCGGTGCGCAGGTCGGCCGCCTGCGGGCAGGTATCGGCGCAGGCGGTGGCGCGCTTCTTCAGGTCGTCGAGGACCGTCTTCGCCTTGTCGGCCTCGCCCAGCTTGGCCAGGGTGAGCCCGAGTTCCATGTGCGCGAGGATCAGGTCGTCGTTGTACTTGACGGCCTTCTCGAGGTGGCCCCTGGCATCCTTGAATTTCTGCAGGCTGATCTCGGCGACGCCCATCATGAAGTGGGTGTTCGCATCGCGCGGATTGACCTCGAGCACATGGCCGAATGCGCGCTCGGCTTCGTCGAATTGTCCCGCCTTGAGCGCGTCGACGCCCTTCTTGAATTCGACGGTGGCGTCGAACCGCGGCGCACTCTGGCTGGGCATGCTGTTGCCGCCGACCGAACCGCCGCCGCCACTGGCAGCGACATCCGGCGCAGCGAGGATCAGCACGCTACCCAATACCACAGATGCAAGTCTCGAATACGGAGTGTTCATGGCGACTCCCGGTCCGGCTTGGTTGCTAACCTGATCGAAGGATACGCCCGTTCCGGGGTGCGGCGGATGCGGGCGCCCGCTGCGCGAGCGTCAGGGCCACAACCACATGAAGACCAGCGCGCTGACGGTTGCGTAGATGAAGGCGTCGAGCATGTCCTTGACCACGCTGCCCATCGGCTTGCCCATCCAGATGCCCGCCTGCACGCTGCTGCCGCCATAGGCGAGCAGGCTCAACATTCCGACCAGATGTCCGGCGCGGTGCGGTTCGCCGTGCAGGCCATAGGTTTGCAACGCGATCGCCGCGGCGATGACCGCCAGCGCGAGGTTGAACACGAACCATTGCAGCAGGGAGCCACCCAGGCTCGGCGGGCCGTTCTTCCTGACGGTCAGGAAGCCGATCGGGCCGTCGCGGTATTTCTGCTGCATCTCCTCGCCGTGCAGGTCCTTCATGTCCTGGCAATGCGGAAGGATGTATTGCCCGGGAGCGGGGGATCCCGCGCTGATCGCCGCGCGCACGGCGTCCTCGTTCGCCAGCTTGCGGTAGTCGGAGTTGTGCCACTTGAACACCATGTGGATCAGGCTGCTGGCGATGAACACCGCGACGGCGGTGACGACGATCGGCATCCACAGCTGGAGGAGGTCGTGCATGGCAGGCTCCTGTGTCGTCGGGAACAAGCGGACGGGTTAATGGCCGGGAAAACCGGACGGCTGGCGCAGCGCCCGCGCCGTTGCCGCGATCATTTGGTATCGAGGAAGTAAGCCACGACCTCGCCGGAGACCTTGATGGTCATCGCATTGCCGCGGCGGTCGAGCGACTTGCCGAACGGCAGCCGCACCCAGCCTTCGCTGACGCAATATTCCTCGACGTTGGTTTTCTCCTCGCCCTTGAAACGGATGCCGACGCCGCGCTCGATCACGGCGGCATCGTGGAACTTGCTGCGCGGATCCATTGCTAGCCGGTCTGGAGGTGTGTCGCTCATCGGTCTGGTCCCGCATCGGGTTGGCGTTCTGGAACGACAGGATAACGCCTGCAGTCGTCGTTGCCAGGCCTGCTGTCTGTAAGCTGCAGGGGAGCATCGCCACAGGGAAGCGCGCATGTCCAACACGATGATGGTCGCGATCGGCATCCGCGGCGGCAAGGGCGGCGCGAATGCCCTGCATCTGGTGCAACTGCCGCGGCCGGTGCCGAAGCGCGGCGAAGTGCTGATCCGGGTGCGCGCGGCGGGCATCAACCGCCCGGACATCCTGCAGCGCAACGGCGGCTATCCGCCGCCGCCGGGAGCGCCGCAGACGATGGGCCTGGAAGTCGCCGGCGAGATCGTCACCCGCGGCGGTCGCTGGCGCTTCGGCGAGCGCGTCTGCGCCCTGCTCGGTGGCGGCGGTTATGCCGAATATGCGGTCGTCGACGCGCGCCATGTGTTGCCGATTCCAGAAGGACTCGATTTCATCCAGGCGGCGGCGCTGCCGGAGACGGTGTTCACCGTGTACGCCAACGTGATCGAACACGGCGCCCTGCAGCCCGGGCAACGGTTGCTGGTGCACGGCGCCACCTCGGGCATCGGCGTGGCCGCGATCCAGATTGCGAAGGCGGCGGGCGCGCACGTGATCGCAACCGCGCGCGGCGCCGACAAGGCCGCGCAGGCGCTCGCGCTTGGCGCCGACATCGCGGTCGACACGCGCACCCAGGACTTCGGCGCGATCGCGAAGGAAGCCGGCGGCGTCGACGTCGCGCTCGACATGGTCGGCGCCCCGTTCTTCGACGCGACCCTGGATGCGCTGAACATCGGCGGCCGCATCGTCTACATCGCCGCGCTGGGCGGCCCGGTGCTGCAGGTGCCGGTGCAGGCGGTGATGCGCAAGCGCGCGATCATCACCGGTTCGACGATGCGGCCGCGCAGCGCGGACGAAAAGGCGCGCCTTGCCGCCGAAGTCGAACGCGTGGTCTGGCCGTGGATCGCCGAGGGACGCGTGAAAGCGGTCGTCGACCAGACTTTCCCGCTCGAGCAGGCCGCGCAGGCGCATGCGTTCCTCGAGGCCGGGCGGCTGACCGGCAAGGTCGTGCTGGTGGTCTGAGGCGCGAAAAAAAGAGCGCCGGTCCGTGGACGCAGCGCTCTGTTTGCTGGCCGGTGCGCGGCTTGCGCACGGCGGGTCGGTCCCGGGCGACCGGATCGCCGACGTGGTTCGTCAGTGGTCTTTCTTCTCGTTCATTTCTTCGCTCGCCTCGTCGGCGGCCTCTTTCTTCTCGTGCGCGTCGTGCTTGTCGTCCTTCATCATGTGCTCGTGGTGCTCGTCGCGCTCTTCGTGTTCCTCGTGCATCGCTTTCATGCCGGCTTCCATTTCGGCCTTGGTGACCTTGCCGTCGTGGTCCGCGTCCATCTTGTCGAACATCGATTTCGCAAAGACGGCATGCTCGTCCGCCGAGATCACGCCATCGTGGTTGGTGTCCATGCGGTCCATCATGCCGCCCATCTTCTCGTGGTCATGCGCGAATGCACCGGCCGTCGCCATCCCGGCGATGAGGACAACGCCAATCGCCATGCCACCGAACGTCTTCTGAGCCATTTGAGTTTCCTTCCCTGAAATGCGGGGCGAGCCCGCGACAGACCGAGTCTGGACCTGCCGTGCTGAAGCCCGGGTGAGGCGGCACGGAGCCTGGCCGGAATGCCGCTTCAAGGCAGCCGACCGACATGGGAACGCCATGCCCGAACCGTGGTCTTTCATCCGGGACATATTGTCGAGGGCGTTCGACGGGGATGACTTCCGGCCCATGACGGGGTTTGTTTGGTGTTGTAGATTACCAGCACACCAACTCACAGAGGACCCGTCATGAACACCCGTCGCGCCAACCTGCCGAGCTATTTGAATCAGGAAGCTCCGTCCGCCCGCCAGCGCACTCAGGCGCGGACGCACCGCACACGTGATTTCGGCGTCGGCTATGGCGTCAGCAGTGGCTATGCGGCTGCCAACAGCCGTCGTTACGCCGAAAGCTGGGCGAAGCAACCCTTCACCTGCTGGTGATGCGCAGGCCGACCGGCTTGCCCCGGTCTTCCCGGTGCCAGCGCCGGCAGTGGTGCAGTTCCCCGGATCGGCCTGAAGAACGGAGTTCCTGGACAGGCCTGCGCCCGGCGCGGCCGGATGCGCCTGCACACTGGGTTCCGGCCCAGCGGATTGCGCTCCAGTGCAGAACTGCTCCGGCGACGTCGCCAACCCAATCCATGGCCCTGGATTCGCAGCCCCAGCAAGCGCTCCAGGCCTTGCGTACATCGTGGTGGTGTAGTGTCTGGGGAAGTCCAGGACGGACTTCTTCAGGCCTTTTTCCAATTGCAGGGCCGTGCGCCGCCATCGGGTAGAGTTCGCATATCCCCATGTTCCGCGTCGCATGAGCCCAGGCACTGTCTCCTTCCGGATCGCCAACGAGGCGGACCTCGATGCCATCGTCGCCTTGCTGGCCGACGATGCGATCGCGCGGACTCGCTTGGGCAATGCCGAGGCCGCCACGCCAGCGGTCCGAGCGGCTTTCGCGCACATCCAGGACGACCCCGACGACGAGGTCTGGGTCGGTGAGCGCGACGGACAAGTCGTCGCGACGCTGCAACTGACGTTCCTTTCCGGACTTTCCCGTGGCGGCATGCGGCGCGCGCTGGTCGAAGCCGTGCGAGTGCGGTCCGACCTGCGCGGCCATGGCATCGGCGAACGATTGCTGCTGGCGGCGATGGATCGTGCGCGCGAACGCGGCTGCGCGATGATCCAGCTCACCACCGATCTGCGCCGCACCGACGCGCACCGGTTCTACGCGCGGCTCGGTTTCGAGGGCAGCCACGTGGGCATGAAGCGCGCGCTGTGATGCGCCGGGGATGCGGCCTGCAGTTCGTGCCATCGTGATCCGATCCAGGGCGGGCAACCGGCGGAGATCCTGGGAATGCGAGGCCGGTGCGCATCTGCGGCCGGGTCGATGAACGGATTGTTTCGGGGGAAAGGGCGACTTCCCCTCTCGTTCAGCCTCACCATGCACACTGTGCGTCGGGATCATCAAACGCGATGCCCTACACCAAGGAGAACAGCCATGAAACGGACATTACTCGCCATGCTCGCCGCTACGACGTGCGCACTCGCGATCTCGGCATCGCAGCCCGCCGCTGCCGCCGACGCGAGCCTCGACTGCAAGCTGAGCTACAACCTGAGCGGCTGGTCGCTGATCTACAAGCACACCACCGGGACCGGCGTCGTGCGCTGCGAGAACGGCCAGACGATGCGCGTCAGGATCAAGGCGAAAGCGGTCGGCCTCACCGCCGGCAAGTGGCGCATCAATAACGGCAAGGGCAATTTCACCGACGTGCACAACATCAACGACGTGCTCGGCGATTACGCCCAGGCCAGCGCGAATGCCGGCGTGGTGAAATCCGGCGAAGCGCAGGTACTGAGCAAGGGCCCGGTCTCGCTGGCGCTGGCCGGCAATGGCGAGGGTGTGAACATCGGCGTGGACGTCGGCAAGTTCACGATCTCGCGCCGCTGATCGGAACGCACGCGTATCAGGAAGGCCGGCAGGGATGCCGGCCTTTCTTGTTTGCAACGTGACCTCAGGCGCTTGCGCGGAGCGCCGCATCGCCGCAGAGTCGCCGGACACCGACCTGGCGATTCCGGCAATGCCGCCACATTTGACGATGATCGTTCCGATCGCCGCGGGATCGTGCGCATGAGCGTCCGTCCCGCCGGCAATGCGCGCGCGATCCTGACCATGCTCGCCGCGGTCGGGGCGTTCTCGCTGATGGACGCGGGCATGAAGCAGCTGTCCGAACACTATCCGCCGTTCCAGGTCGCCGCGATGCGCGGCGCTGCGTCGCTGCCGCTGGTCCTGGTGTGGGCGCTCGCGACCGCCGGCTGGCGGCCACTGCTGCGGATCCGCTGGCGATTGCACCTGCTGCGCGCGGTGCTCGGCGTGATGATGATGGGGACCTTCGTCTACGCGCTGCACCGGATGCCGATCTCGAGCGCCTACGCGATCTTCTTCATCGCGCCCTTGCTGATCACCGCCCTGTCGGTGCCGATCCTCGGCGAACACGTCGGGCCGCGCCGCTGGACGGCGATCGCGATCGGCTTCCTCGGCGTACTGGTTGCGCTGCGACCGACCGGCGACGGAGTCGTCAGCATCGCCGGGCTCGCCGTTTTGCTCGCTGCGCTCGGCTATGCGGTTTCGGCGATCACCGTGCGCGTGCTCGCGCGCACCGACAGCACCCAGGCGATGGTGGTGTGGCTGATGCTGGCATTGACGCTCGGCGCGGGAACGGTCGCGCTCGCCACATCCGGCTGGGTCGCGATCCTGCGCTCGGACTGGCCGATCATTGCAGGCGTCGGCGTCGCCGGTGCGCTTGGCCAGTACACGATCACCGAGGCATTCCGCCGCGGCGAAGCCTCGTTGATCGCGCCGCTCGAATACACCGCGCTCGCCTGGAGCCTGATCCTCGACTTCACGCTCTGGGGCGTGTTGCCCGACGCGATGACCTGGGTCGGCGCTGCGCTCATCGTCGCGAGCGGTCTGTACCTGTTGCGTCGCGAGCGCGTGCATACCGAGGCGGAGCATCCCTGAGTGCAGATCCAGCGGTCAGTGCGCGATGCCGGCTTTCGCTTCCTTCAGTTGCGCATCGAGGCGCTGTTCGACCGCGTCGGCGAAGTTGCGGCAGGTGTTCAAGGGGCGTGCAGCGCCTGCGCGCCAGGTTCGCTCGCGCCGACCTTCGCTCCGCTCATGCGCCGCAATGCTGCGATGCAGCCGGTGTGGTCGAATGCCGAGGTAGCAGGTTTTGCCGAAAATGCGGAACGGCGCCTGCGGCTGGTTCCAGTCGGCGCAGTTGTCGCAACCGATCGGCGTCGCGTCGGGGGCGATCGCGGTCGCACCCGCGGATGCGAACAGCAGGGACGCAAGCAGTCCGGGGATCATGTCGGGTGCTGGGAATCGGGAGCGACATTCCAGTCGTTGCGCGGCCGCGCGTGACTGCGCAGCGCATGAAAAAGGGCAGCCGAAGCTGCCCTCTGATTTCCGCATGCCTTGGCTGTCGCCGCGCAATTACTGCATCAGCACCTTGTCGACCACCAGGATCACGCCGTTGCTCTGGTACACGTTGGCGATCGTGATGTTCGCCTTGTTGCCCTTCGCATCGGTGACGGTCAGGTGCTTGCCGCGGCCCATCACTGTCAGGTCGCCGCCCTGCACGGTATGCAGCACGGCCTTGCCGCCGCCGGCCTTGATCTGCGCGTTCAGCGCCGACGTATCCAGGCGGCCCGACACGACGTGGTAGGTCAGCACGCTGGTCAGCGTGCCCTTGTTCTCCGGCTTCAGCAGGGTGTCGACGGTGCCGGCCGGCAACGCTGCGAACGCCGCGTTGGTCGGTGCGAACACGGTGAACGGGCCCGGGCTCTTCAGCGTGTCGACCAGGCCTGCGGCCTTGACCGCGGCGACCAGCGTCGTGTGGTCCTTCGAGTTCACGGCGTTGTCGACGATGTCCTTGTCGGAATACATGGCGGCGCCGCCGACCATCGGATTGCTCATGCTCATCGAGCCTGCCATCGCGCCGGTAGCAAGAGCCATCGTGGCGACGAGTACTGCGGAGAGGGTGCGAAGCTTCATGGTGTAACTCCAGGGTGATAGAGGAAGGATGTCGCTGCGTCGGCGATGGCGCGGAAGCGATTGCGTTGTCGCGTTGTCGTCCTGCGCCGTGTCGCTGCGGGGCGAACATTAGGGGCGTGCCGGTGGAGTCGATGTGAAGGTTCGCGTGAATGGTTTCTTCACGTCGGCGCGGCGGATAACCCGGGTTCACGCATGTATGCGACGCGTGACGAAGCGAATCGCCGGGACCATCAGCGAATGCGAGCAGGATCTCGATCCGTGGTGAGCCGAGCCTGTCCTGCGGATGTCGAAGGGAACCATGAGCGGAGAACAGTGCGTCGATTTCCATGCGACGAAGGATGCTGCGATAGACTCGCGCATCGATTCGAGTCGGAGGCGGATGTCTTGAGTGCAGTGCATGCATTCGGCGGCGGTGCGGATGCCGCGCTGGAAACACTGATGCTGCCGTTCGCGGCGGATGCGCTCGCGTGGCCGCGCGATGCGCGCGTGTTGTTCGTGCATGCGCGCGACGGCTGGCCGCTGCGCGCGATGCCGCTGGCGCAGCTGGTGTGCGAGCAGGAATTCAAGCCGCATGCCGACGCCCTCCAGCGCGGCGGGCTCACCGTCGCCGCGAATGCCGATGAGACGTTTCCGCTGGTGCTGCTGCTGCCGCCGCGACAGCGCGAGCAGGCGCGTGCGGATCTCGCTCGCGCGGTGCAGCGCACGGCGGTCGGCGGCACCATCGTCGCGAGCATCACCAACAACGAAGGCGCGCGCTCCGGCGAAGCGGACATGCAGCGCCTGCTCGGACCGGTGCGCAACATCGCCAAGAATCACTGCCGGGTGTTCTGGGCGACGCTGCGCGAAGAATCGCTTGATCGCGGCTTGCTCGACGCATGGATGCGACTCGATGCGCCGCGGCCGATCGCGGATGGCCGCTTCCTCAGCAGGCCCGGGGTATTCGCCTGGGACCGCATCGACGCGGCATCGGAATTGCTGGCCGCGAAACTTCCGGACGATCTGGCGGGACGATGCGCTGATCTCGGCGCAGGCTTCGGCTATCTGTCGACACAAGTGCTCGCGCATTGCCCCGGCGTGACGAGCCTTGACCTGTACGAAGCCGACGCGCGCTCGCTGGAACTCGCTCGACAGAATCTTCCCGTGGCGAATGCGCTGCGCGGCGTGCAGGCGAAACTCGATTTCCTCTGGCACGACGTCACCGCCGGCCTGCCACGGAGCTACGATGTCATCGTGACGAATCCTCCGTTCCACCAGGGTCGCGCCGACCTGCCCGAACTCGGCCGCGCGTTCATCGTTGCAGCAGCCGATGCACTGATCGCGGGCGGACGCCTGTGGCTGGTCGCGAACCGACACTTGCCGTACGAAGCCGTGCTGGGCGAACGTTTCGACACGGTGCGCACGGTGGCGACGGAACGCGGCTTCAAGGTCATCGAAGCCATCAAGGTTCGACAAGCTCGCCACGATGGTTCGACAGGCTCACCATGATGGTTCGACAGGCTCACCACGAACGGATCGACCAGTGAAACTGCTCAGGCTGATCGCGAACCTCGGCTATGGCAGCCGCAAGGAAGTCACCGCGATGTTCCGCGAGGGCCGCGTTGCCGATGCCGGCGGCGAGCCGCTGTACACGGACGACGTGGTCGCACATGCGGACGTGCGCGTCGACGGCGAACCGCTCGATCCCGCGCAAGGCATCGTACTGATGCTGCACAAGCCGGTCGGCTACACCTGCTCGACGCGCGATCCGGGCCGGGTCGTGTACGACCTGCTGCCGCCGCGCTTCCGCCTGCGCAATCCGATCATCTCGCCGGTCGGACGACTCGACCGCGACACGTCCGGCCTGCTGTTGCTGACCGACGACGGCGCACTGTCGCACCGGATCGTGTCGCCGAAAGCCGGCTTGTCGAAGGTGTACGAGGCCACGCTCGCCAACGACCTGCGCGGCGACGAAATCGCATCCTTCGCAAGCGGAACCCTGATGCTCGAATCGGAGAAGACGCCGCTCGCGCCGGTCGCGACCGAAGTCCTCGGTCCGCGCGCCGCGCGACTCGTACTCACCGAAGGCCGCTACCACCAGGTGCGCCGCATGTTCGCCGCGGTCGGCAATCATGTCGAGACGCTGCATCGCAGCCGCATCGGTGGCTTGGCCCTGGATGGACTCGCATCGGGCGAATGGCGCGCGCTGGTCGCGGACGAAATCACGCGGCTGTTCGACCGCTAGACCGAAGGAGTTGTCCGGCCGATTGAGCGCATGGTCGTGTCGCTGCAACCCGCAGTTCGGGCGCTCCAGAGCAGCGGCAAGAGCAACGCTACCGCGGAGCGTGACCCGATGGGTCAGGCTCGGATGCAGCAGCAAATCTGGCGATCAGCAATGGTACGGCCAGATCGCGCCAGAACCCTGGATCCACTGCGCCGCTCGACATTCCTCCGTGTGGACTGCGGTACCTGTCTGCGACGATGAAATCCTTGCTGGTGATGGGCAGTCCGGTCAGTGCCGCAAATGCTTCAACGAGCAGCGTTTCCAGTTCGGAGACGCTGGCCGGCAGCGGGGTCGATGAAAAATGGAGTTTCATCTCCGCCCAGAGATACGGATCGCCGCGCAGGCCCCAATGGGGCGGCCTCTCCTCGAAGAGATCAGCGATGTTGCGAATGCTCATGCCATTGCCGATGAAGAAACATGACACCTGAATCGAGCCGGGCCGCGAAGTGGCTTGGGCATCAGTTGTCAGAGCTCACGCCAGGCTTTTAGCTCACGGATGGGTTGATCGTACAGATGAATCAAGCAGGTAAGCTCTACATCGCTTTTGCCAGTGCCAGTCCCGACGAGCTCACGGGCACCCGCGCATTCATGGGCCGCGAAATCTTGCCACTGCTTGTTCGCAGCGCGTAGCTCGCTGATGACTCCAGCAGAGTCGATCCTTGCTTCAGGTGTGTCGCGCGAGCGGGCAGATACGAATCTGAGTATTTGACCGAAAATCTTCTCGGCCTGTGCCATCCGGCTCTCTAATCTTGGTTGCAGGCAATCGACCGCAACCTGTGCAGACGACAGGCTGCAATTGTCATGAGGTGAGCTGGCAAGGGCCGGCGTGAAGGCCAGGCAGGTTGTCACTGCAAATAGATGCAGAATTCTCATGTGTGCTCTGACGAGGATGCAGGAAAACCTCGCCCGATCTTGCTTCGATACGCCAACGCGAACAAGGGGGCTCGGGCATGGCGCGCTACCGGCATCTTGACCTGAGCCCGCGGCTGTTGCCGGTGGATCTGGAAGCGCAACTGGTGCCGGGTGCATTCGCGCACGCGGTGCACCATGTGGTCGATGCGCTGGACCTGTCGGCGTTCGACGCGCACGACTGCAACGATGCGCCGGCGCACGCGCCTGCGATGTTGCTCAAGGCGGTGCTGCTGGCGTACTCGCAGGGCCTGGTCTCCTCGGGCACCATCGAGCGGACGTGTCGCGACAACATGCTGTTCATCGCGATCACCGGGGATGCCATGCCGCACTTCACGACGGTCGCGGACTTCGTTAGCCGCTCGCGCGATACGGGCATAGTCAGGGCGTTCCTGCCCTAAACGGGGCATCAAGCATCTTGCGTGTAGGAGCCGATGAGCTCGCCGCTCGCATTAAACCAAACGAGCACACGCTGCGTGCAAGGACCGTGCATGTCGATGGCGCTCGTCAAGTTGGTGAACTTGAACACTTGCCGACGTACAACGGCACCCGCCACAACTATGAATGATTGCGACTCGAAGGCGAAGCGAACTGCTTTGGCGTCGAAGCTGGCCGCTAAAGTGCGCTCGAGATGTGCCACAACGTCGCTCTCGCCCAACCGGTGCACAGCGATATTGACACTTTCGCTTGCCAAGAAATGAGGCTCTGGAATGAGAGTAAGCATCCGAGAATTGAAGGGCTGCTCGGACGTGGTTGCGCAACCGGCGAGCATTGGCGTTGCGCCGAACAGAAGAATCAAATGTGGCCTCGGCGACTTGCTCAGTTGGCCTAACGCTTGGTGGATCCCGAGGGGGAATATGCAATGGAAATTCAGGGGCGTCGCGTGGCGTGTCAATCGGGAAAACACCAGGTCGATCAGCGCATTTTGCGATATCGGTGGGAGCGCGACGGCCAAGGCGATACCTCGTATATCGACCGATCGAGGTGCCATCTCTCGTGACCCACACAGCGCGGTGATGTCGGGAACGACAACGACCGTGGATTTTCCGTGACTGTCGAATGATGTTCGCCGTCATATGCGGCGCGTAGGCGGCGACCAGCCATCAGGAAGAGTGGGGGCCGCCGGATGGCAGTTCGTCTTCACGACGCAGGCCGTCAACCCTCCGGCACCACCATCAACCGCTTCCATCCATCCACGCCAAGCTGCCTCAGCGTCGCCATGTTGCGGTCGATGATCGCGTCCGCTTCGGGGTACGCATCCACCGCGCGCTCGACGCTCGCTTCGCGAAGCAGGTGCAGCATCGGGAACGGCGAGCGGTTGGTGCAGTTTTCGACCGCGTCCTCGTAGCTGTCGGCGAAGCGGTAGTCGGGATGGAAGCTCGCGATCTGGATTTCGCCGTCGAGGTGAAGTTCGGTGAGTACGGCATCGGCGATGTCGAGGAAATCGTTGTAGTCGAGGAAGTCGTTCAGCACGTACGGGTGGATCAGCAGGGTGGTGTCGATGGCTTGCGGATCGGCGTCGCGCAGGAATTCCAGTTCGGCGACGAGCGCTTCGAGCAGTGCTTCCGGCGTGGTCGCGTCGCTGAGCGCGAAGCGGACCTGCTGCTTGACGTACACCGCCTTCGCGAACGGGCAGAGGTTCAGGCCGATCACCGCGCGTTCGAGCCAGTGGCGGGTGAGGGCGATCGGGTCGGTGGTGGGTGAAGCTGACATCGATTGCTCCTGACTATGCGAGCGTTGAAAGCGTCCTCACCCCAGCCCTCTCCCCGCGATGCTGGGCGAGGGAGTAACAGGCGCCCCTCACCCCGGCCTTCTCCCCGCGATGTGGGGCGAGGGAGTAACAGGCCCCCTCACCCCGGTCCTCTCCCCGCGATGCGGGGTGAGGGAGACCAGCTCAGTCGCGAAAATTCTCGAACTGCAGCGGCAGTTCCAGGTCGGTCTTGCGCAGCAGGGCGATGGTCTGTTGCAGGTCGTCGCGCTTCTTGGCGCTGACGCGCAACTTGTCGCCGGTGATCGACGTCTCGACCTTGAGTTTCGCAGCCTTGATCGCGGCGACGATCTTCTTCGCGAACGGCTGTTCGATGCCCTGCTTGACGGTGACGGTCTGGCGCGCACCGGCGAGGTTGATCAAGGGATCGCCGATGTCGAGGCAGCGGATGTCGATGCTGCGCGCGATCAGGCGTCCACGCAGGATGTCGAGCATCTGCTTGAGCTGGAAATCGCTGGGAGCGAACTGGGTGACGACGGAATCGGCCAGGTCGAAGCGCGCGTCGCTGCCCTTGAAGTCGAAGCGCGTGCCGAGCTCGCGGTTGGCCTGGTCGATTGCGTTGGTGAGTTCGTGCTTGTCGACTTCGGAAACGATATCGAACGATGGCATGGCGTGCTCCGCGCACCTGGAGAAGGCGGCTAGGGTAGCGCATGCGTTGGTTTCCATACATGGTTCGACAAGCTCGCCACGAACGAATCCCATGATCAGGACGGCGTCAGGAACGCCGTGCCCGGGATCACGACGTCGAAGGCGCGCTGCACCAGCCACAGCGTCGCGATCGCGATGATCAGGAGCGAGCCCCAGCGCAGCACGCCGACCTGGTAGAAGCGCGTCCTGCGCAGCAGGAATGCGAGCGGCAGGAACGGCAGCACGATCGCTTCCTGGCCGAGTTCCACGCCCATGCTGAACCCGCCGAGCGACGCAGCCATCGCCGCCGGCGGCAGCGACAGACCGGCCAGTGCGCTCGCGAATCCGAGTCCATGGATGAGGCCGAACGCGAATGCGACCAGCCACGCGCGGCGGGTGACCACGGGGTAGATGTTGTTGACCGCGGCGATGATGATGGACAGAGCGATGCCCGATTCGACGAGCCGGCTCGGCAAGTTCACGTAGCCGAGCACCGACAGCGTCAGGGTCACCGAATGCGACACCGTGAAGCCGGAGATGACCTTGACCAGCTCGATCATCGCGCGTGACAGTTTCGGTGCCGGCAGCCAACCCGCAGGAGCAGTTGCATGCGCCGCACCGCCGTCGAGCGCTAGCGCAAATTCCGCGCCGGGATGTCCAAACGCAGCGACAAGATGCCTTGTCTTTCCCGTCTCGGGCCCCGAATCACCAGACCCATTCTTCTGCGCCGCGCGATACAGCACCGCAGGCAGCAGCAGCGAGAGGATGAACAACAGGTGGTCCGGGCCGGTCCAGATGTGCCACACCCCATCGACCATGAAGCTCTTGAACTGGCTCCAGCGATCCGGTTCGCGCAGGTCGAGCGTTGCGGTCGGGGTGTTCGGACCGAGCACGGCGCTGGCGACGCGATCGCCGGCGTGGATCGTCACGATCCCGCGATGGTAGGGATCGACGTCCTGGAACAGGCGGTAATCGACGGCGAGCCGGTTCGGGATTTCCTTGTCGCATACCGCATCGAAGTCGATGACGTCGTAGCTGCCATCGTTATGTGCGTCGACCCTCTGGCCGTTCGGATGCATTGCACAAGTCAGGCCATCGCCCTTGATCGTGAGGCCGCCGAGCGCATACCGCTCGATCGCGTCTCGGTGCGCCTTCACCTCGCCCCACGTTAGGGAACTATCGCCATCGGCATCAATGTCGATCACGTAGGCCAGGTCGCGCAGCGCGATATCGAACTGTCCGTGCAGCACGTTCGGGTTCGCCGCGTCGGTCCGCAAGTTCAGATACGCATCGCTTTCCTTGTGCGCGAAAGCGGCAAGCGGCAGCAGCGCAAGCAGGGCGATCAGCCATGCCATGGAGATGCGAATGCTCAATGCGCTGCTCCGGCGACGGATTTGGAGCTCGCGGCTGGGATCCGCGAAGCAACCTGGGTTGCGAGCGCTGCCACGATTGGATCCTGGAAATGCGTGTGTTCGAGGAACTCCAGCGCGGGTCGTGCTGATCCGGGCTTGCCGGCGGCGAGCGCGGCCTGCAGGTAGATGCGGACGTCTTCCGGTGCGCGCTGGATCGCCCAGTCGTCCTGCGCAAGCTTCAACGCGCGGACCGGATCGTGTTGCAGTTCGAGCGCGAAACGCGCTTCCTCGCGGCCGTACAGACGGCTGTCGCCGCGTTGTTCGAGGTCGCGGAAGCGCGACGCCATCTGCCGGATATCGGCATCTGCGGACGGCAGCTTGAGCGCCGATTCGGCGAGCACCTTGCGCAGGAACGAGGTGTCGGATTGTTCGTAGCCGCGGGTCAGCTCCAGCGCTTCGCGGGCGCGGCCGCGATCGAGCAGGAAATCCGCATAGTCGGCCAGCAGGAAATTGTCGCCGGGCGCGAGTTGCAGCGCTTTCCTGAACTCGTCATCGGCGCGCTCGTTCTTCCCGAGGGTCTTGGCAGCATCGGCCATCAGGCCATGCGCCCACGACTGCAATGCGGGAGATGAATTCGGTTCCTGCCGGAGCAATGCATCGACGACGTGCAGGGTGCTTTGTGCGTTGCCGTTCACGACCGACCACGAGCCGATGCATCCCGCCGTGACCAGTCCGTCGGCGCTGCCGAGCAGGTGCGCGCAATCGCGGCGCGCCTCGTCCATATCGCCCTGCACAAGCGCGACCGATGCGAGCGTCAGCCATGCCTGCGCGTTGTCGCCGTCGTGACGGAGCAGCGCCTGCAGGATCTGCCGCGACTCCGCGAACTGGTGTCGGCTCTGCAGGATCGTCGCGAGCACCAGCAGGGCATCAGCGGGTGCCGGGCTTTTCGCTGTCAACGGCGCAATGACCGCCTGCGCGCGGCCGAGATAGCGCGCGTCCCCGGTATCGCGTCCGTAATCGAGGTAGGCGCGCGAGAGCGCGACCGCGAGCTTCGGTTCGCCGGGACTTGCTTCGACCTGTTTCCGGAGCGTATCGAACTGGCGCACGCGAGGATCGCTGGTCGACGGCAGGTGCTCGAGGACGACGCTGTCGCTGGCTGGAATGTAAGGATCTGACTGATTCGCCGCAGAAGCCGAGCCGCCCACGGCCGACAGCAGCAAGGCTGCAATCGCGCTGGTCCACCACGCGGGTCTGCGTCGGGCGTTGCTACTCATGGACTGCACGGCGATCGGTTGAATGTCATTGGGACGGCCTGCGTGATCGGGTCGATGCGACGCGAAAACCGACGGCGCAGTTGCGCCGCCGGCTAGTTCGAACGGATCGTGGCGCGATCAGTGCTTCGCGCGACGTGCAGCCGGCGATGCGCTATCGGTCGCGCCCGGCAACGGTGCCTTCAGGTACGGAAACGTGCTGAGGAAGTCGTTCGCCGAAAGCGACGCGCCATCGGTGTAGGGCAACTGTCCTGACGGCGCATCGGCCGAGGACAGCAGTGCGCCCATTGCGACGCGCAGTTCGATGTCGACGACGTCATCGCCAGGACGACGACCGTTCGGGAAGCCCGCGATGTCGCCACCCAGTACCGCCAAGGTGTTCTGCGAGGCTGCCGGCTTCGGTGCGATCGACGTGTTCAGGCGCAGCATTTCCGCTGCTTTGACGTTCGGCGGCTGGTTCAAGCCCTGCACGCCGGTCAGGAACGCGGCGACGAGATCGGTGCGCGGGAACTTGGTCGGCGCCTTTACTCCCGGAAACAGCGCTTCGATCAGGGTCGGCAGGGTCGGATTGGTCACGTAGGTCGCGAACTGCGCATCGTCCTTCGGTTGTGACGCGTTGAATTTGTCCTTGTCGGGCAGGCCGATGATGACCTCGTTGATCAGCGGCGCGCCAAGGCGCGAAACCTGGCCGCCGATCAGCGGCGTCGTCGAGGATCGCGGCAGGGTCGCCGTGGTCCACGCGCCAACGATCGGGCTGCCGCCGTTGGTGAGGCAGGCGATCGGCACTTCGAGCGCAATCGTGGTGACGTTCTTGTCGGACAGTTCGGTCGCATTGCCGGTGGTCGGGCCGAGCGGATTCAGGTGGATGAGATCGAACACCTGGCCGAGCGCAACCACGAAACCTTCCTTGCGCTGGCCGACGAACACGCGGCCTTCGCCGCAACCGTCAAGGCCGATACGGTAGATATGGCTGTTCGCGTAGGTCGGATAGTCGGGGATCGATTTGGTGCCGATGTTGTCGAACGGCTTGCGGAACACGGTGCCGCCGGCGGTGATGTTGGTTGCCAGGACCGGCGTGGCATTCGGCTTGCCGCGGATGGTGGAGACAGTGTAGGTTTCGATCAGGTTCTTGACCGCATCGTTCGCGCTCGGAGTGGTGCCGAACTGGCCTATGTTGCTCAACGGCACCGCGACCTGCACGCCGTTCACCGCAATGGTCCGGTTCTGATAGTTGTTCTGGAAGTGGAACTGGTAGGTGACGTCGGGGACCGCGTCGCCGTTGGTATCGACCTTGATCTCGTACGTCGCTTTGGAGTCGAGGCTGAAATAGTTCGGGCCGCCGTAAGCATCCTCGAGCGGGGAGTAGTTCGCGAGGAAGGTCACGTAGCCTTCGCGGCCTGCTTCATAGCTGCGGAACATGTAGAAGTCGGTGCCGTCGACCTTCGGGGTCTGGCTGATCAACGGTGCTTCGCGATGGCTGGACGCGAATACCGTGCCGGCGATCATCATGCCGGCGATGGCGAGCGCGATGGGAGTGCGTTTCGAGCGTAAGGCGTTCATTGAAATATCCTTGGATGCGGTGGTGTGCGATGCGTGGGAATTGAGGGAAATCATTTCCCGGATTCCGTGGCCCAGCTTCCGGTCGAACCAGCTGTTGTCTCTGCGCACCGACCCGTGCGCAGAACCGATCATTTCGCTGCGGGCGCGAAAGCGTTGTGAAAGCGACCGTCACCCACCCGTCACGGGCGACGGTTGGCGCGATCGATCGCACTGAGGTCGGCGATGATGATTCCGCCGCCGCGCGACATTCGTGCAGGCAGCATCCGTTGCGATGCAGATCCGGATTGAGTCGGGCATCCACGGAGGTGACGTCCGCCTGCGCAGCAGAAGTCGCAAAAGCGCCAGGCGCCAGGTATTGCGCGCGCGGCATGACCGCGACCGACAACGCGCGCCGACCTGCGGCGATTTTTCGACGCGTGTCGTGGTGGAGCCGGACGATGTGTTGCTGATTCCGGCCGGCATTCCGCGCGATCGCGCTGGAACCCTGCTGTGCGCTGGCATCACCACTAGTCGCCGATGCGCTCGCTCTGGGCGCGCACGCTATCGCGGCGACGCGCGATGGGCAGACGATCAATAGCCAACCAGACAATTCGACTGCATCGTGGCAGGTGTATCGGCGCCGTACGACGACAACGCCTACTCGGACCCGCTCAAAATAGATGGCTGCACGATCCTGCCCGGCCTTCCCGACCAGCTGCGAACGGGCGCCGCTGGCGCATTGACCATGAAGCGCCGCCCACTCGCCGGTTCGTTGATTGGCCGCATTGCCGAAACCCGGTGGGTGCTGGATGCCTGCGCCGAACACGGAGTGGCTTCGGTCACCGAATCGATCCGCATGGAGCAGATCAACGATGGCTGCGAGCGCTCGCTGGGCAGCGACGTGCGCGATCGCCTTGTGTTCGACATCACCCACCTGCGCGGAAGCTGGCTGGCGCAGTCGCGACGTGAAAAGAAAAGGCCGGCATCGCTGCCGGCCTTTCGATGGACAATTGCGCCGTCCCGATCAGTTGTGCGTGCAGACGCGTTCGACGGTGCGGTACTTGCGATGCTGGTGGTGTTTCTGGACCTGGTTGCCGGCATAACCGCCTGCGACCGCTCCACCGACGGTGGCCAGCGTCTTGCCGTTGCCACCGCCGATCTGGTGGCCGATCACGCCGCCCGCGACTGCGCCGATCAAGGTGCCGGCAACGCGATCGTGGTCTTCGGTATGCCGTTCGCGATAGACCACGACATTGTGGCAATGCTCGTCGGCGAAAGCCTGGCTGCCGACCGCCATGCCCATGCTGAGCAGCAATGCCGCGGCGATTGTCGTACGAATCGTTTTCATGGTGCGCTTCCTTGGCTGATGGGACACGTCGTGTGTTCCATCCGAGCATGGACGTCGCTTGCTTAACTGGACGCCAATCCGCCGCCGGGCCTGAAAAGCGACGTTTGCGCGGGCCTTGCGTGCGTTCGGGTCAGTCGAACAATTCCGGCTGCGGCTTTGCGTGCGTGGCATCGCGAAACCCGGCGAGGCCCACGCCGACCAGCCGGTACAACGTCGCGTGCGGCATCCCCACGCGCGTGCGCAGGTCGAGCGCGATCGCGGTCAGTTCGTCCGCGCTGGCCGGCGGCTGCGGCGGCGTGTGGTTGCGGGTGAGGATCTGGAAATGCGCGGTCTTGAGTTTCAGCACGACGGTGCGGCCGATGCGGTGCTGCTCGCGCGCGGCCGCGGCCCATGTTTTCGCTGCGAGCCGAACGATATCCGGTTCGATCGCATCGAGCGGTTGATCGATCGCGAAGGTGTCTTCGGCGGAGATCGATTGGGTCGGCTGGTCGGGATTGACCGCGCGTTCGTCGATGCCGCGCGCGAGTTCATACAGGCGCCGGCCATAACGACCGAAGCGCCGCTCCAGGTCCGCGAGCGCGACCTCGCCGAGTGCGCCGACCGTCGGGATGCCCATCGCCGCGAGCTTGCCCTCCATCACCTTG
>JBBQHA010000010.1:0-49763 GCA_038323475.1 Lysobacterales bacterium
ACCTACGACAATGCCGGTCAGCTGCAGTCGAAGACATTGCCCGACGGTTCCTCCCTGAGCTACAAGTATGACGCGGCGCATCGACGTACCGACGTTACCGACAATTTCGGCAACACGACCCACTACACGATGAACGCCGCCGGTGGTCGCATCAAGGAAGTCACCAGCGATTTCAACGGGAACGTGGTGCGCACGGTGCAACGCTCTTTCAACGGCCATGGCCAGTTGACGGAAGTCGACAATGGCGACTCCACGCCCGCCGTCCCGGACGTCTATGCCAAGTACACCTACGACCTGAATGGCAATCCGAATCTCACCACCGATGGTCGTGGCAACGTTGTCGACCGCGACTTCGATCCGCTCAACCGTTTGAGCCATGTCGCCCAGGATCCGGGCACGAATCCACCGCATATGGAGGCCAATACCAGCTATTCCTACGACGCGCTTGATCGACTCACCCAGGAAACCGACCCGCATGGCCTGAACACGCAATACCTGTTTGATGGCCTGGGCAACTTGAAGCAATTGACCAGCCCGGACACGGGAGTTGCGACCTACACCTACGATACCGCTGGCAATCGTCAGACAGAAGCCGATGCGCGGAACAAGCAGGCGGTTTCCACCTACGACGCGCTCAACAGGGTGGCCAGCATCACGTATCCGTCGACTCCGGCGCTGAACGTCAGCTTCCAGTACGATGCCTATGGCACAGGCGACGTCGCATGTCCTGCCGGGCTGACGTTTTCCCGCGGACGGATGACCCATTTCACCGATGCCTCGGGATTGACCCAGTACTGCTACGACCGCTTCGGGAACCTGGGCTTCAAGCACCAGACGAATGGAGGTGCGTTCAACGTCACGTACAAGTACGATCTGGCGGGTCACCTGACTCAGGTCACCGAGCCCTTGGGTACCGTGGTCACCTACACGCGCGACAAGATGGGGCGGATCAATACGGTGAGTTACCAGTTGAGCGGCAAGGCGGTTACGCCATTGATCACGGGGGTAACCTACTACCCGTTCGGCCCGGTTGCCACGATCACCTACGCGAATGGCCGCACGCTCACGCGCAAGTACGATCTTGACTACGTGATTGGTTCGGTTGTAGACCCGGCGACCGATGGCCTGAATCTTTCGTTTGGCCGCGATGCCGTTCGCAACCTCAACCAGGTCATACAGGTTGCAAACGGTACGACCACCAACAACAAGCTGGACTACGATCCGCTCGACCGGCTGAACCGCGTCAGCGACTTCCTGACCGGCAATCCGATCTGGACCTATACCTATGACGCAACCGGGAACCGCTTGACCAAGGCGTCCCTTGGTGCGGCTCCGGTGAACTACACGTACGCCCCCGGTCCGGTTCCGCCCCCGAGCCATCAGTTGGTCGCCGTTGGTAGCACGGCCCGAAGCTACGATGCGGATGGCAATACGACCTCGATCGGCGGCCCGGTTCTCGGCTTCGTGTATGCCGATAACGGACGCATGAGCACGGTGACGACCACCGGCAACAAACAGGTGAAGGCCTATCTGTATGACGCGCTCGGCGAGCGTGTTCGCAAGACCCATTCGGGCAACTCCGCTGAAACCCAGAAGACCGTGTACGACCAGGAGGGTCGGATTCTCGGTGATTTCGACGTCAACAACGCCCTTGTCGACGAGTACATCTGGATGGACAACCTGCCTGTAGGCATTCTCAGCGGCGCGACAACCACCCTTTCCTACATCGAACCCGATCATCTGGGCACGCCTCGGGTGGCTATTGGAACATCGGGAGCGGTCTGGACTTGGCCGCTGGCGAATGATCCGTTCGGCGAAGTCCCGCCACAGGGCTCATTGACACTCAACCTGCGCTTGCCTGGACAGGTGTTCGATGCGGAGTCGGGACTGAGCTACAACATGAACCGCGATTACGATGCCACGACGGGTCGATACGTGGAAAGCGACCCTGTTGGATTGGCTGCGGGTGTCAGCACGTACAGCTACAGCGCGTCGTCGCCGGTTCGCTACACCGATTCGTCAGGTCTTTCTATCGACGAGGTTGGTTGTATCGCGCTGGGCTATCAGATAAGTGAGCCAAAGTGTGGGACAAATAACGAGTGTCTGGAGAAGGCGGCAGCGGGAGCGAAGAAATGTACATTGGGCAACAAGCCAAACGGCGGGGTCACCGTTTGTCGCACTTGCTGGGACTTGCTTTCGGTGACATGTGACGGAATGTCAGGTAGCAAGCCATCCTGTACTACGTGCCCCTGACGCATGCGGTCGAGGGAACGGGGCGGATATTCGAAATATCGAATATCCGTTCCGGTCCCTCAGGCCGCAGTGGCTATTCAGATGCGGTGAACCGATTGGAACGACAACGGCCGATACAAGGGACCCTTGTCGTGAACAGCGTCAGAGACACGATGCGAATCAATCGTAAACAATGGACCGTCCCCCTGTTTTCACGCAATTGCGTCCACGGCTGCTCCCGCGCGGTTACGTCGAGCGACTCGCTTGCGGCTTCCCCGCAGTGTGGGCTTCTTACAGTTGACCTTTCGAGAGGAGATCTTGGATGTCTGCTCGCTTCAACAGTGCCCGCCATTTGCGGTCTGGATCTTTATAGTTCTCCAAGCCGTCAGTGACCCTGTTGTATTCCTTGCGCAAGGCCGACTTGTCCCATCCATTGCCGGATGGCTTCGCGGCGCGCAATTTCTCCGCGATTTCGTCCTCGCGCTTCTTCGCGTTCTGGCCCTTGGTCGTACCGCCCTTGCTTCCGCTCTTCCTGAGAGAAGATCGAAGATCCGCGTCGTCTTCGCGCGGATAGACGGCAACTTGGGATGCAACGAGGTAGCCGATGGCTTCCGCCGCGCGAACAAGAAAGTACCAAGCATGATTCAAGGCTCTTCTTTCATATGCGTCACTGGCTGCAGTGAGCATTTCCAACGCAGCGTCACGACGAATTTCGCGAAAGAAATTCGCGTCGGCGTCGTCGGTCTGGTCCACCAAATGTTCTCCGAGCGAAGCCGCGAGATCTCGATACGTCTCGTCGTAGCTCTTGGGTTCGTGAACCACTCTCCATCCCATGCGGCCCCCCAGCAGTGTCTTGCGCTGGATGTACCGAGGAATCTTCAGCGACGGACAAGTGCAACAGTGCAGCGCTTGGCACAACTGCCGTCAACTGAGAGCGTTCGGCAACGTGCGTACGGACACCACGAGACCGGGTGACTACCAGCGACTCGCCTCCAGGCCGACCAGGGACTGAGCAGGGACTCAGTTCACAACACTGGCACGAGTCAAGGACGTTGAGTCTTATAAGTCATTGAAAAGCTTGGTGGGTCGTCCGAGATTCGAACTCGGGACCAGCGGATTAAAAGTCCGATGCTCTACCGACTGAGCTAACGACCCAAGCTTCTTCGAAGGAACGATGTCGCGTGGAACGCGACGATCGCTTCCCATCTCCCCAGGCGGGAGCAGGCAAAGGGAGAGGGGGCAAGCCCTACTCTCCCGCGGACGCGCATTCTAGCCGACCGCGCCCATCAGCGATACCGCGTCGGGTCGGGAACCCCGGCCCCGGCGAATCCTTCCGCACGCAACCGGCATGCGTCGCAGCGTCCGCAGGCGCGTCCTTCGGCGTCGGCCTGGTAGCAGGACACCGTCTGTGCGAAGTCGACGCCGAGGCGCGCGCCTTCGCGCACGATCGCATCCTTGCCCATCCGCATCAGCGGCGCGTGCACGCGGAGCCCTGCGCCTTCGACGCCGGTTTTCGTCGCGAGGTTCGCGAGCGCCTCGAACGCGGCGATGAATTCGGGACGGCAATCCGGATAGCCGGAGTAGTCCACCGCGTTGACGCCGCAGAAAATGTCGGCCGCGCCCAGCACTTCGGCCCAGCCCAGCGCGATCGACAGCATGATCGTGTTGCGCGCGGGCACATAGGTGACCGGAATGCCGGCGTCCGCCGGCTCGCCGATGTCGTGTTCCGGCACCGCGATGTCGGCGGTCAGCGCCGAGCCGCCGATGCTGCGCAAATCCACTGCGACGACCTTGTGCTCGGCCGCACCGAGCGACTGCGCGTTGCGTGCGGCGGCGGCGAGTTCGGACGTGTGGCGCTGCCCGTAGGCGACGCTGAGCGCATACGCAGCGAAACCCTGTTCGCGCGCGAGCGCGAGCACGACTGCGGAATCCATGCCGCCGGAGACGAGGATGACGGCCTTTTTCATGGGGAACGGGGAACGGGTAACAGGGAACGGGTGAAAAGCAAAGCGAATCGGTCACAGCTATCGGAACGTGCGACACGGGAGCGAAGGGCAGCTCTGGTTTCCCCTGTTCCCCGTTCCCTGTTTCCCGTTCCCTGCAGATTCATCGCCCGATCTCCTCGCCCCACAGGATCTTGTGGAGCTGCAGCTGGAAGCGCGCAGGCACGCGGTCGGCGAGCATCCACTCCGCTAGGTCGCGCGCCTGCAACTGGCCGTAACTCGGCGAGAACAGCACGTCGCAGCGCACGGGAAGATCATGTTCGCGCAGCATCGCGAGCGCCCAGTCGTAGTCGGCGCGATCGCAAAGCACGAACTTGAGCTGGTCGCGCGATGTCAGCAACGGCAGGTTCTCGAGGCGATTGCGCGCCTGTTCGCGGGAGCCCGGCGTCTTGAGGTCCATCACCCGCGATACGCGCAGATCGACGGCGCCGATATCGAGCGCGCCGGAGGTTTCCAGCGAGACGTCGTAGCCGGCATCGCACAGGCGCGCGAGCAGGTCGATGCAGCGCTTCTGCGCGAGCGGTTCGCCGCCGGTGACGCAGACATGTTTCGCGCCATGTTTCGCGACTTCTTCAAGGATCGCGTCGATCTCCCACCATGCGCCGCCGTGGAACGCGTACGCGGTGTCGCAGTAGCCGCAGCGCAACGGACAGCCGGTGAGGCGGACGAACACGGTCGGCCAGCCGACGCTGCGCGCCTCGCCCTGCAGCGAATGGAAAATCTCGGTGAGCCGCAGCCGGTCCGGCGTCGCGCCGTCCATCGTGGGAATACCTGCCGCGACGCTCGGGTTAATGCCCGGCATCCATGCTCATCGCGCGCAGGCGGCTTTGCGCCTGCTCGGCGGCATCGGTGTTCGGATACTTCTGGATCACGTCGCGCAGCGTTGCTTCGGCTGCATCGTGCTGCTTGAGGCCATCCTGGCTGTAGCCGAGCTTGAGCAGCGCGCCAGGCGCTTTCGGCGAGTCGGGATAGAGGGTGACGACCGACTTGAACGCTTCCAGTGCGAGCGCGTAATTCTGGGTGACGTAGTACGACTCGCCCATCCAGTAGAACGCGTTGGCCACGAGCGGGCTGTTCGGATATTGCTGCACGAAAGCGTTGAAGCGCTGTGCGGAATCGGCGTACTGGTCGGCGCGCACTGCTGCGAGCGCAGCGTCGTAGGCGGCCTGTTCGCCGGCGGGACTTGCCGCCGGAGCGGCGCCTGCGACAGGAACCGGCGGCGGCGCGACCGTTGGGCCCGCGGATGCGGGCCGCGGCGACACCGGCGCATGCGTCGGCGAAGGCTTCACCCCGGCCGCCGGGGTCGCAGGCGCGTTTTCGAGCTTGCCGAGCCTGCCGTCGAGATCGTTGTACTGCTCGCGATCGCGCAGCTTGGCCTGCTCGTTCTCGTTCTGCATCTGCTCGACGAGCGCGCGCAGCGCCTTGACGTCCGATTCGAGCTGGGCGATCCGGTTGAGCTGTTCGACGGATTGCTCACTCTGGTTCTGCTGCACGCGCGTTTCGAGCGCCGCGACGCGATCGGCCAGACTCGGGCGCGATTGCGCCGTTGCATCGGCAGCGACCAGCACGGTCGCTGCGATGCAGGCGATCGCCAGCAAGCGGACGCGGATCTTCATCGCCGGGATCGTCATCACTTGGCGGTGTAGACGATCTCGACGCGGCGATTCTTCGACCAGCAGTCATCGTTGGACTCGGTGCAGACCGGCCGCTCTTCGCCGTAGCTCACCACGTCCATTTGGCTGGCCGATGCGCCGCCACCCTGCACGGCCGCCATCACCGCGTTGCCGCGACGCTCGCCGAGTCCGCGGTTGTATTCGCGGCTGCCGCGTTCGTCGGCGCTGCCTTCAAGGGTCATGCGCGCTTCGCGGCGATCAACGAGGTACTTCGCGTGGCAGGCGACGATGGCCTGGAACTCGGGCTTCAGCGTGTCCTGATCGAGGTCGAAATACACCACGCGCTGGCGCAGGCAGCTGTCGGTGTCCAGGTCGGCTGGCATGTATTTGCCGCCCGTGCTGCTGCCCATCGGATTGGTGGTCGCCGACGACGACTGGCCCGACGTGTCGCTGCCGCCCGTACTGCCGTCCTTGACGTTCTTCTTCGTGCAGCCGGCCAGCGCGATGCAGGCAACAGCCGCGAGCAGAAGGGTCTTGTTGGTTTTCATTGTGGTCATCCTTATCGCGATTCGGGGGCTGTATAGAGGTCGTGGAGGTCGGTCAACGTTGACGGTACGGCGACCATGCGGGTTCGCGCACGTCGCCGTCGGCCAGTACCAGACGCTGCCTCACCCGACCGTCGACCGACACGGCGTAGAGCACGCCGCGACTGCCTTCGCGCGCGGCGTACAGCACCATGCTGGCGTTGGGAGCAAAACTCGGGGATTCGTCAAGGTTGCCGGGAGACAGCATCTGCCAGCGTCCCGAGCCTCCGAGACTGCGATCCAGCAAGGCGATACGATAGACGTTCCCGTTACCCTGCGCCATAGCGATTTTCTTGCCGTCGTACGACACCGTCGCACGCGCGTTGTACTGGCCCTGGAAACTCAACCGGCTCGGCTGCGCGCCGCTCGTCGCGGCGATCTGGTAGATCTGCGGCTTGCCGCCGCGATCGGAAGTGAACGCCAGGGTGCCGTCGGGCATCCACGCCGCTTCTGTGTCGATGCTGTAGTGGTTGGTGACCTGGGTCAGTGCCTTCGTGCCGAGGTCCATCACGTAGATCTCGGGATTGCCGGATTTCGACAGGGTCAGCGCCAGCCGCTTGCCGTCGGCCGAGAACGCCGGCGCGCCGTTGATGCCCTTGAAGCTGGCGATCACCTCGCGCGCGCCGGTGCCGATCTCCTGGATGTAGACCGAACCGTTGTGGTGCTCGTAGCTGACGTAGGCGAGCTTGCGCCCGTCCGGGCTCCACGCGGGCGACAGCAGCGGTTCGCGCGATTTCACGATCACCTGCGGGTTGATGCCGTCGGCATCGGCGACCATCAACGCGTACTGGATGTTGCCGCCGACGCCGCTCGCGGTGACGTAGGCGATCCGCGTCCAGAACGCGCCGCGGACGCCGACGATCTTCTCGTACACCTGGTCGGCGATCTGGTGCGCTACATCGCGCATCGCCTGCGGTCGGCCGGTCATCGCCAAGCCGAGGATACGCTGCTGCTTGGCGATGTCGAACAGCTCGAACTCGACGCGATAGCCGCCATCGCTGCTGTCCAGCACACGCCCGACCAGCACGTAGTCCTGCTTGAGCAGGCGCCAGGTCGGGTACTTCATGTCGGCGCCCGTCTGCGGATGCTCGACGATGTCCTTCTCGGCCAGCGAGCGGAACTGGCCGGAACGGTCGAGGTCGGCGCGGATCACCGAAGCCACGTCGGTATCGGGCTTGGCGCTGCTGCCCTGGTATTCCATCGGCACCACCGCGATCGGCAGCGCGGCATCGTTGCCCGTGACCAGCCCGACATCGAGTCCCTGCGCGAACGCGGGCGCTGCGACGCATGCCAGCAGCAACAACAATCCAGCCATGAACTTGTTCATTTGGTGCATGCCTCCTGCGGATAACACATGTCTATATTAACCTCTGGCTTGAAGTCGCCTTCGAAACCTGAATAAGGAAGGTGGATTCCCTTCAGCTCCTCGACCGTCTCGCGGGCGGCCGCATCGAACTGGCAATCGCCGAAGACGACGTCCTTGATGATCGCGAAGGGGCGGTCCTGGGTGAATTTCACATGGCAATGCACGCCCTCGGGCACGCCCGTGCGGCGCCAGTTGTGATCGAGGGCGTCCTTGATCGCCTGCAGGTATTTCCCGTTGGGGTCCTGTTTGGCGCCATTGTTGCCTGAAGGCGGATGCGCCGCCGCGGCCGGAGCCGGCGAACTGACCGCCGCGTCGGCGTTCGGGAGATTCGCACGCTGGTCCCGCAACTGCTTGAGGCGCTGCTCCGCGAGCATGACCTTGCGTTCGGCATCGGCGCGCTGCTTGCGGATGTCCTCCAGTTGTTTCTGCCGTTCGAGTTCCTGCTGTGCAAGGCGCTGGCGGTTCTGCGCTTCGAGCTGTTGCTGCAGCTGGTTCGTCAGGTCGACCTGCGCCTGCTTGCGGCGCGCTTCCTGTTCCTGCAACTGCTTCTGCTGGGCGGCCAAGTCCGCGTCGCGGCGCACTTCCTCCTGGTCGACCGTGTCGGGCTTCGGCAATCGCGCCTGTGGCGCCGGCTGCGGCGGTTGCGCCGCGTCCTGCGGCACGGGTTCGGGCTTGGGCTGCAGCGGCGGCGGAGTGGCGGCCGGCTGGGCGGCCTTCCGCTCCGCAGCCTTGATCGCCTTGGCCGCGGAAGCCGACTGCTGCGGCGAACTCATCAGCGTCGCCTCGATGATCGGCCCTTCGGCATCCGATGGCACCGGCAGTTGCTGGCAATGCAGCCCCACGAACATCAACAGGAGCGCGCATCCATGCACACTCAATGCGTAGAGGATCGCGCGCAGCTTGTCCCAGGTGGTTTCCATCGCCCTCAGCGATTGCCCGGCTTGCCGGCATCCGCGTGCGCAGGCTGGCTCATCAGCGCGACGCGCTCGACCCCGGCGGTCTGCAGCAGGGTCATCAGGTCCATCACCTTCTGGTAGTCCAGCGCTCCATCGGCTGCGATATACACCGCCGTATCGGGATTCTGGCGATGGAACGCAGCGACTTTCGCGCCAAGGTCGCCCTCGTTGATGGCCTGCTCGTCGAGTTCGGCGAGCTTGAGCTTGTAGGTACCGTCGCGATCGATCTTGACGATCACCGGATCCTTCTTCTGGTCGAGCGTGTGCGCCTTCGACGTCGGCAGGTTGACGTCGACGCCCAGGTTGAGCAGCGGTGCAGTCACCATGAAGATGATCAGCAGCACCAGCATCACGTCGATGTACGGCACGACATTGATGTCGGCCTTGAGCTTGCGGCGCTTGCGATGACTGCTCATGGATTACGTCCTCGCGGCGCGATGCGGGCCTGCAAAAGCGGGCGTGTCAACGGCGCCGACGCGCGAATGGGGTTGGCGATGGCGGGCGCGCTCACTCTTCGACGTGCGCCTGCCGCTGCAGGATCGACGAGAATTCCTCGGCGAAGGCCTCGTAGCGCACATTGAGGCGCTCGACCTTGGTCGCGAAACGGTTGTAGGCCCACACGGCAGGTATGGCCGCGAACAATCCCATCGCGGTGGCGATCAGCGCTTCCGAAATGCCCGGGGCGACGGTCGCGATGGTCGCTTCTTTCATGGCCGCAAGGCCCTGAAACGAAATCATGATGCCCCACACGGTGCCGAACAGGCCGACGTAGGGGCTGATCGAACCGACGTTGGCGAGGAATTCCAGGCTGTGTTCCAGCGCGTCCACCTCGCGCGCGAGTTGCGCGCGCATGCCGCGCTGGGCGCCTTCGAGCTGGGTGCGCGGGTCCACGCCCTTGCGCTGGCGCAGGCGCGAAAACTCGCGGAAGCCGGCCTCGAAGATCGCCTCGAGTCCCGCGGTCACCCGATTGCGATCGGTCGCGTCGCGGTACAGCTGGGTCAGGTCGGCGCCGGACCAGAAGCGCTCCTCGAAACCCTCGGCGGATTTCTCGGCGCCGCCGAGTACCCGCTGTTTGCGGAAGATGATCACCCACGATGCGATCGAGGCGATCAGCAGCAGCACCAGCACGAACTGCACCGGCAGGCTCGCGTGCAGGAGCAGGGAGACCAGGTTCAGGCCACCGCCGGGCGCCGGCGAGGATGCCGTGGCGGCGAGCGCCTGCACCGCCGCGGGCGATGCATCCGGCAATGCTTGTACCGGTGCGGACTGCAGCGCTGCGAACAGGTGGATCGATGGATTCATTGGGTCACTCCGGGTTCTGTCATCGCCGCGACCAGTGCCGGTGGCACCGCCCGCGGACGGAAATCGGCGGCGGCCACGCAGGCCACCTTCACGTCTGCATCCAGCAACGGGATGTCGCCGCGCCGGATGGTTTGTCGCATCAGCAGGCTCGCATGCCTGCGCTCGCCCAGCGCGACCGTGACGATCAATTCATCGTCCAGCCGTGCCGGCCGCAGGAATTCCAGCCGCATCGCACGCACCACGAATACCACGCCCTCGCGTTCGCGCAACGCATCCTGGCCGTAGCCGAGCGCACGCAGCCACTCGCTGCGCGCGCGCTCGAGGAAACGCAGGTAGCTCGCGTGATACACGACTCCGCCTGCATCGGTATCTTCCCAATAGACCCTGACCGGCCAGGTGAACGACCGCGAATGGGAAAGCTGGGAGTGGGCGCTCGGCACGGAGGCATTATCGCGGTTCGGTCCTTCGGTTTTCGCTAATCGGCGATTGGATCGAACAAGACCCGCCGCGCTCCCCGGGGTGCAGATCAAAACAAGGTCTCCGATTCCCCATTCGCCACCTGCGATCCCTGGCTCTTCGGAGCCAGCCCGAACAGCCGCCAAGTCTTGGCGCTCACCTGGCGGCCGCGCGCGGTGCGCAGCAGGTAGCCCTGCTGGATCAGGTACGGCTCGATCACGTCCTCGAGGGTTCCGCGTTCCTCGCTGAGCGCGGCGGCCAGCGATTCGATGCCGACCGGCCCGCCGTCGAAGCTGTCCATGATCGTGCGCAGCAGCCTGCGGTCCATCTGGTCGAAGCCCTCGGCATCCACCTTGAGCATCGCCATCGCGCCATCAGCGACCTGGCGGGTGATCACGCCGTCGGCGCGGACCTGGGCGAAATCGCGCGCGCGCCGCAGCAGCCGGTTCGCGATGCGCGGCGTCCCGCGCGAACGCCGCGCGATCTCGGCCGCGCCGTCCGCATCGCAGGCGATGCCGAGGATCTTCGCCGAGCGCCGCACGATCTGGGTGAGTTCCTCGGGCGAATAGAATTCAAGCCTCTGCACGATGCCGAAGCGGTCGCGCAGTGGGCCGGTCAGCAGGCCGGCGCGCGTTGTAGCGCCAATCAGCGTGAAAGGCGGCAGGTCGAGCTTGATCGAGCGCGCGGCCGGGCCCTCGCCGATCATCAGGTCGATCTGGAAATCCTCCATCGCCGGATACAGCACTTCCTCGACGACCGGGGACAGGCGATGGATCTCGTCGATGAACAGGACGTCGTGCGGCTGCAGGTTCGTCAGCAACGCGGCGAGGTCGCCCGCGCGCTCGATCACCGGCCCCGAGGTCGTGCGCAGGTTCACCCCGAGTTCGTTCGCGATCACGTGGCTGAGGGTGGTCTTGCCAAGCCCGGGCGGCCCGAAGATCAGCACATGGTCCATCGCCTCGCCACGCGCGCGCGCCGCCTCGATCGCCACTTTCAGCTGCTCGCGCACCGGTTGCTGGCCGAGGTAGTCGTCGAGCCGCTTCGGCCGGATGCTGGCCTCGAGCGCCGCTTCGTCGCGGCTCTCGGTGGGGTCGATGATGCGGTCCTCGCTCATCGACGCGGGAAACCCGGAACGGGACTGCGACAACAGGAGTTCGGAGCGAACCGCGAAGCTGGCACGCAGGAGCGATTGATCAACGGGAAACAGGGGAAACGCAGGCGATCGCGCGTGGTCACTTCGATGAGGTTGTCGATTGCTGCCTTCATCCAGCGATTGTAAGCAAGTGCAGCCCGGGCTGCCGCTTTTCCGTTCCCTGTTCCCTGTTCCCCGTTCCCGCCTTCAGATCTCGATCTGCGCGCCCAGTTCAACAATCCGGTTGCGCGGGATGCGGAAGAAATCCGTCAACGGGCTCGCGTTGCGCGACATGAAGGCGAACAGCTTGTCGCGCCAGGTCGCCATGCCCGGCTGCTTCGAGGTGACCACGCGCTCCTGGCTCAGGAAATAGGTGGTGTCCATCGGGTCCATGCCCAGTCCCTGCCAGCGGCATTCGGTCAGCGCAATCGGGATGTGCGGTTGTTCGGCGAATCCATAGCGCAGCCACATCCGGTAGAAGCCGTGGCCGAGCGGCTCCAGCTTCAGGCGTTTGCCAGGCTCGACCTTCGGGGTGTCCTGGGTGGTCACCGTCAGGATCACGTTGATCTCGTGCAACACCTTGTTGTGCTTGAGGTTATGCAGCAGCGCATTGGGTACGCCCTCGCGCGCAGCGCTCAGGAAAACCGCCGTGCCCGGGACGCGCACCGGCGGATGATCGGCGAGGCTGTCGATGAACTTGCGCAGGTTCAATCCGCTTTCGAGCCGCGCGATCAGCAACTCGCGGCCGCGCCGCCAGGTCGTCATCACCACGAACACCATGCCGCCGACGACCAGCGGGAACCAGCCGCCGTGCAGCAGCTTGAGCGCGTTCGCGCCGAAGAAGGCCAGGTCCACGGTCAGCAGCAGCAGGCCGGTGACGGCGACCAGCGCGCGCGGCCAGTGCCAGAGCCGCCGCGCGACGATCAGGGCCAGCCCGCTGGTGATCGCCATGGTGCCGGTCACCGCGATGCCGTAGGCCGCGGCCAGATGGCTGGATGTCTGGAAGCCCAGCACCGCAGCGAGCACCGCGATCAGCAGGCCCCAATTCACCAGCGGCATGTAGATCTGCCCCGAGCGTTCGTCGGAGGTGTGGATCACCGGGCTGCGCGCGAACAGGCCGAGCTGGATCGCCTCGCGGGTCAGCGAGAATGCGCCCGAGATCACCGCCTGCGAGGCGATGATGGCCGCCACCGTGGCCAGCGCGATCATCGGCATCAGCGCCCACTTCGGCAGCAGCAGGTAGAAGGGATTGATGGCCGCCTCCGGATGGCGCAGCAGCAACGCGCCCTGTCCGAAATAATTCACCAGCAGCGCCGGCAGCACGAAGCCGAACCACGCGCAGCGGATCGGTCGCCGGCCGAAGTGGCCCATGTCGGCATACAGCGCCTCCGCGCCGGTCAGCGCCAGCACGACCGCGCCGAGCGCGACGAAGGCCATGAATCCGTTGCCGGTGAAAAACCGCACGGCGTGTTCCGGATTCAACGCCCGCAGGATTTCCGGCGCCGCGGCGATCCCCGTCGCGCCGAATGCGGCGAGACTGACGAACCACACCAGCATCACCGGCCCGAAGATCGAGCCCATCCGCGCGCTGCCGAAGCGCTGCACCGCGAACAACATGATCAGCACGACCACCGTCAGCGGCAGCACCCATTCCGCAAGCGTCGGCTCCAGGACTTTCACGCCCTCGATCGCCGACAGCACCGACACCGCCGGCGTGATCACGCTGTCGCCGTAGAACAGTCCTGCCCCGAACACCCCGAGCGCGAGCACCGTCCACTTCATCTTCGAATGCGCGCGCAGTCCGCGCTGCGCGAGCGTCATCAGTGAGAGGATGCCGCCCTCGCCCTTGTTGTCGGCGCGCAGGATGAACGACACGTACTTGAACGACACCACGAACATCATCGACCAGAACACCAGCGACAGCACGCCGAGCACGTTCTCCGGCGTCGGCGCGATGCCGTGCTTGCCGGAAAATGCGGTCTGCAGCGTGTAGAGCGGGCTGGTGCCGATGTCGCCGTAGACCACGCCGATCGCCGCCAGCGAAAGCGCGGCGAGGCGGGAGCCGCGTGGAACCTGGGTCGTTTCGCTCACTGCATGCCTCGCTGCGCCCGCAAGCCGCGCAGGATACGCCGCTCCGCGCGGGTACGGTCAGATCTCGACCTTGGTACCCAGTTCGACCAGGCGGTTGCCGGGGATGCGGAAGAAGTCCGTCGCCGAGGTGGCGTTGCGGGCCATGAATGCGAAGATCTTGTCCCGCCACAACGGCATGCCGACGTGCTCGGCCGCGACCAGCGTCTCGCGGCTGGAGAAGAACGTGGTGTCCATCATGTCGAACTGCGTCCCGCAGATGCTCTTCACCAGGGCGGCGGGCACATCGGGCTCCTCGGCGAACCCGAAGCGCAGGGTCATCTGCCGGAACCCGTTCCCGAGGTCGGCGGTCGCGCAGCGCTCTTCGGGCTCGGCGTAGGCGGAGTCGAGCGTGCGCACACTGAGGATCACGTTGCTCTCGTGCAGCACCTTGTTGTGCTTGAGGTTGTGCAACAGGGCGTGCGGCACGTTGTTCGCGTGCGGGCTCAGGAAGATCGCGGTGCCGGGAACCCGGTGCGGCGGGTGCGCGGCGAGCGAGCGCAGGAAGGTGTCGAGGTCGAGTTGCTGGGTCGCCAGACTTTCGGCGACCAGTTTCTTGCCGCGCCGCCAGGTGCGCATCATCGTGAACGCGATGATGCCGAGCGCGACCGGCACCCAAGCGCCGTCGAGGAACTTGACCACGTTCGCGCCGAGGAAGGCGATGTCGACCAGCAGCAGCAGCGCGGCGACCGGAATCACCCAGCGCCGCGAGTCGGACCAGCTGTTCCAGGCGACCACCATCAACAACAGGGTATCGATCAGCATCGTGCCCGACACCGAAACGCCGTACGCAGCGGCAAGCTTGGTCGAGGAGCGGAACGCGAGCACCAGCAGCACGACCAGCACCAGCAGCATGCGGTTCACCGCCGGCACGAAGATCTGCCCCTCGGCGCTCGCGGACGTGTGCCGGATCGTCAGGCGCGGGATGTAACCCAGCAGCATCGCCTGCCGCGCGACCGAGAACGCGCCCGAGATCACCGCCTGCGATGCGATCACCGTCGCCAGGGTCGCCAGCGCGATCAGCGGATACAGGGACCACGCCGGCGCGGCCATGTAGAACGGATTCTCCGATGCGGCGGGATTGGAGAACAGCAACGCTCCCTGCCCGAAATAGTTCATCAGCAACGCCGGCAGCACCAGCCAGAACCACGCCGCCCGGATCGGCGCGCGCCCGAAATGGCCCATGTCCGCGTACAGCGCCTCGCCGCCGGTGATCGCCAGCACCACCGCGCCGAGGATGAAATACGAGTGCGCGCCGTGCTCGACGAAAAAGTGCAGCGCATAGTACGGATTGAACGCCGCCAGCACGCGCGGCTGGGCGATGATGTGCCACGCGCCCAGCGCCGCGATCGCGAGGAACCACAAGGCCATCACCGGGCCGAAGATGCGTCCCACTTTCGCCGAACCGTGGCGCTGGAACAGGAACAGGATCACCAGCACCACCAGCGTGATCGGCACCACCCATTCCTTCAGGTGCGGCGCGGCGACCTCCAGGCCTTCGACCGCCGCCAGCACCGAGACCGCCGGCGTGATCACGCTGTCGCCGAAGAACAGCGAAGCGCCGAAGATGCCGAGGATGCCGATCGCGTAGCGCAACCGCTTGGCGTTCCCCAGGGTGCGCTGGGCCAGCGCCATCAGCGCCATGATGCCGCCCTCGCCCTTGTTGTCGGCGCGCATGATGATCATCACGTACTTCACCGTGACGACCAGGAACAGCGACCACACGATCAGCGACAACAGGCCGAGGACCGTCGTGGGATTGGGCGTCAATCCGTAATGCGGCAGGAAAGCCTCGCGCAACGTGTACAGGGGGCTCGTGCCGATATCGCCGAACACCACGCCGACCGCGCCGAGCATCAGCGTGCGCAGGCTGCCCTGCGGCTGGTGCGAAGCGTGCTGGGTGGTGATGGCGCTCGATTCCGTTAGTGACATGATGGATTTCCGTATACCGCCGGTTTCAACCGCGCAGCGCCGATTTCAGCGCCTTGCGGATGATTGCCTCGACGTCGTCCCCGTCAGCTTGCGCCTTTTCTGCCATGCGCAGCGCTTCGGCGGGCTTGTAGCCGAGTTGCTGCAGCGCGAGGATCGCCTCGCCGAGCGGATCGGTCGGCACCGGCTTCCCGGCGAGCGTCGCGCTGCCGCCCAGATCGCTCGCGCGATCGCGCAGCTCGACGACGATGCGCTCGGCGGTCTTCTTGCCGATGCCAGGGATGCGCGTCAGCGCGGACACGTCGGAGGTCTGCACCAGGCGCGCGAAATCGGCAACGCTGGCGCCCGACAGGATCGCCAGCGCGATCTTCGCGCCGATCCCGGTGACCTTCTGCACGTCGCGGAACAGGCGGCGTTCGGATTCGCTGAGGAACCCGTACAGCGACACCGAATCCTCCTTCTGCGCGTAGTGCGTGAACAACGCGACTTCGCGACCGACTTCGGGCAGGTCGTAGAACGTGCTCATCGGCGCTTCGAGTTCGTAGCCGACGCCGTGGACGTCCACGACCAGCCATGGCGGTTGTTTGTGGATCACTGTTCCCTTGAGCCTGCCGATCATTATTTCCTGCCCCAGGCGAGTTTGACGTTGACGCCGAGCCGCTGCGCCGTCGCGCGCACATGCGCATGCGTGATCGCGACCGCAAGCGCATCGGCCGCGTCGGCCTGCAGTTTGCCCTGCAGGCTGAGCATGATTCCGACCATGTGCTGGACCTGGGTTTTTTCCGCGCCGCCGCTGCCGACCACCGCGAGCTTGATTTCCTTCGCCGAGTATTCGTGGATCGGCAAGTCGCGCAGCACCGCCGCGCACATCGCCGCGCCGCGCGCCTGGCCGAGCTTGAGCGCGGAGTCCGGATTGCGCGCCATGAACACCTTCTCGATCGCGACTTCCTGCGGCTTGTAGGTGTCGATGACGTGCGCAAGTCCATCGAGCAATCGCTTGAGCCGCTGCGGAAACTCGCCCTCGCCCAGCAGCACCAGCGGTGCGTGGTAGACATGCGTCGTGCGGCCGCCGGCATCGCAATCGACGATGCCGACTCCCGTGCGTTGCGAACCCGGATCGATGCCGAGGATGCGGATCATTGCAACAGGAAACGGGGTATGGGAAACGGGGAACGGGACACTGTGAATCTCCGCAAGAGACCAATGGTCTCGATACGCGTTTGATCGTTTGCGCAGAATGCATTGCCGACAAGGCGCTCGGACGCGGATTGACAGGCAATTCCCCGTTCCCTGTTCCCTGTTCCCCGTTTCCATGCCCCGTTATGCATACGTATCCGCGCCAAGGTCCGCGTTCGAATACACGTTCTGCACGTCGTCGAGGTCGTCCAGCCACGCCAGCAGTTTGGCGACGGCCTGCGCGGTGTCGCCCGCCACGGCGATGTCGTTTTCGGCGCGGCAGGTGATTTCGGCGATATCGGGGACCATGCCAGCGGCTTCCATCGCGGCCTTGACCGACTGGAACGCGTCGGGCGCGGTCAGCACGTCGATCGCGCCATCCTCGGGATAAGCCACGACGTCGTCGGCGCCTGCATCGATCGCGATCTCGGTGATGCGCTCCTCGTCGGCGCCGGCTGCGAAGCTCAGCACGCCGCATTTCCTGAACAGGAACGCGACCGAGCCGTCGGTGCCGAGGTTGCCGCCAAACTTGCCGAATGCGTGCCTGACATCCGCAACGGTGCGCACCTTGTTGTCGGTCAGGCAGTCGACGATCACCGCGACCCCGCCGGGCGCATATCCTTCGTAGCGGATTTCCTCGTAGTTCACGCCTTCGAGCTCGCCGCTGGCCTTCTTGATCGCGCGTTCGATCACGTCCTTGGACATGTTCGCGGACAGGGCCTTGTCGATGGCGGCGCGCAGGCGCGAATTGGCGCCCGGGTCGCTGCCGATGCGCGCGGCGACGCTGATCTCGCGGATGATCTTGGTGAAGATCTTGCCGCGCCGTGCATCCTCGGCATTCTTGCGGCCTTCGATCGACGGTCCCCTACCCATGCGACTTCCTGCAGATGTGCGTTGGCGACCGGTGATTTTACTCCAGCGGACTAGGCCGTGCCGAACCGCCCGTCGCGCAGGAATTCAATGGTGTGCTTCGCGGCCGGATCCGAATACACCAGCCCGGTGTGCGCGGCGGCAATCACGCAGTGATCGGTCATCCCCGGCAGGCGGGTCTCCTCGACCGAGACCGTGCCGTCGTGCGGCGCTGTCACGCCGCCCAGCAGGAAACCAAGGCCAAGCGGCAATCGCCCGGCGATCACGCCGAGCTGTTGTGGACAATCCCAGCTTTCCAGCCCGTTCTCGAGCAGTTCCACGCTGTGGCCGAGCATCGCCGAGCCACCCGGGATGCCTTTCAGCGAACGCGCCGCGGCGCTGCCGCGCAGGGGCGCGCCGAGGCAGACGATGCGGCCGTCGATCAGGTCCGGGTGGCGCTGCACGATCATCGCCGCGACCAGGCCGCCGAGGCTGTGCCCGACCAGGTGGACCTTGCCGGGGCCGAACGTGCCGATGAGGTCGCGCAGGCGCTCGCTGGCGACATCGATCCCGTCGCGCACCGTCGCGTAATCGAAGGTCTGCGCGACGAACCCCGCCGCGTCCAGCCGCCGCGACAGGTAATTCATCGCCATTCCGCGCAACCACAGGCCGTGCAACAAGATGACGCGATCGGTCATGCCTGTCTCGACGAAGCGGCCAGCGCGTCGCGGCGGAACATGAATTCGTGGTCGCGCACGCGGCCGACGGCAAATTCGTATTCGGCGACCTTGGCGAAACCCCAGCGCGCGTAGAAACGCTGCGCGCCGAGGTTCTGCGACCACACGCTGATCCAGATCCGGCGCGGCCCGTTGCGTTCCAGCCAGGCGAGCGCGGCGTCGAACAGGCACGCACCCCAGCCGCCGTTGCGCGCCTGCGCGAGCAGGTACAGCCGCTTCAATTCGCCGTCTTCCGGCGTGGCGTCGGCATGCGGCAGGCCGCAGGGGCCGGCGAGCGCGTGGCCGACGGCGACGCCATCATCCTCGAGCAGCCAGGCCGCATAGCGATCGTCGGCCAGCAACCGCGCGCACTCGGGGACCGCGTAGTTCGTGCGCAGGAAATCCTGCAGGTCCTCGTCCGGATACAGGTGTCCGAACGATTCGGTGAATGTGGACACCGCAATCCGCGACAACACCTGCGCATCGTCGGGCCCGGCGCAGCGGATAACGAGGCTCATTCCTTCACGCGCACCGAGATGTGCACTTCCGCGAGTTGCTTGTCGGGCACCGGCGACGGCGCGCCAGTCATCTGGCATTGCGCGGTCGTCGTCTTCGGGAATGCGATCACGTCGCGGATCGATTCCGTTCCGGCCATCAGCGCGGCGACGCGGTCGATGCCGAACGCGATCCCGCCGTGCGGCGGCGCGCCGTAGCGCAATGCCTCGAGCAGGAACCCGAACTTCAATTCGGCTTCTTCCTTGTTGATGCCAAGCAGGTCGAACACCGCCGACTGCATGTCCGAGCGATGGATGCGGATCGAACCACCGCCGATCTCGTTGCCGTTGAGCACCATGTCGTAGCCGCGCGACACCGCGGTCTTCGCGTTCGCGCGCAACGCGGCGACATCGTCGACCGCAGGCGCGGTGAACGGATGATGCAGGGCGACGTAGCGCTGGTCTTCCTCGTCCCATTCGAACATCGGGAAGTCGGTGACCCACAACGGAGTCCATCCTTGCGCAACGAGGCCGAGGTCCTTCGCGACCTTGATGCGCAGCGCGCCCATGAAGTCGCTGACGGATTTCCACGGGCCTGCGCCGAAGAACAGGATGTCGCCCGATTGCGCCTGCGTCGCGTCGAGCACGGCGTGCAGGGTCGCGTCATCGAGGAACTTGGCGATCGGCGAATTGATGCCTTCGCGTCCCGCCGCGCGGTCCGTCACCTTCATCCACGCAAGACCTTTCGCGCCATGCTTGGCGGCATGCGCGGCGCAATCGTCGATCTGCTTGCGCGACAGCTCCGCGCCACCCGGAACGCGCAGCGCGGCGACGCGGCCTTCGGCATGGCTGGCCCAATCGGTGAAAACCTTGAACTCGCAAGACTTCACGATCTCGGCGACATCGGTCAGTTCCAGCGCGATGCGCAGGTCGGGCTTGTCCGAACCATAGCGACGCATCGCTTCGGCATAGGTCAGGCGCGGGAATGGATTCGCGAGTTCGACATCCATCACATCCTTGAAGACGACGCGGATCATGTCCTCGGTCGCGTCCTGTACGTCGCGCTCGGACACCCACGCGAACTCCATGTCGAGCTGGGTGAATTCGAGCTGGCGGTCGGCACGCAATGCCTCGTCGCGGAAGCAGCGCGCGATCTGGTAGTAGCGATCGAAGCCGGCCATCATCAGGATCTGCTTGAACAGCTGCGGCGACTGCGGCAACGCGTAGAACTCGCCGGGATGCATGCGCGCCGGCACCAGGAAATCGCGCGCGCCCTCGGGCGTGGCCTTGGTCAGGATCGGCGTCTCGATGTCCTGGAATCCGCGCGCGTCGAGCCAGCGGCGCAACGCCTGCACGAGTTTGATCCGCGTGCGCATCATCTGCTGCATCGCCGGGCGACGCATGTCGAGGTAGCGATATTTGAGGCGGATGTCCTCGCCTGGATTTTCGTGCGCGTGGAACGGCAGCGGATCGGCCTTGTTGAGCAGTTCGATCTTCGTCGCGACGACCTCGACTTTGCCGCTCTTGATCTTGTCGTTCACGGCATGCCGCGCGCGCACTGTGCCGGTGATGCGCAGGCAGTCCTCGTAGCCGACGTGCGCCGCGGCGGCGATCACTGCCGGATTGTCGGCCGCATCGGCATCGGGCTCGGCGACGATCTGCACGATGCCTTCATGGTCGCGCAGGTCGATGAAGCACAGTCCGCCGAAGTTGCGCGCGACGTCCGCCCATCCGCAAAGGGTGACGGTCTGGCCAATCAGGCTCTCGTCGATGAGGCCGCAAAAATGGGTACGCATGGGGCTGGATTCCGATGGCCGCGGTCGGTGCGGCCGAACTTGGGGATGCTAACGATGCGGTTGTTGCGGGGCAACCAAACGCGTTGGTCGGCTAATCGGCAGCCGGTTTGGCGGCGGGCGCGCTGTCGACTTTCGGAGCAGATTTGGATTCGCCGGGCTTCGATTCGGCCGGCTTGGCGTCGGTCGATTTCGACTCGACCGGCTTGTTGTCGCCCTTCGATTCCGACGATCCGCTTCCCGAACTGCCTTCGACGAGATTGCGTTTCTTGTCGCCGTCCTTCATGAAATCGGTCTCGTACCAGCCGCTCCCGGACAACCGGAACGACGGCGCGGTCAACTGACGACGCAACTGTTCGGCGCCGCAATCCGGACAGACCGTCGGGTCGGGGTCGGACAATTTCTGCAGGCGGTCGAACCGGTGACCGCAGCTGCCGCATTCAAAACCGTAGATGGGCATGGCGCGCTTCGAAGAGGATGGTGATGACAAAGGAATTGGGGCGCTGACAGCAAGACTTCAAGCGGTTTCCAGCCGTTCGTACAACGCCAGCCATTCGGTTTCCAGCGCCGCATGCTCGCGCGTGAGCGCTTCCTGGCGCTGGCCGAGTTGGCCGATCTCGACGCCGCCGTCGTTGCCGTAGATCGCCGGGTCGGCGAGCTGCGCCTCGATCTGCCTGAGCTCGGATTGCAGCGTGCCCATGCGCGTCTCGACCTGCTTGAAGCGGCTGCGCTGCTGCTTCGACAACGGATCCGTCGCCGCGGATTTGGCGGCGACTTTCTTCGCTGCCGGTTCGGCTGCACTTTTCTTCGGCTCCGACGCGCGCGAACGCAGCCATGCAGCGTAGGCATCGAGGTCGCCGTCGAACGCTTCGACGTGGCCGTCGGCAACGCGCCAGAACGTGTCGCAGACCAGCCCGATCAGGTGGCGGTCGTGGGAAACCAACACGATCGCGCCGGGAAAGTCGGACAGCGCCTCGGCCAGCGCCTCGCGCATGTCGAGGTCTAGATGGTTGGTCGGCTCATCGAGCAGCAGCACGTTCGGCTTGCGCCACGCGATCAATGCGAGCGCGAGGCGCGCGCGTTCGCCGCCCGAGAACGTATCGACCGACTCGAACGCGCGGTCGCCGGCGAAGTTCCAGCGGCCTAGGAAGTTGCGGAAGTCCTGGATCGAATCGTTCGGGGCGATGTCGCGCAGGTGGTCGATCGGGGTTTGTCCCGGCTGGAGCGATTCGACGGTGTGTTGCGCGAAGTAGCCGAGCTTGAGGTCAGGATGCGCGCTGCGTTCGCCGCCGAGCAAGGGCAGTTCGCCGACCAGGGTCTTCACCAGGGTGGACTTGCCCGCGCCGTTCGGGCCGAGCAGGCCGACGCGATCGCCGGCTTCGAGTCCGAAACCGACATTCGCCAGAATCCGCGTGTCGCCGTAACCGGCATCCACGTGGTTCAGGCGGATCAGCGAATTCGGCAACCGCACCGGCTCGGCGAACGAAATCCGGAATGCGCGTTCTGCGCGCACGGCTTCGGTGCCGGACAGCTTGGCAAGTCGCTTGATCCGCGACTGCGCCTGCTTGGCCTTGCTGGCGGTCGCCTTGAAGCGGTCGATGAACTTCTGCAGGTGCTCGCGCTCGGCCTGTTCCTTCTCGTGCGCGGCCTGTTGCTGGTGCAACTGTTCGGAACGCTGGCGCTCGAAGCTCGTGTAGTCACCGGTGTAGAGTTTGGCCTTGCCTTCGTGCAGGTGCAGCGTATGCGTGCACACGCCGTCGAGGAATTCGCGGTCGTGCGAGATCAGCAGCAGCGTACCCGGATAGCGCAGCAGCCATTGTTCGAGCCACAGCACGGCGTCGAGGTCGAGGTGGTTGGTCGGTTCGTCGAGCAGCAGCAGGTCCGACGGCATCATCAGCGCGCGCGCGAGGTTCAGGCGCACGCGCCAGCCGCCGGAAAACGACGACACTGCGCGCTGGTGCGTGTCGGCGGAAAATCCGAGGCCATGCAGCAATCGTCCCGCACGTGCGGTCGCATCGTAGCCATTGAGTTCGTCGAGCCGGTGGTGCGCGGCGGCGACCGCGTCGTAGTCCTCGGCATCCATCGCGGCTGCTTCGGCGCGGATCACCGCGGCGACTTCGGCATCGCCACCGAGCACGAAGTCGATCGCGGGATCCGGCAGCGACGGCGTTTCCTGCGCCACGCTGGCGATCCGTGTTTTCCCTGAGAGGTCCAGGTCGCCCTTGTCGGATTCGATCTCGCGCTGGACGGCCGCGAACAGGCTGGACTTGCCGGTGCCGTTGCGGCCGACCACGCCGACGCGCCAGCCCGTATGGAGGGTGAGGTCCATATCGGACAACAGGAGGCGTTCGCCGCGCCGGAGCGCGAAATTTCGGAAGGAGATCATTAGCCGCCCATTGTAGCAGCGCGGCCGGGCGGGATCGTCCGGGGCTTACTGCCGCAGCGGCGAGTACCGGCCCAGCGCCTCGGCGATGTCGGTGCCATGCGAGACAACCAGCCGGCGCAGGCGCCCGATGTTGTCCGTTTCGGCCTTCACGCCGTAGCGGTGGCGCAGAATCAGGCTCTCATTCGCTGGTGCGAGCTCGGCGGGCGCATGGTGCTCGACCGGCTGGCTGTCAACGCCGGGGCGCAACTTCAGTTGGGCGACGCGGGTTTCCACGCTGTAGGTGTTGTTGTCGAGCTCGACTGTCTCCAACTGCGCGGTCAGGTCGGGACGACCCAGCTGTTCGCAGGACAATTGCAGCTCGGCGATGAAATTCGGCAACAGTTCAATCAGTCTCACTGGATCCTCCGCAGCAAAGCCGCGATCAGTTCACAGTCTAGCGGCCTGTGGCAGACCAGCCTCTCCGTCCGTCGGGCGGATGCTACGCTGCGTCCAAACAGACCGTTGCGAAGCGATGTCCTCCTCCACCCACCCTGGCGCCGACCAACGTCCCACCCGCCAGTCCTTCTGGCCCTGGCTTGCGCGTGCCCCGCTGACCCGGATCGTGGTGTTCGCGATGCTGCTGATCGGCCTGCTGTACGTGGCCAGGCACATGGTGGGTCCGCTGGGTCTTGCGATGTCGATGGGGCAAGCGCCCGCCGCGCAGCTTTGGTCCATGGCATTACTGGATCTGCTGCCCTTCGTGTTGGCCTATTGGCTGCTGGTGCGCTGGCTGGAGCGCCGCAAGCTCGACGAACTCGCCCTCCGCAAGCTGGTCCCGCACACGGCCGCAGGGTTGCTGCTCGGCGCCGGACTGATGCTGCTGGTGACGGGCGTGCTGTGGCTGGTCGGCGCTTACCGGGTCGTCGGCAGCCACGCGGGGGCGCCGTGGGTGCGCGGACTGTTGCTGATGGGGGTGCTGCCTGGCGTGACCGAGGAAATCGTCAGCCGTGGCGTGCTGTATCGCATCGTCGAGGACGGCATGGGCAGCTGGACGGCGCTGGCGGTGTCGTCGCTGTTCTTCGGCTTCATGCACGCGATGAATCCGAATGCGACGGTCTGGAGCTGTATTGCCATCGCGATCGAGGCCGGGCTGCTGCTCGGGCTGCTTTATACGGTCACGCGTTCGCTGTATGCGTGCATGGGATTGCATGCGGGCTGGAATTTCCTGCAGGGGCCGGTGCTCGGGATTCCGGTATCGGGCTTCGACCAGCAGGGCCTGCTGGTTTCGACCCTGTCCGGGCCGCGCTGGCTCAGCGGCGGCGAGTTCGGCGCGGAGGCATCGGTGGTGTCGGTGCTGTTGCTGGGTGCGGCGAGCGTCGGCCTCGGGATCCACGCCGTACGCCGCGGACTCATCAAACCGCCGTTCTGGCGGCGCATGGCCGGATCCGGCGCCGGCATGGAAGTGCCAGCCGGGGCTCCTGACTTGCGCACCAGCGCCTGACGCGCTGCCTGCACGCATGTCCCGGTCGCACGCCAGCCCAAGACCGCCGCAAGCCGCGGCGACCGCCTATTCGTACCGCGAGGAACTCGCCAATGCGCTGATCCACGGACTCGGCGTCGTCGCAAGCCTGTGCGGCGGTTCGGTCCTGATCACGCTCGCCGCGATGACCGGCGATGGCTGGCGGCTGGCAGGCGCGATCGTGTTCGGAGTTTCGATGTTGCTGCTGTACACAGCCTCGACGCTGTATCACGCGATCCCGCATGTCGCCGCGAAGGCGCGCCTGAAGGTGTTCGACCATTGCGCGATCTTCGTGCTGATCGCCGGCACCTACACACCGATCGCCCTGATCAGTCTGCGCGCAACGGTGGGCTGGTGGCTGTTCGCGGCGATCTGGGCGCTGGCAGCGATCGGCGTTGCGTTCAAGCTGTTCTACACCGGGCGCCACAAGGGCCTGTCGACGCTCGTCTACGTGGCGATGGGATGGCTGGTGCTGCCGGTCATCGGTCCGCTCGTGCACGCACTGTCGAGGGCGGCGCTGGCGTGGCTGCTGATCGGCGGCGCGGCGTACACCCTGGGGGCGCTCGTCTACCTGAGCCGGCGCGCCTACGCGCACGCGGTCTGGCACGGCTTCGTGCTGTTCGGCAGCGTCTCGCACTTCGTGTCGATCGCGATCCAGGTGCTGCAGAAACCCATCGCCTGATCATCCAGCGCGCTCAATGCAAGCGGCGCGCGCTCAACTCGAGATGTACTGCTGCAACTGCGCGATCTCGTTCTGCTGCAATTCCAGCAATGCCTTGACCAGGTCGCCGATCGAGACCACGCCGATCACGCGGCCGCCTTCGACCACCGCGAGATGGCGGAAGCGGCGCTCGGTCATCAACTGCATGCACTGGTGGACGGTCGTATCGGGGTCGACGGTCACGACCGGGCTGGACATGATGTCCGCGACGGGGGTGGTGGCCGATGCACGCCCCTTGAGTGCGACCTTGCGCGCGTAGTCGCGCTCGGAAACGACGCCGAGCAGCGATCCGCCGCGCATCACCAGGACCGAGCCGGTGCCGTGCTCGGCCATCAGCCGGATCGCATCGAGCACGGTCGCGTCCGGGCGGATCGAGATCACGCCGGCATGCTTGCCTGCGAGGAGATGTCGGACCAGTTCCATGACAGACCTCCGTGTGGTTCATCGCGCGTGCTGTGCGCGAATCCCGATCATAGCGCGGTCGTCGACTCTTTTTGCGCAGCCGTACCATTGCCGCCCTGCTCACGATCGGCCATCGCTGGCAACCAAGCATCAAGCAGATACAACGGTCTTTGCTTGACCTCCTGGTACAGGCGCCCGAGGTATTCGCCGATCACGCCCAACGCGATCAACTGCACGCCGCCGAGGAACAGGATCACCGTGATCAAGGTCGGATAGCCCCGCACGACATCGCCCCACAGCAAGGTCTTGACGATGGTCCAGGCACCGAAACCGAATGCGACCAGCGCGGTCAGCAATCCGAAATAGGTCGCCACGCGCAACGGCGCCGTCGAGAAACTGGTGATACCGTCGAGCGCGAAGTTCCACAGTTTCCAGTAGCCGAACTTGCTGCGGCCGGCCAGCCTCGGCTCGCGGTGGTACGGCACCGCGGCCTGCCGATAGCCCACCCAGGCGAACAGGCCCTTCATGAAGCGCCCGCGCTCGTGCAATTGGGCAAGTGCGTCCAGCGCACGGCGCGAAAGCAGGCGGAAATCGCCGGTATCGCGCGGAATCGGGGTTTTCGACAACCGCCCGATCACCCGATAGAACGCATGCGCGCTGGCGCGCTTGAACCAGCCTTCGCCCTCGCGCTCTAGGCGCGTGCCGTAGACGTCGTCGTAGCCATCGCGCCAGAGCGCGACGAATTCGGGGATCAGTTCGGGCGGGTCCTGGCCATCGCCATCGAGCACCAGCGCTGCACCTTCAGTGACGCGATCGAGGCCGGCGGTCAGCGCCGCCTCCTTGCCGAAGTTGCGCGACAACCGCAGCAGGGCGACCTGCGGATCGTCGCGCGCGATCTGCCGCATGATCTCCCAGCTGCGATCGCGGCTGCCGTCATCCACGTACAGCACGCGCGTCGGCAATGCCAGCCCATCGAGCGCCTTGCGCAATCGCGCATGCAGCAACGGCAACGCGGCCTCCTCGTTGTAGGCGGCGACGACGACGGTCAGGGGCTCGTTCGGATGCACGCAGCGATGTTAGCGGTGACAGCTGCTGTTGACATAATTCCATGTGTCCGGAATTCTCGAACCACGACGTCGACACGCACGCCCCATCAATAGCGACGCCACCCACCACGCCCTGCGCGCACTCGGCCACGCGTCCAGCCTGGCTGCCTACCGCGAGTTGATCCAGGCCGGTCTGGATGGCTTGCCCGTCGGCGGGCCGCGCGAGCGCCTCGAGTTGCCGCCGTCCACATAGACAGCGCACCTCAATGTCCTGCGTTCCGGAAACCCCATGCGGCCCGGAGACGCCGCCATGAAACGATTCCACGTCCACCTCAATGTCGACGCCATCCCGGCTAACGTGGATTTCTACACGCGGCTGTTCGGGGCCGCACCGGCGATCCGAAGGGACGACTACGCGAAATGGATGCTTGAAGATCCGCGCAACAATTTCGCGATTTCCTGTCGCGATCGCGCACCGGGCATCGATCCCCAGGGCTTGCAGGCCGAGAATGCGACCGAACTGGCGGAGATCGGCGCACGCCAGGAAGCGGCCGATGCGGTGGCATTGAAGAAGGTCGGTACGACGTGCCGCCATGCCCACTCGAACAAGTTCTGGGCCCACGACCCGCAAGGCACGCGCTGGGAAAGCTTCCTGAAGTCCGGCGACGCGCCGACGCACCACACTCCGGGTGCGGTTCCTGCATTGGTGGCCAGCTACATCTTCGCCGCGTACTGGTTCACCGCCTCGACGTCTTTCGCGAATCCGGCGGTGACGCTTGCGCGCGCGCTGACCCGCAGCTTCGCCGGCATCCATCCGCGGGACGCCATCGGATTCATTGCTGCGCAGCTGTGCGGCGCCGCGCTGGCGATGCTGGTCGCGCCGTTGCTGCTTCAGCGCGGCGCGGCGCGCAGGTAGTCGGGGCCGCCGAGCTGGGTGATCTGGCGCTGGATCCACGCCGCATGCCGCAGCACGTAAGCGCTCGGCGCGGTCGCCGACCAATGCCTGGGATTCGGCAGGACGGCGGCCAGCCTCGCGCATTGCACAGGTGTCAGCCTGGCCGCTGTCGTACGGAACAGGTCGTGCGCGGCGGCATCGGCGCCATAGATTCCGTTGCCGAACTCGGCGACGTTGACATACACCTCGAGGATCCGCCGCTTCGACCACAGGTGTTCGATCAGCACCGTGTACCAGGCTTCCAGCCCCTTGCGAACATAGTTCCGCCCGCCCCACAGGAACAGGTTCTTGGCGACCTGCTGGCTGATCGTGCTCGCACCGCGCACGGGTTTGCCTTCGCTGTTGCGATCCATCGCCTTGTCGATCGCCTGGAAATCGAAGCCGTGGTGTTCGAGGAATTTCTGGTCCTCGGACGCGATCACCGAGATCGGCAGCCAGCGCGAGATTTCGTTTAGGGAACGCCATCGGTAGTGCAACCGGAAGTCGTGGTCGCCATCGCGCCAGGCCGCGATCCTGCGCTCGACCATGAATGCGCTGGTGGGCGGATCGATCCAGCGCAGGCTCAACACTTGCAGCACGGTGATCAACACGAACAGCAGGGGTAGCCACAGGAACAGCCAGCGCAACCAGCGAATGCGCTTTCGCGGGCGTTCTGCGTTCAAGCGCGGGCCCGCCGCGCAGGCGGATGCGACTGCAGGGCCTTGATCGGGGCCGCCGGCAGACCCATTGTGTGCATCCGATGCTTCATGCCCGATTCCTCATGGACGGGAGCTTACCTTTCCACGCAAACGCACGGATAGCGATCAGCAACCGATGACCGAGATGTCTGCAACCACAGTTCCGTCCGACGACATGTTGTTGCGCTTTGTGCTGGACGTCTCCGGCGTACATGGCGTGATGGTGCGGCTTGCAAGCACCTGGGACATGGTCCGCGAACGCTCGGCCTACCCGCCAGCGGTCGCGGCCTGCCTGGGCGAAACCCTCGCCGCGACCGCCCTGATGACCGGCCATGCCAAGATCGATGGCCGCCTGAGCGTGCAACTGCGGGGAACCGGCGCCTTGCGCTCGATGTTTGCCGAATGCACCCGGGACGGCACGCTGCGCGGCCTCGCGCATTATTCCGAACCGCTGCCCGCTCCGCTCGGCCCACGCGCCTTCGGCGAGGGCTCGATGCTGGCGATCACCATTGAAAACGTCGCGATCGGCGGCCGCGAAGGCATGCGCTACCAGGGCATCGTCGAACTGGATGCCGACACGATGGCCGAATCCTTTGAAGGCTATTTCGCGCAATCCGAGCAATTGCCAACGCGGATGCTGCTTGCTGCCGACGGACATGCCGCAGTGGGCCTGATGGTGCAGAAGCTGCCGGGACACATGGGCGATGCCGACAGCTGGCAGCGCGCAGTAGCGATTTTCGAGACGCTCGGTCGCGACGAGTTGCTCGCTACCCCACCGCACGACTTGTTGTTCCGGCTGTTCCATGAGGACGGCGTCCGTGTGCAAGATACCCGCCCCCTCCGTTTTGGCTGCTCCTGCTCGCGAGAGCGTGTCGCGGCGATGCTGCAGAGCCTCGGCCGCGAGGAGGCACTGGCGGCGGCGGCAGAGCACCAGCCGCCGGTCGCCGAAGTCAGCTGCCAGTTCTGCGGCCAGACCTACCGATTGGCCCGGGAGGAGGTGCTGGCGTTGTTCGAACAGCCATCGGTAGCACCCGCCCCGGACACATTGCAATAGGGCTGCATGTTGTTAAATTAGTATAAATCTGTTAAATTCGACCCCTGCCCCGGGAACCATCCGAAGCAGATTTCGTCCAAGCAAAACACCTCGGAACGAACGTCGGGAACCCTGCATGTCGATGCGCATCGCCACTGCCCTGTTCATCGCCCTCTCGGCGACGTCGGCGCATGCCCAGAGCGCATCGGAAATGACCGGGAAAGACACGAAAGTCGTGCCTGTCTGGAACAACCAGAGCGGCAAGGTTGAAGCCTTGCTGCTGCTGCAACCTGCCCAGGCCGACGGTTCGATGCTGTTCGGCGCCGGTGCTCGCGTCAACACGAATCATGGCGTGCTGCAGGCCGGCTTCACCGCCGACAGCAGCACCGGCCTTGCGTTGTTGTGCAACAGCAATACCGGATTGGTCACGCTGGGTTCGCTCGCGGGCCGTTGCCTGGTGACATCCCTGGATGCTTCGCAGAACCCGCACGATCCGTTCGGGCATCCGAACAATTACGGCCAGGCGCAATCCCTGCGGGCTGAAGCCCGCTTCGAGCGTCCGGAAAGCCTGTTCGAGTTCAGCATCGGTCGCGCCGATTTCAATGCGAATGGCAGCGACTGGCTGTCGCCCACCTCCGGCCTGGTGCCTGGCCTGAGCATCCTCGGCGGGCATCTCAACCAGCAGGATATTTCCGCGCGGGGCCAGATGAACATCGGCGACAACGGCTGGGTCTCCATCGGCGGCACTCTCGCGCGCGCGCGCCTGATCCCAACCGCTGGCCAGGGCAGCGCCCAGGCGCAGCGCTGGAACACGACCAGCCTCGGCGTCGCAGTCGGTCGCGGCAAACTCAGTGGCGAAGTGATCGGGCGCGTGGTCGATGTCCCCGGCCAGAACAACTCGCTCAGCAGCCTGGGCGTCGGACTGTCGTGGCAAACCCCATGGCAGGGCAAGTTCACCCTCGGAGCAGAGAAGTCGACCGGCGCCAATCCGCGCGCGCCTGCCACGAAGCCTGCGCAACAGGACGAAGGCACCGTTCCTTACGTCCAGTACCATCAGGATCTCTGAAGCTTTTAGATCCCAGCTCTGGCAGCGTTCCCAGCCAGGCATGCGTCATCCGCAACGAACGATCCGACCGGCAAGCGCCTGCTCGCTGGGTTCCCTCGCATTCCGCCAATCGTTGCCATAGTCGGCGGCGGGCAGCCGCACTTGGTCGGACTTGACGCGCGACGCACCAGCGCCGGCCGCGCGCCGGCATGTGACCGCAGGAAGCATCAGACCCGCTCTGGAATCTGATCAGAGGCGATGGTGATCCGCTTCCAGATCTCGTCGGACAGGAACCCGACAGTTCCTGGTACACGGATGTTCGGAACGACTGCGACGTCGAACAGTTCGCGGATATCCCCGACCATGCGGATCTCGTGCGGAATGTCGCCGTTCTTCAGGCTGACCACCTGGATCGCGCAACGCGCCATCACGCCCTTCTTCTCCAGATTTTCCTGCAACGCGAGTCCGCTGAAGGTATTTTCGCGACCGACCGAGAGGCCGACCACCGCATAGTCGTTGATGAAACTCAGCCCACGCAGGTATCCAGGGCAGAACGCGACCGGTTCGAAACGGCCCTTGTCCATGTCTACGAATCCGAATTCGCCGGTTCCCGAGTTGTGAATCCAGAGCTTGCCCTGGTGCCAGCGCGGCGAGTGCGGCATCGACATGCCCGAGCACACCACCTCACCCGACGGCACATGCAGCACCAGACCGCCCGCTTCGCGGAAATCGCGCCAGCCGCCGGACGCATCGCTCTTGCTGATGCAGCTCACATAGGTGGGCTCGCCATCGACCATGGCGAGTCCGTTGAGGTGACAGCGATCCTCGGCTGCAAGACGCGAGATGAAGGGCGGCTTCCACAGCGGACGGAAGCTGTAGCGCTCATCGACCGTCGCCAGGCAGCTGTACAGCGTGTTGACGAAAATCGGCATTCCGGCCTTGTCCACGTTGACGTCGTGGATGTCGATATCGCCGGTCGTGTAGGAGATGCGCGGCACGTAGTACGCATCGAATTCCTGATGACGCTCGCCGGGCTGCAAGGTGTTCTCGAAACGGTGCAACTGGAACATCGAGCCGACCCACATCGTCTGCGGACCGATGTGCAGGCCCATGCAGCGTGCAACCGCCCGCGTGAAGTACGACATGCTGCCGTCGGGCCTGACGCCCATCATGAACAGGATGCCGGTCTGGTAGGTCGAGGCGCAGATCGAGGCGTTCTGTTCGTTCAACCACGATCCGAACAAGCGGGTGGTATTGAACTCGAGTTTGGGTTTCTGCATTGGGGGCATCAGCGCTCTCTTCGATGGTCTGCCGGATCGTATCGGCCTGGGGTCGGCGGATTATGCCCGACGCCGGGAGCCTGCGGTGGTCGTGGAGCACCAGGCTGGCCAAGGCTTGCCGGGGATACCCGCAAAAAAAAGCCGCGGCACGAGGCCGCGGCTTGAATGACTCTTGAACCTTGCAGTGACGCGATCAGAAATCCTGACGGTACTGGAAGTAGTAGAACGGGCCACCCGGCAGGTCGTAGGACGCATCGAAGGACGATGCGAAAGAACCGTTGGTGAGCGGCGGTTCTTTGCCGAACACGTTGCGCGCACCAAGCGACAGATGCGCCTTCCACGGAGCGCGCCAGCCGACCTGCACGTCGTGATACACAGTCGCACCGATGCGGTTGTAGCCTACCCGGCCTGGCAGGGCAACACCCGGAGCCGAGGACTGGTCTGTGGGGTGGTTGCAGATGATCGAGTGGGTGGTACCGCAACCGCCGTTCTCGTCCAGGTGCGACGTATAACGCGCGGTCCATGCGGCATCCCAATCGCCACGCGTCCAGTCCAGGGTCGCGACCGAGCGATATTTCCAGTTCGGCGTGCCGTTGTAGACCTGAAGAAGGTCCTGGCCGTTCGTTTCCTCATGACGGTTGTACGTGGTATCCCACTTCAGGCCGAAGTTGCCGAAGCTGGTCGTCTCGTACTTGTAGGTCACGCCGACATCGACGCCGTCCACCTTGAGCGTCTGCAGATTGAATTGCGCGGTACGTACTTCCTGCACGCCGCCGTTCGGAATGCGGACGATCTTCGAGCAGTACTGCGGATCGTTCGCGCCGATGTCGTCGCCGTTGGGGCCGAAGATGCAGTTGTTAAGGATCGTCTGCACACCCTGCGTGAACAACGCGTCCTTCAGGTTGACACGCCAGTAATCGACGGTCACGTTCAGGCCCTTCAACGCGTTCCAGCTCGGGCTCCACACGAAACCGAAGGTCAGGTTGTGACCTTTCTCCGGCTTCAGCAGTGGGTTACCGCCAGCGAGGCCGCGGATCTGCACGTTGTTTTGCGGCGCGCCCGGGGGCGTAACGCCGTTCGCAACGCAGACTGCCTTCTCGGCGGCGTTCAGCAGCGGGAACTGCGCCACATTGCAGGGATCGGTCGCAGCCGGGAAGTTCTCCGAACCACCCGCGAACAAGTCGTTGACCGAAGGTGCGCGGAACGTCTGGCCGTAGCTGCCACGCAGCAGGAGATCATTGAACGGCTTCCAGCGAACGCTGAACTTGGCGTTCGTCGGGGCACCCGGGTTCGCAGTCACTGTATTGGTACCGACGAGCCCACCCGCGCTGTAATTCGACTTGCGGACGGCGGCGTTAAGCTCGAGTTCCCTTGCGAACGGAAGGTCCTTCAACAGCGGCGCATCGAGCTCGAAGTAGTACTCGGTAACCTTGGTGTGGCCGTTCGTCGACTCGGTGAAGTTGTCCGAAGAGCCGCCGGAGGCGACCAGGGTGTCGGGCTGGAAGAACGCGCTCTGCTTGCGGGTCTCAAAACCACCCGCGAAGGTCAGCATACCGCCCGGAAGCGGGAAGATCTCGCCCGAGATGTTGCCGCCGTAGTTGATACCCTTGGTGCCGCGCGCATCCACCTGGGTGTAGCTGACGTACTGAATCATCGCGGCATATTCGGCCGGCGTGATCACGCCATGGCCGAGACCGAGGTCCGGGCCGCCGAAGATGTTGAAGGGGACGCATGCTGCGATGACGTTGCCCGGCGTGCCGCAGTGGAGGCCGCCCGCATCGCGGAACGACGGACCCAACGCATTCCTGAGGTTAAACAGGTTGATAAAGTTCGAGGCAACCTTGGTCCGGCGCGAGCTGTTGTACTGCGCGTAGACGTCCCAGTCGAAATTGCGGTCGCCGAGGGTGAACGAGCCCTGCACGCCACCCGTACCCGCCACGGTGTTGAAGTCATAGCTGTTGTGGCGCGGGCCTACAGCGAAGTTGCGGAAGAACGCGGTCGTGATCTGCGTGCCGAACGGATTGAATACGCTGTTCGCGTCGACACCGAACGCCCACTGCGGGCCAAACCCACCGCTGGACGACAGCGACGTCGGCACCTGTGCGAGCTGCTGCGACGACTGGCGCTGGGTGTACGAAGCGCGCGCATATGCCTGGATGTTGTCGGTGATATCGAACCGGCCAGACATGAACAGGTTGTTGCGCGTCGCCGGCTGCTGCAGATAGTTCACCGGAGCAAAGTTGTAGCGATCGAGCGGCGAGTGCGGATGGAAGTCGGAAGGCTTAGTGCCCTTCGCCCACGTGCTGCCGTCGGCGCTGTGATTCAGGTCCTGGCCGCCGCCGCCGCCGGGGAATGCGCCGAAGAAGCGACCCCACTCACCGAAACCGGAACCGCAAAGGCGGGCCTGGTTGTTCGGATCGGACGCCGGGAAGTTCGAGAAGAGGTCATCGCAGCCAAACTTCGATGCGTCGGAGCGCTTGCGGTCGCCCGCAAAGATCGTGCTCTGCTCCGAACGGCTGATCGAGAGCACGCCGGAAGAACGCTCACCGGTCGCACCGATGGTGACATCCTCGGAATTCTGCGAGCCGTCGCCACGGGTGGTCTGGCCGTAGTACCAGCCGACCTGGGCGCCTTCGTACTTCTTGCGGGTGATGATGTTGATCACGCCCGCGACCGCATCGGAACCGTAGATCGCCGAGGCGCCGTCCTTCAGGACTTCGATGCGCTCGATGATTGCGACCGGGATCGTGGAAACGTCGACAATGCCATTGACATCGGTCGGCCAACGCTTGCCGTCGACCAGGATCAGGGTGCGCTGGGCACCGAGGTTGCGCAGCGAGATGTTCTGTGCGCCATCGCTGCCGTTGGTCTGGGTGGTGACCGTGCTCAGGCCCGAACCGTCGGATGCGCTGATGTGGTTGATGATGTCGAACGTGGTGGTCAAACCAGTCTGCTCGATGTCGGCACGGGTCAACGTGGTGACCGGCTGCGTCGGCTCGGTATCGACAGCACGCTTGATTCGCGAACCGATGACCTCAACGCGGGTCAGGTCCTGGGGCTTGGCGGTGGTCGAGGTGGGTGCTGGAGCGGTCTGCGCAAACGCGGACGCACTCGCGAGGCCGGCGATGCCGACTGTGCCAACGGCGAGGCCAGAACGCACCGCGTCGCTGAGCAGGTTACGGATAGGGGTCATTTTATTTTCTCTCCAACGTCAGAGTGGCTGAGCGGTTCGGGGTATTCGCCATCCATGGCTGCACCGGGACACACCACATCCTGGTGCAAGGGTTCCCCGGTAGCACGGAATGCTAGCGAAGTTTTAACGAAAAAGAAATACCTTTGTGGCATTGCCTTGAAATCTTCGCATCAACCTGATTTTACTAATTTTTTTACACGCAAGGCGGCCTTGCCTAGCGTCCGCGAAACATGAATGGCCCTTGGATTGCGCCGAAAAAGTGCGCGCCAAGGCATCAGCCGACGACGACCGGACCAGTCGCCCGGGTGTTGGGGTGGAAGGCTTGCAGGCCGGGAACCGGCCAGCGATTCAGTTCAACTTGACGTTGACGTCGCCAGAAAACGACTCGAGCGTGACCGACGCATCCCCCCTGCCGAGCCTGGTGTTGAGGCTGGCGCCTGGCCCATGCTCCGGCATTTCGACATTGCCGCTGTCGGAGCGGATCGTCCCCGAGAAGCTGCTCAGTTGCAGTCTTGCGGAACTGGCCGCCGGCAACATCAAGGTCAGGTCGCCGCTCGTGGACTCGGCTTTCAGCTGGCCGCCGGGGGCAAGCCCGGTGCGCAACTCGGCATTGCCGGACACTGCACTGACATCGATGTCGCTGGGCTTCTCGGCGCGCAACACGATATGGCCGGATACCGTCTCGACGCTGACCTCGCCGTTGATCCGTCCCTGCAGGTCCAGGTCGCCGCTGACCGTCTCGGCATGGGTCTTGCTCGTGTCCAGGCGTAGATGCAGGTCGCCACTCACGCTTTCAACGCGCGCCTCACCGGGGCTGGCTTCGACCTGCACATCGCCGCTGACCGTGTTGACCGACAACCGCCGGCCGGCCACGCCCTTGATGTCGGTGACCGCGCTCACGCCTTCGACAGCGACGCTGGCATGCGCCGGCACGGTAATCTCCAGGCGGGAGTCGCCGCCCTGCGCCCCGCCCCAATTACCGAACCAGCCCTTCGATTTCGGATTGATGACGCGGATGCTCAGATGCCGGCGGTCGCCCTCGATCGCGAGCTTTTCGACGCCATCGCCCAGGGTTCCGCTGATGCGCACCTCGGACTGATCTGCCACGCGCACGACCACTGCACCCTTGGTGTTGTCGATCGACACTTCACCGTCAGGATTGAGCGAACGCACCTCGCTGACCGGGGTGGTGGCTGCAAATGCAATGGAGGGCAGCGCGATGAGCGCGGCGGCGAACACACAACGTGCGTGCGACATGACGGAATCCCCTGGTACGGCGTTGCTGGATGCTGCGTGACTGGATCTGCTAGCGGGTGGTCAGAGCATCGCCACGCGCTGGGTCAACTGGAGCCGACGCGCATATGTGCGTCGCAACTGGTCGAGCAGGAACACCGCATCCGGATGACTGTCCAGTGCGACCATGATGTTGTCCGCGCTCTGGTCGAGCTCGATCAGCGCCGGCGTGAATGCGGCCGGGACCGGCTTGTTGCGGAACTGTCGCAGTTCGGCCTGGTACTGCGTGCGGATCGCGGCGGCCTCCTTCAACACGAGCTGGTGTTCGGGCGTGGCAAGGCGCAGGCCAAGCGTTTCGAACAGCCTCGGCTTGGCCAGGCCCAGTCCGAATGCCGCGAGCACGAGACTGGCAGCGATCGCCGAACCGGCGGTGCGCCAGGCCTGGCGACGGGATTTCCCCGCAGCAAGCGGAGCCTGCACCGGCTGCGAGATCGCAGCGGCGATGCCCGCCCAGAGATCGCGCGAGGGCGCGCGATCGCGCGGCAACTGGCGCAACTGCCAGCGGTACGTGGTGTCGGTCATGGCGAATCTCCCAGGCGAACGCGCAGCAGACGGCGCGCCCGATGCAGCTGCGCCTTCGAACTGCCGACCGCCATATGCAGCTCGGTCGCGATCTCTTCGTGTTTCCAGCCCTCGACATCGTGCAGCACCAGCACGGCGCGCGCGCGCGGCGGAAGGCTGGCGACCGCGCGTTCAAGATCGATGCGGAGTGCGGTGCGGGCCCCGGCGCTGTCGCCGCTGCCGAGCTCAAGCAGGCCAGCGTCGTCGGTTTCCATGTCCTCGTTGTCGCGGCGCGTGCGCAGGTCCATGAGCGCGGTATTGACCGCGAGCCGGTGCAGCCACGTACCGAACGCGCTTTCGTAGCGGAACTTCGCCAGCGCCTGCCACGCGCGCACGAACGCTTCCTGGGTCAGTTCCTCGGCGCGTGCATCGTTGCCGCCGACCAGTCGCCACACGACCGCATGGATGCGGCGCACATGCTGACGGTAGAGCGTCTCGAAGGCGCGGACATCGCCGGCCGCAGCCGACCGCACCAACGCGTCATCGGCATCGATCGAAGTGCGTACCTCGATGGTGGGCGTGGTTTCAGGCTGCATGGCTAGGTCGAGCATACCCGCTTGGATGCGGCGCTGGTGGACATGGTTTAGTGGCGGTTCGTCGACCAGGCGGGCGGGCGCCGCTGCCGGCGGGTAGTATCGTTGGCAGGATATCGACCCTGCGACCTTGCACACCACGATGATCTCAACCGACGCAGCGACCGGCATGCAGCTGGCGCGGATGGGCCGATTCGCCGACGCGCTGCCCTATCTCGATCGCGCCAATCGCATCGCACCGACCGATGTTCCACTGCTGCATGCGGTCGCCAGCCTGCTGCTTTGGGCCAGGCGCGCTGGCGAGGCGGCGGAACGCTACCGGGTCGCCGCCGCGCTGTTGCCGGAAGACATCAGTGTCCTCAGCGGATGGGCGCGTGCGCTGCTGCTGGCCGGCGACCGCAGCCAGGCCGCTGCCTTGCTCGGGCGCGCGCTTGCACTCGATCCGGACTACGCAAGCCCGGGCGGCTGGCTCGACCGACTGTTACAGGAAACCGGCGACGCCGATGCGGCCTGCGACCTGTTGCAGTCCCTGGCCGACCTGCTTCCGCTGCATGCCGATCTGATGGGCCTGCTTGGAAAGGCGCTGCTTGCTGCGGAGCGCCTGCCGGAGGCGCAGGCTGCCTATCAGCGCTATTCCGTGCTGCGACCGCTGGATCCGCTGCCGCGAGTCGAACTGGGCGGACTGGCTGTGAGCCGTGGCGATCCGGCGTCGGCGCTGGAGCATTTCCGGGCCGCGCTCGAAGCCGACCCTGGCTATGCGGCGGCACTATGGGGATACGCCCAGGTCAAAGACTGGCGGCTCGAACCCCACCTGCTCGCCTCGGTCGAGCGGCTGGCGCAATCCGAACGCGATCCCCGCGCCCTGGCAGGGCTGCACGACATCCTCGCGCGGCACCACGACCGCGCCGGCGACTTCGCCGCCGCAGTGCCGCATGCCACGCGCACGAACGCGTTGATGGAGAGCATCGTTCCACCGCGGCAACGCTACGAGCCCGGACAGCACGCCGCCGAAATCGATGCCACGATCCGCGACAACACGCCGCAACTGTTCCAGCGGCTGCGCGATGCAGGCAACCCGGATCGGCATCCCGTCTTCGTGATCGGCCTGCCGCGATCCGGCACCACCCTGCTTGAGCAAATGCTCGCCTCGCATCCGCGGATCGTCGGGGTCGGTGAGCAATCCCTCGCGACGGCGAGCCTGGGGCGCGCACTGGCTGCATCTGGAAATCGCATGGGGGCACTCACGGCGCAGGTGGTCCGCGAGGCCGCGGCATGGCATCTGCATGCCCTGGAGAACCGCGTGCTGCGCACGGCGAGGCGCGACGATGCAGACCGCATCGTCGACAAGCTGCCCGACAACTACCTGCTCGCGGGCTGGCTGCGCATCGCGTTTCCGGATGCGGCGATCATCCATTGTCTGCGCGATCCGCGCGACGTCGCCCTGTCCTGCTGGCTGACCCAGTTCGCCGACCTGCCGTGGAGTTACCGCCTCGACCACATCGCGCATCGCATCGAGCAGCATCGCCGGCTGATGCGCCATTGGCGCGATACCATCGGCGATCGCCTGACCGAGATCCGCTACGAAGGTCTGGTCGCCGACCCGGAGACGGAACTGCGGCGCGCGCTGGCGGCGCTCCAACTGGACTGGCATCCGGACGTACTCGCCTTCGCGGACCGCAAGGGTTTCGTCGCGAGCGCCAGCCGGCAGCAGGTGCGCGAACCGATCCACGCGCGCAGCGTCGCGCGCTGGCGCAATTACACGCAGGCATTGCAGCCGGTCCTGCCACGCCTGGACGCGGTCGCCACCCAGGATGCGCTCGACGCCAGCTACTCCGGCACGCCCTGACCTCGGCACAATCGCTACCATGTGGCCATGGAAGTCGCGCAACCGCTCCCGAAACCAGCACACACAACTGCGTTCCCGGTCGATTTCGATGCGGCGCACGGCGAGTTCCTGATGTTGCCGATGGATGCCGCGCGCATCGCCGACGCGGCATTCCTCGACCGCAGGCTGGGAGGCGACTGGTCGACAGCGACGCGGATCAATTGGCGGGACGTGCCGATATCCATCAATCCCCCTCGGCCGGCGCTGCTGTTCCACACTGCTTTCTGCTGCTCGACCCTGCTCGCGCGCGCGCTGCAGGCGCCACCGCAAGTCGTCGCATTGAAGGAACCGCAGGCGCTGATGAAACTGGCCAGCGCTGCGCTGCAGGCGCCGGAACAGAGCGAAGGTCCGCTGCGCGCTGCGCTGCAGTTGCTCGCGCGTCCGTGGGCCGACGGCGGGCGCTGCCTGATCAAGCCGACCAACCAGGCGAACAACCTGTTGCCGGCGATCCTGCGGCTGACCGGCGGCAAGGCGATCCTGCTCTACTCCAGCCTGCCCGAGTTCGTGATCTCGTGCTGCAAGAAACTCCCCGAAGCGGACACCCGCGTGCGCTGGATGGCGCAACACCTGTTGAAGGACTCCCACCTGCAACAGGCGCTGCAGGTGCCATGGAACCACCACTTCCACTTCATCGAAGCCTGCGTCCTGACCTGGCACGCGCAGGTCGAGCGCTATGCCGATGCGCTCGCCGCCGACAACGACGACCGGCTGCGCAGTCTCGACATGAACGCGATGCTCGCCGATCCGGCAGGAATGGTCGCGGCATGCGCCGACTGGCTGGGTCTCGACATCGACGCGGCCATCCTGCGGGAACGCGTCGGCCTGGAGTTCCGTCGCAACGCCAAGCATCCGGACAGGCCGTTCGATCCGGCCACGCGCATGGCCGAAAAAGTGCTCGCGCAGCAGCGCTATGCCGAGGTGCTCGACAACGCGCTGGCGTGGGCTCGCGAATCCATCGCTCCGATCGCGCGATCGCCGATCGATTGGAAGCCCCTCGCATCGACGCCTGCGGGCACCGGCGCGACGCCATGACATGCATCGCCCCCGCCTTCCCGGACAAAGCCGTCACCCGATGAATTCCCCCGATGCCGCGACCGGCATGCAACTCGCCCGGATGGGCCGGCACGCCGAAGCCCTGCCTTACCTCGACCGGGCGAACCATCACGCGCCAGCGGATCTCCCGCTGCTGCACGCGGTCGCGAGCCTGTTGCTCGCAGCGGGGCGCCCGGTCGATGCCGCCGATCGCTACCGGATCGCCGCTGCGCTGTTGCCGGACGATGTCGGCGTCCTCACCGGCTGGGCACGCATGTTGCTGTTGCTCGGCGAACCCGACCAGGCGTTGCGGCCGTTGCAGCACGCGCTCGCACTGGACCCGCGCATCGCCGATCCGCGCGGACTGTTGAGCATGATCTGGGATGCCGAGGATCCGGATGCCGCATATGCGGTGCTGCGGCAACTGGTCGAACGCCATCCGGCGAACGCGAACCTGCTCTGCCAGTTCGCCCAGGTCGCCAGGACCGCGGAGTATCTCGACCAGGCGCAGGTCGCGTTCGATCGTTACCGGGAGCTTCGGCCCGACGATCCGCTCGCCTGCATCGAACTCGGACGGATCGCTGCCAGCCGCGGCGAGTCCGCGCAGGCGCTCGACCACTTCCGCGACGCACTCGCGATCGAGCCGGACAACGCGCGCGCATTCGCCGAAATCGCGCAGGCCGAGCGCGGACCGCTCGATCCGCAGACCTTGCAGCGCGTGCAGGAACTCGAGGCGTCCGCGCGTGATGCCGAGGATGCGACGGTGCTGAACGATGTCCTCGCCCGCCATTACGACAGGACCCGGGACTTCCGCGCGGCGTCCGCGCACATCGCGCGCATGAACATGCTGCAGGAACTGATGGCCGCGCCGCAGCAGCGGTACGACCCGCAGCAGCACCAACTCGAGATCGACGTCGCGATCGCGAACCAGGACGCACGCTTCTTCGATCGCCTGCGCGATGCGGGCGTCGGCGATCGGCGTCCGGTGTTCGTGATCGGCCTGCCGCGTTCCGGGACGACCCTGCTCGAACGGATGCTCGCCTCGCATCCGCGCATCATCGGCGTCGGCGAACAGTCGTTCGCGCGCATCGGGTTCCAGCACGCGCTGGCCGAATCCGGCGGCTTGCTGCAATCGCTGGCGGCGCGCCCGGTCCACGCCGCGGCAGGATGGCACCTGCGGATGCTGGAGGAGCGCGTGCAGCGCCTCGCGATCGGACGCGACGGCGATCGCATCGTCGACAAGCTGCCCGACAACTACCTGCTCGCGGGCTGGCTGCGCATCGTTTTTCCGGGGGCGGCGATCATCCACTGCCAACGCGACCCGCGCGATGTCGCGCTGTCGTGCTGGCAGACGCAATTCGCGAGGATCCAGTGGGGATTCCGGCTCGAACACATCGCGCATCGCATCGAACAGCACCGGCGGTTGCTGCGCCACTGGCGCGCGACCATCGGCGACCATCTGACCGAGATCCGCTACGAGCGCCTCGTCGCCGATCCGGAATCGGAACTACGGCGTGCGCTGGCTGCGATCGGCGTGGACTGGGACCCGGATGTGCTCGGCTTCGCCGGTCGCAAGGGTTTCGTCGGTAGTGCGAGCCGTCACCAGGTGCGCGAGCCGCTGCATGCGCGCAGCGTCGAACGCTGGCGCGATTACGAGGAGGCATTGCGACCGGTCCTGCCGCGACTGGATGCGATCGCTTCGCAGGATGCGACCGACGCCGTCGTTGCCGCGCATCGATAACCGACGCGCACCGGGACCGGCAGGACCAGACTATCGTTGCGGTCGCACCGGCGACCGGCCTTCAACCGCCCAATGCGTCCGCGATGCGCTGTTGCTCGCGCCTGAGCGCCGCGGGCGTGCGTTCGCCGTAACTGTCGAAATAGGCGCCGATATTGGCGATCTCGTTGCGCCAGCCGTCCGTGTCCACCTCGAGCAATGCGTCGAGTCCGGCCGCATCGATGCCGAGCCCTTCGACGTTCAGGTCGCTGGCCTTCGGCAGGTGGCCGATCGGCGTTTCCTGCGCTTCGGCGGTGCCATCAACGCGCTTGAGGATCCACTCCAGGACGCGCAGGTTGTCGCCGAAACCAGGCCACAGGAACTTGCCGTCGTCGCCCTTGCGGAACCAGTTGACGTGGAAGATCTTCGGCAGCTTCGCGCCGGGCTTGTCGAACGACAGCCAGTGCGCGAAATAATCGGCGAAGTTGTAGCCGCAGAACGGCTTCATCGCCATCGAGTCGCGACGCACGACGCCGACCGCGCCGGTCGCCGCCGCGGTGGTTTCCGAAGCCATCGACGCGCCGACGAGCACGCCGTGGGTCCAGTCGCGCGCTTCGAACACCAGCGGCACCAGCGATTCGCGGCGACCGCCGAACACGATCGCCGACAGCGGCACGCCCTGCGGATCCTCGGCATGCGGCGAGAAGCTCGCGCACTGCCTCGCGCTGACCGTGAAACGTGAATTCGGATGCGCGGCCGGACCATTGTTCGGACCATCGCCTCCGGTGATGGGGCGACCCTGCCAATCGGTCACCGGCACACCGTCGGGCAATCCTTCCCACCACGGACGATTGTCGGCGGTGACCGCGACATTGGTGAAGATCGCGTCGCGGTCGAGCATCGCCAGCGCGTTCGGATTGGTCTTCGCGGACGTTCCCGGCGCGACGCCGAAGAAGCCGGCCTCCGGATTGATCGCCCACAGGCGGCCATCGGCGCCCGGGGTCATCCAGCAGATGTCGTCGCCGACCGTCCACACCTTCCAGCCGGCCTTGAGATAGCCTGCCGGCGGGATCAGCATCGCGAGATTGGTCTTGCCGCAGGCCGACGGGAACGCGGCGGCGACGTAATGCGTTTCGCCCTGCGGATTCTCGATGCCGACGATCAGCATGTGCTCGGCGAGCCAGCCTTCGGTGCGCGCCTGGTACGAGGCGATGCGCAGCGCATGGCATTTCTTGCCGAGCAGCGCGTTGCCGCCGTAGCCGGAACCGTAGGACTTGATCGTGAGTTCTGCCGGGAAATGCATGATGAACCGGCGCTCGGGATCGAGTTCTCCGATCGAATGCAGACCCTTGACGAAACTTCCTTCGCGCTCGATCCGCGCGAGCGCCGCGGCGCCCATGCGCGTCATGATCCGCATGTTCGCGACCACGTACGGGCTGTCGGTGATCTCGACGCCGCAACGCGCGATCGGCGAGTCGATCGGGCCCATGCAATAGGGAACCACGTACATCGTGCGGCCGCGCATGCAGCCGGCGAACAACGCGTCGATCTGCGCGTGCGCATCGGACGGCGCCATCCAGTGGTTGTTCGGACCGGCGTCCTCGCGCTCCGGCGTGCAGACGAAGGTCAGGTGCTCGACGCGTGCGACATCCGATGGATGCGAGCGATGCAGGTAGCAGTCCGGATTGGTTGCGGAATTCAGCGCGATCAGGTCGCCGCTGGACAACATCCGCTCGGTCAGCGCCTTGCTTTCGGTATCCGAGCCGTCGCACCAGTGGATGCGGTCGGGCTGGGTGAGGCGGGCAACTTCAAGTACCCATTGGTTGAGCGCATCGAGCGTACTGGACATGCTGAGGAATTTTGGCTGACGCCTGGCTAGGCGGGGGTGGCGACCGCTGTGTGCCGCACTCCTATTGTAACCGGTCAATCCGCAGGCGTCCGCCGGAGCTGGTCGAACATCTGCAGCTTCCACGGCCGCTGGGCCAGCACCAGGCTGACCCCGACCCTCTGCGCGGCAGGCAGGCCGGCGTCCTGCGCGAGCAACATCTCGAATTCCGAAGCGGCTTCGTCCAGCCGCCGCTGCAGATAGGCCGCCGCGATCGGCGAGAGCATGCCACTGAGCAGAACCAGCGACTCGCCGGGCCCGGTGAACTCGCGCCGGAAGAACTCGGGCAACAGGCGCGTGCGGAAAAACTGCTGCATCGGCCCGTCGCTGCGCCAGCGGAAATTGCGCGCCGTCCGCACCCGATAGCGGTTGCCTGGCTGGAGTTCGATCACGCCCATGCGGTCCAACCGCGCCAGCAGCAGAGTCCATTGCGGCAGGGTGAAGCGGTATTTCTCCAGCACCTCGGCTTGCGTCCAGCGATTGATCACCAGGTACAGGGCAAGCAACAGGGACTGGTCGTCGATCAGCGCCTGTTCGGCCTCGATGGCGAGTTCGGCGAGCACCGGATGACCCTGGTGCGCCTCGGCGGCGAGTTCGGACAAGCCGATGTCGAGCACGTCGCACACCTGTTCCAGCCGCAGCAGGCTCAGCGCCTGTTGGGAAAACATGCGTTTGACCGCCGCTTCGCTCAGGTCGAGGCGCTTGGCGAGCACGGCATAGGTAATGCCCTGCGCCTTGAGCAGGCGCTTGAGCGCAGCGACCAATTCATGACGTAGGGGCATGGTATTGATATCCAATACTTACTGCCGAGCAAGACTAACTGACGTCTATTTTTGTTGCCAGCTTTCCTGATCGATGCGATCCATGGCGCGTCCAAACCAGGGAACCCGCCATGCACAATCCTTGCCGAATCGTCGCCATCAGCGGCCTGGTCGGGCTTGCCTGCGCTAGCCTGCTGCACGCACCACCGGCACGCGCGCAGTCCAATGATGCCAGCCAGGTTTCCGCGATCTCGATGGAGCCGTCGGCCGCGAGCGCCGCGGTTGTGCTCGAAGCTCTCCCGGCCGGATCGAAACTCGTGGTCACCGCAATGCGGCCGATCGGAGACGTCGTGGAGCTCAGCGTCGAAACGGCAAGTCGCGGCGTCGCGGTCAGCATCGAAGTCAGTGCAGCGACGGTGCGCGCGACAGGTCTGGTGGTCGGCAGCGCCCTCATCGTCACCGCCACCAGCGCAGGCACATTGATCAGCATGGGCGCGGAAGCGATCGCCTTCGTCCCCGACGCCTTGTGCCGCTCGCTGATCCATCACCGGGAGCTGTGAGATGCGCGGAGCCATGCGACTCCCGTCGATGCGACCGGCCCTGCTCGGCCTGTTGCTGTTCCTGTCCATGGCCGGCGGAGCCTGCTGGGCAGGCACGAACTGCGGCACCCGCGCGATCGGCCCGCGCGAACTCGCAACCGCGGCCGATTCCGCGCAACGCGTGTATGCGGCGCTCGAGCAACACGACGCTCCGGTCGCATTGATCGCGCGTTCGGGCACCGACCTCAGCCGCTACGGACTGCACTACAGCCATGTCGGCTTCGCGGTGCGCGACCGCAACGAAGGACGCTGGACCGTGGTCCACCTGCTCAACCGCTGCGGCACCGCGCGATCGAGCCTGTATGCGCAAGGCCTGGTGAATTTCTTCGCTGACGACCTGGTGAACCAGGACGCTCGCATCGTCTGGCTGCGGCCGGAGCTCGCGCAGCGCGTGGCCAGCATCCTGCAGAGCTCGGCGGCGGAAGCACTGCACGACCCGCATTACAGCGTGATCGCCCGCTACGACAGCCACGACTACCAGAATTCCACCGCATGGGTGCTCGACGTGCTCGCGGCGGCCGAGCTGCCGTCCGCAGGCAGCGTGGACCGGACGAGCGCGCAGGCGGAGGAAATCGCCCTGCACCACCAACCCGACACCATCCATATCGCCTACGGAAAACGCGTGCTCGGGGGCTTGTTCTCGGCGAACACGGTGTTCACCGACCATCCGCTAGCCGCGCGCCTGGGCGGCGAATACCGGGTCGTCACGGTGCGTTCCATCCTGCGCTGGCTGGATGCGATCGGCGCGACACAGGGCGTCCGCGAGTGGCGCGACGGCGCCGAGACTACGACTCCGGGACCGGCATGAGACCGGCGCTGTCGCTACGTATCGGCTCCACGTCAACCTGCAAGGAAACCGCCATGTTCCTGCTGCAGTCCTCGTTCTGGATGCGCACGTTCACGACCAGCTTCGCGATCGCGATCGCGGGATTCGGATTGACGATCCTCGGCGGCTGGGGACCCTGCGGCCCAAGCCATGCGTGGCAGTTCTACGGACTGCTGGCCGGCCTGCCATCGCTCGCGATCGCGATCCTGTCGTTGGTCGCGCTGACTCTTTCGAAGGCGATCGGTTTCGTCTCCGGCGGCCTTCGAGGCCGATGACATCGGGTCACGGATCTGCCGACGGAGCCACGCTGTCTCAGGGAATCAACGTCCCCATCACATGCTCGACGTAAGCCTCGAACTCGTCGTGATGCAACCGCGGCTGGTGCAGCTGCAGCGACAATTGCAGGAATCCGACATAAGCCGCGTAGGCGAGCCGCGCGCGGTGCTGGGCGTCGGCGCGGCCGAGCCCGGCCTGGCGGAATGAAGCGCACAGGTAATCGAGCCTGCGCTGGGACACGCGCTCCATGACCGGCTGCACCAGTGGATGGTCGAGCGCCTTCAGCAATTCCGAATAGATGATGTGGGTCTTGGCCTCGTGCGCGACCAGCACGAACAGCGCGCGCAGGCGTTCGCGCGGATCGGAGATCGCTTCGAGCTGGCCGAACACGGTTTCCTGCTCGACCGACTCCCAATGTTCCAGGGCCGCCGTCAGCAGCGCCTCGCGCGACGGGAAATGCCAGTAGAAACTGCCCTTGGTCACCCCGAGCCGGCGTGCGAGCGGCTCGACGCCGACTGCAGCGAGACCCTGTTCGCCGAGCAGGTCCAGCGCACCCTGTGCCCAGTCGGCGGCGCTCAGGCGCGCGGGGCGTTCGTTGCGGTCGGTCGAGGTCTCGGGCATCTGCACAGTGTATCCATACGGTCGGGGCCAAAACAGAATGCGTCGCGGGCACGGACGGATCGGGCTGCGGATCGATTGCGCTGTGCCAGGATGCAAACCATACTACCGCGTATGGTGGCTGCAAAGCACCGGCACCGACTCGCGGTAACGCGTACGCTTGCGGGCAGGCACGATCGCGTGGAGTCGCAGGCGCAGCACCCCAATTTCGTCACGGAGCCAGTCCAGACATGAGCATCCTCGCCCCGTTCCTGATCCTGCTGCTGGTCGGCCTGGTGTCCGCATATCACCGGCTGCCACTGCTGGTCTGGGCGCTGCTGACGGCGGCCACGTTGTTCGCTGGCGTACTGCTCGGGGCGAACCACCCGGCCGGCATCGGCGCCGCCGTCCTGGTCGCGCTGGTCGCGATCCCGCTGCTGATTCCGGCGGTACGGCTGCCGCTGATCACCAGACCGCTGCTCGATTTCTACACCAAGATCCTGCCGCCGCTGTCGGATACCGAACGCACCGCGCTGGAAGCCGGCACGGTCGGTTTCGAGGGCGAACTGTTTTCCGGCAAGCCGAAATGGGAGGCGCTGCTGGGCCAGCCCAAGCCCGAACTCACGGCCGAGGAGCAGGCCTTTCTCGACGGCCCCTGCGAAGAAGTCTGCAAGATGGTCAACGACTGGGACATCACCCACGTCCGCGCCGACCTGCCGCCGGAAATCTGGGACTACATCAAGAAGAACCGCTTCTTCGGCATGATCATCCCGAAGGAATACGGTGGCCTCGGATTCAGTGCGCTGGCCAACCACAAGGTCATCCAGAAACTCGCCTCGATCTCCACCACGCTCAGCTCGACCGTCGGCGTACCGAACTCGCTCGGCCCAGGCGAACTGTTGATCCACTACGGCACGCAGGAGCAGAAGGACCATTATCTTCCGCGCCTGGCCGATGGCCGCGAAGTGCCCTGCTTCGGACTGACCGGACCGTTCGCGGGCTCGGATGCGACTTCGATCCCCGACTACGGCATCGTCTGCAAGCAGTCGTGGAACGGCGCCAACGTCATCGGCATCCGGCTGAACTTCGACAAGCGCTACATCACCCTCGCGCCAGTGGCGACCCTGATCGGACTCGCCTTCCGCATGTACGACCCGGATGGCCTGATCGGCGACAAGAAGGACCTCGGCATCAGTCTCGCCCTGGTCCCGCGCGACACCCCCGGCGTCGAAATCGGTCGCCGTCATTTCCCGCTCAACGTGCCGTTCCAGAATGGCCCGATCCACGGCAAGGATGTGTTCGTGCCGCTGTCGGTGCTGATCGGTGGCGAGGAATTCGCGGGCAAGGGCTGGCAGATGCTGGTCGAGGTGCTGTCGATCGGACGCTCGATCACCCTGCCCTCGACCTCCAGCGGCTCGGCGAAGATGGCCGCGATCGTGACCGGCGCTTACGCGCGCATCCGCAAGCAGTTCGGCCTGTCGATCGGCCGCTTCGAGGGCGTCGAGGAAGCGCTTGCGCGCATCGCCGGCAATTCCTACGCGATCAGCGCTTTGTCGGAGGCCACCGCGGCAGCGGTCGCGCGCGGCGAAAACCCTGCGGTGCCGTCCACGATCGCGAAATACCACTGCACCAGCATGGGCCGCGAAGTCGTGCAGGACGCGATGGACATCCACGGCGTCAAGGGCATCATCCTCGGTCCGCGCAACTACATGGGCCGCAACTGGCAGGGCGCGCCGATCGGCATCACGGTCGAAGGCGCGAACATCATGACCCGCAGCCTGATGATCTTCGGCCAGGGCGCGATCCTCTGCCATCCCTGGGTGCTCAAGGAAATGAAGGCAGCCGGCCTCGAAGACCCGCAGCAGCGCCTGCGGGAATTCGACCGCAACCTGTTCGGCCATATCGGCTTCGCGATCTCCAATGCCGTGCGTGCCTGCTGGTTCGGCCTGACCGGCGCGAGGATCGGCACGGCGCCCGGCGACGCGTACACGCGCCGCTACTTCCGCAAGCTCAATCGCTATTCGGCGGCGCTCGCCTTGATGGCCGATACCTCGATGCTGCTGCTCGGCGGCAAGCTGAAGTTCAAGGAAAAACTCTCCGCGCGGCTCGGCGACGTGCTCAGCCAGCTCTACATCGCGAGCAGCATGCTCAAGCGCTACCACGACGAGGATTGCCCGGCATCCGACCAGCCGCTGCTCGCCTGGGCCTTCCACGACGCTGTGCACAAGATGGAAGTCGCGCTGTCCGGCGCACTGCGCAATTTCCCGGTGCGTCCGGTCGGCTGGCTGCTGTGGGCGCTGGTGTTCCCATTGGGCCGCCGCGCGCAGCCGCCGTCGGACCGGCTCGGCCATCGCGCAGCCGCCCTGCTGATGTCGCCGTCCGACGCGCGCGACCGCCTCGCCGAAGGCCTGTTCCTGACCCCGGGCGAGAACAATCCCGCCGGTCGCATCAACAGCTATCTCGCCAGGGTCGTGCTCGCCGAGCCGGTCGAGCGCAAGTTCTGGAAAGCGCTCAAGAACAGCGACATCGAGGCGCTGGATTTCCCGAGCCAACTCGCCGAAGGCGTCGCCGAAGGCTGGATCACCGCCGAGGAAAAGACCCAGCTCGAGGAGCTGCGCACGATGACCCTGGACGCGATCTCGGTCGACGATTTCGATCCGGCCGAACTCGTCGCTGCCGCGCAACAGCCATCGCGCGCGGTCGGCAGGGCGGCCTGATCGCGCGTGCTGCGCGTCAGTCGCGCGCCGTCACTTCGGGCGCGGTTGCGCGCTCGGGCGTCAACTCCGGCGCATGCGCCGCGCGCCATCCGAACCAGCCGGACAACGCCGCGGCGA
>JBBQHA010000011.1:0-44134 GCA_038323475.1 Lysobacterales bacterium
CGGGCGCCTGCTGCCACGTGCGGAAAACGTTCCAGGCCATGACCAGCATTCCGCTGAGCGCGAGCAGGCCTCCGCACAGGCGGCCGAGGTAGTACGGATAAGTGGCGTTGAGCGATTCGACGAAGCTGTAGGTCAGCGTGCCGTCGGGGTTCGTGGCGCGCCACATCAGGCCCTGCATTACCCCGGCGATCCACATCGAGGAGATGTAGAACACCACACCGATCGTGTGCAGCCAGAAATGCAGGTCGATCGCCTTGATGGAGTGCATGCGTTCCTGCCCGAGCAGGCGCGGCAGCATCGAGTAGATCGAGCCGACCGTGATCATCGCCACCCAGCCCAGAGCGCCGGCATGCACGTGGCCGATCGTCCAGTCGGTGTAGTGCGAGAGCGAGTTGACCGTCTTGATCGACATCATCGGCCCCTCGAACGTGCTCATCATGTAGAACGAGATGGCGACGATCAGGAACTTCAGGATCGGGTCGGTGCGCAACTTATGCCAGACGCCGGACAGCGTCATCATCCCGTTGATCGCGCCGCCCCAACTCGGCGCCAGCAGGATCAGCGAGAACACCATGCCGACCGACTGTGCCCAGTCGGGCAATGCGGTGAACATCAGGTGGTGCGGGCCGGCCCACATGTAGATCGCGATCAGCGCCCAGAAATGCACGATCGACAGCCGGTACGAATACACCGGGCGCCCGGCCTGCTTTGGCACGAAGTAGTACATCATCCCGAGGAAACCGGCGGTCAGGAAAAAGCCGACCGCGTTGTGGCCGTACCACCACTGCACCATCGCATCGACCGCGCCGGTGTAGGCCGAATAGGATTTCCACAGCGTCACCGGCATCGCCATGCTGTTGACGATGTGCAGCAGCGCGACCGCCACGATGAAGCTCGCGTAGAACCAGTTCGCGACGTAGATGTGCTTGACCTTGCGTTTCGCGATCGTGCCGAAGAACACCACCGCGTACGCGACCCAGACGATCGTGATCAGCAGGTCGATCGGCCATTCGAGCTCGGCGTATTCCTTGCCCTGGGTGATGCCCAGCGGCAGGGTGATCGCTGCGGCCACGATCACCGCCTGCCAGCCCCAGAATACGAACGCCGCAAGCGTGTCGGAGAAAAGGCGCGTATGACAGGTGCGCTGCACGATGTAGAGGCTGGTGCCCATCAGTCCGCAGCCGCCGAACGCGAAGATCACCGCGTTCGTGTGCAGCGGGCGCAACCTGCCGTAGCTGAGCCACGGGATGCCCATGTTCAGTTGCGGCCAGTACAGCTCGGCGGCGATGTACACGCCGACCAGCATGCCGACCACGCCCCAGACCACGGTCATCGCGGTGAACTGGCGCACGACCTTGTCGTTGTACGTTGCTGCCGATGCCCCTGCGGCCATGTGCGATCCCTTTCGTATGCGTTGCGTTTTTCGTATGCGTTGCGTGCGTGCGGCTTCCGGCCGGATCCGCGGCCGCTAGAGCCAGAGGCCGTGCAGGACCTGGGTCGGATCGGCGGGATCGCCGCTGTGGGTGAACCCGAGGTACTTCGCGAGTTCGGCCATGTCGTTGTTCGCGGCCGCATCCATCGAATACATGTAGAGGATGCCCCGCGACTTCGCGACGTCGATCAGGTGCTTCATCAACGCGGAGCCGAGTCCCTTGTGGTGCCACGCATCGAGGACGGTGACCGCGCATTCGCAACTCGATCCGTCGCTCGCCGCGCTGTAACGGCTGACGCCGATGAACTTTTCATGATCTCCATCGGGGATCACCGCCGCGAACGCCATCTCGTGGTCGTAGTCGATGTCGGTGAACTGCTTGATCAACGCACTGGTCGGATTGCCCAACTGGCCGAGGAAGCGGAAGCGCCGCGCCTCGGGCGACAGGCCTTCAATGAAAGCGCGCTCGGCAGCGGCGTCCAGCTTCGTGACCGGGCGGATGCCGACCTGGGTGCCGTCGCGCAGGGACTCGATCCAGCGCGGATGATCCGGACCCGGACTCAAGGGCTTCGTGGGTGCATCGGTACTCATGCAAGGGCCGCTGCATCGGAGGGTGCGTCCATGCTGCCCGCGGCGAGGAAGACCGATATTGATCTGGATCAACCTGCAAACCGGTTGCGGCGATCCTGATGGGACGCGCCGTTGCCGAGCCGGATCAGGGTGCGGGCGACTGCGCCGGAGCGGGCCCGGAGCAGGCCGAATGCGCTGACGTGGCCGCTGCGGCAGCATCAAGGCCTGGCCTCAGCCCCCTTCCCTGCGCACCTCGGATCGCCCTGCCCCGCGCGGCCCCACGCATGCGCCGTCCGGGGTTAAGCTCACCCGAGCATCGAGTCGGAGCCACCCATGCCCAGCGTCGATTACGTGATGTCGGTGCGCAGCGTCAGCAAGGGCCAGTTCGTGGCCGAGGTCATCGTGCAGAAAGAGTGAGTGTTGCCCCACCCACGAACAGTCAGACTCGCGGTGCGAACTGCATCCGCGTAGGTCGCGTGGTTCAGGATCGCTTGCTTTGGATCAGTCACTTCACCCAAAGTAGAACTGAAGATCTCGGCGACCTTGTCCTTGAGCCTCGCCCGATTCTTTCTTGCCCCAGGGCTTCACGCTCGACTTCAGCAATGGCGGGCGGCGTGCGCAGTTTTCAATCCGCGGCGACGACGACGGCGGCTCCCAAGTGAATCTGTCGTACAGCCAGACTGAAGAATTTCCCTGAGGGGCGACGCAGCAGACGCAGAACAAGCTAGAGGACGTGAATGATTGGGGACAAGACCACGATGGGTCTGTCCCCAGTTTCCCTGTTTTCGTTCAACAAGAGCCGGTCACCGCAGGCCGCGTACCCATGCGCGTGCCGTGGTTCGTCCTCAGCAGTTCCAGCGTCCCTTCGACAACAACCGCCTTCATCGACCCGCCGCATCGGCGCTGTTCTTGCCTCTGTTCTTGCCTCTGAAGGCCCCTTTGCGGGCTATGGGCTTGGCGCGCCATTCGCTGTTGGCGTGTCTTTTTCAAGATCCCCGATCACCTGCCTGCATTCGCTCGCAGCTTCCGCCGGATCGATCTTGTCATGCGAGTCCTTCATCGGCGCGCTGAGGGGATCGGGTGGAGGCGTCGAGCACTCCGATGGCGGGCAGGAATTGAAACCCGGCGTCTTCTGGTAGCGCTTGATCGCGGGCATTCTCGAATTCAACCATGACACATAGGCCTTCTGCCCTGCGGCGATCTGCGCAGGGTCGGAAGTGTCCTGGCAGAAGTTCAACTCCAACCGGTACAGGCTCGCGTTCGCGTAGATCTCGTGGTCGTTGTGCGGCGCGGCGGTCACCGTGGTCGGGTCGGGTGCGCCGGGCCGAGGGCTCGATCGTTCGAGGGCATTGAGCTGGAGGAGCAACGCGTGATCGTCGGGGTCGTTGCTGTCGGCGATCATCTTGCGCAGGCGCTGCGCCATCTCGACCGCGCGTGGATCTTTCACGTAGTACAGGAATGACGCACGGTCGTAGAGTGCCCTGTGATTGTTCGGATAACGGTTGACCAGATCGGCGGAACAGGTATCCGCCTTTGCCTTCCCCTCGGGCGGCCCCGAAAACCAAGTCTGGCACAGCATGACCTCGGCCGTCTCGGTGTCCACCGGGTCGCGCATCCCCAATGTGTACTCGGCGCGCGCGCTGGCGGCATCGCCCAGTTGCGCGAACCGCAATCCGATATCGACATGATCGCTGCACGCGTCGCAGGCGCTGGCCGCAGCGGCAGCCGCGCGGCGAACGTCCGCCAGGGCGCCTGTCGGATCGGCATGCCGCATTCGCATCTTTGCCCGCACCATCAAGATGTTCGGGTCCATCGGCGCCAGCCGCACCGCCTGCGAGGCATACGCCATTGCCTTTTCCAGATGGCCGGTCTGTTCGGCGCCTAGTCCGGCGCGGGCGATATAAAACGGATCCGGCCCTAGCATGGCGACGCGGTCCAGCATCACTGCAATCGGCGCCAGCTTCAGGTCGTCGTCGACCCGCAGGTACACCCTGCGTCCTGCAGCTTCTGCGAGCAACGAGGACAGCACCGGGCTGCTGGCATAAAGCGGCTTAAGCTCCATCGCGGCGCGTTCGAGGGCGGCAGATTTTCCGCCCCACCGAGTGTCGAACTGGTACAGCCATTCGTGCTGGACCTGGAACGACAGCGGGTCGACCTTCAGGCAGTGTTTGCCGGCCGCGCGGTACTTGCGCCACTGCGAGTCGAGCCGGTACATGACCATCTGGTAGACGCAGGCCGGCGACAAACGCGGCTGACTCTTTGTCACCTGGTCAAGCAAAGGCTCGGCCTGTACGAACAGTGAGTGCATCGCGGCAAGCTGCGCGCTCGATGTGTTGCGCTCGTAGTCCGTGCCGCGTGCCCGGCTGGCAGCCGCCACCAGCGACGCTGCCTTGGCCAGACGCGCATATGCGCTGTCCGGATCCTTCGCGTACCACGCGTCGGCGAGCTCGCTCCCTTCGACCGTCTCGTATCCGTCGAAAGCATTGAACAGCCCATCGCCATGATGCGGATCGGCGTAGTGCGCCAGAAGGATCGAGGCGTAGCGGGTATCGAGCTGCTTGATCCCGTCGGGCTGGGCCAGCAGACCAGCGAGTTCGCCAAGCGATGGTTTCGGGTCGTCGGAGATGTAGCAGCGCGCCTGCCCAGCTCCCTTCGGCCAGACATTGCCCGGTAGATCTGGATAGGCCAGGCAACGCTGCATGGGGTCGGCGATCTGCTCGGCCTTGCTGGCCGCCGCAAGGTAGGAAGCCGACGGCGGCGGCGGCGCATCCGGCAACTGGATCTGCGAGCGCGTGGCTGAAAACCGGAACACCTGCACGGCGACCAGCACCGCGATCGGCAGGACGATGCGCCAAAAGCTTCCCCTGCCAGGAGCAACGGGCCCAGTCTTGCCACCATCTGTGTTCCTGATCATCGCTTCTTGCCTCTCGACGGCCCGCACCTTTGGAAGTGGATGATCAACCCGCGTTGCGCGCGGATCCGTTGTCGGCAACGCAAGCGCCGGGTCATGTTGTGCAGCCAGCAACGTGTCCGAAAATGCACTAACTCCTGACGCGCTAAATGGAGCGGAAGGCGATCAAGATTCCGCGAGTGTCGGGGGACCAACTCGCCACGCGGCCAGATCGACAGCGCCAGCAAACGAAGGCGCAGCATACGGCCATGGAGGTAAGCCTGCATCCACAGCGCGATGTCCATGTCTTGAATGGCATGAAGATTCCCGAACAGAGCGATAAGGGGACGGCAGTTAATCAACAATAACTGCCGTCCCCTTTGCCAGCCATCGCCGACACTCATTCTTAATCAAGTGTTAGGTGGTGCCGACTCGGTGACGAAGTCGACGGATGCGATTCATGTGCGCGGACGAATAGTGTGCCCCGGAGACGCACGGATGATCAGCAGCACGTGCAGCGCTCCGCCTCGCTACAAGACATTTCATCAGGAGTACACCCATGACGGACCAGAACGAAAAGCAGATCGAACGCGCCAACACCATCCGCAGCGACGCGGCGGAATCCGCTGCCAAGAAGATCGACAAGGCCGACGCGAACTTCGCGAAGGCCGATGGCAAGGCTGCCGAAGATCATGCCAAGAGCTACGAAAAGGCCGCGAAGGAATCCAGCACCGCCGATGCCAACGAGAAAATCGGCAAGACCGACCAGGACTGCGCGAAGGCCGAAGCCAACGCCGCCGGCAAGCAGCAGAAGGACTACGACAGCGCAGCGAAGGTTGTCGGCGAGAATGCCGAAGCGAAGGCGAAGAACCGCGATCCCATCACCGATGCGCCCGGCTCGCATCCGATCGGCACGGCCGTGGGCTCCACCGGCGGCGCGATTGCAGGTGCGGCGGCTGGCGCGATTGCCGGTCCGATCGGCATGGCGGTAGGTGGCGTTGTCGGCGCGATTGTCGGCGCGGCAGCGGGCCATGGCGCAGGCGAAGCGATCAATCCGACCGTGGAAGAGAAGTTCTGGCGCAGCGAGTTCGGCAAGGAGCCGTACTTCAACAGCGCGTACACCTACGACGATTACGCTCCGGCGTATCGCGCCGGTTACGTGGGTCGCGATGCATACGGCGATCTTCCGTGGGACCAGGCCGAATCGCGCCTCGAGGCCGACTGGGAAAAGAACAAGGGTTCTTCCCGTTTGAGCTGGGACGATGCGCGCCAGGCATCGCGCGCAGCGTGGCTGCGTGCGGAGCGTTCGACTTCCTGATCGACGTTTGCTCGAGTCGCACCGCATCACCGATGGGCACCGCGAGGTGCCCATCGTCTTTCTGACCGTCTGCTGCCTGAACCGCGCGTGCAAGCACGCAAACGTGGCGGGAACTTCACCCCACGAGCGATCTCCAAGTCGGACGTCAACACCCGGTCGTCTCGTGCGCCGGGCCCGCCAAACCTCGGAGAATTGCGCCATGAAGCAGAGCATCGGTGTCATCGCGGGCGTACTGCTGGTTGGCTCGGTCTGGGCGCAATCGGCACCGATGTCGCAGAGTTTCAAGCCGCCGGTAGCCAGCGAGGTCCCGGCTTCCGATGCGTCCGCAGCCACGCAGAGCGCCAGCGCTTCCGGCTTGAGCGATGCCGAGAAAATAGCCCGCATCGAAAATGTCGGTGCAGAACCCACCTGCGAAGACGCCGTCTACGACAAGCCGCAGGTCCACGGCAGCATCAGAACCACCGTTGTCGCCGGCAGTCACGTTAGCGGCAGCTACAACGAGGGCACGGTCAATGTCGTCAAACACTACGGTGGCTGCGATGCCCCGCACGGCGGCGTCACGGTGTTTGTCACTGCCCATGTCGGCAAGGGCGATTTCCATCGCGACCGCCGCTGAAGAGTAAAGGGACAGAGCATAGGGGACGGGAACAATCGATCCAGCCATTCTTCGGGAATATCGACCGCCGGAACGGCGATCTGGGGCTTGGTCTTGCGGGGCATACGGCCTCCTTGGGCTCATGGTATGCCTCACACACAAGATTCCTGACACCCTCACGTTGAGTCGATTCGGTTCAACGCCGAGCCGATTCTGTCCTCCGTCGAGACTTTTCCACTCAACGTTGATGGCAGTCCGGTCCAATGCTGACGCTTTTTCGCTCAACGCCGCGCCAATTCCGCTCAACGCTGATGCTTTTTTGCTCAACGCAGACCTGCGACAGCTCACCTCCCACCCGTTTCCAGTCTCCGTCGAGCCTCGCAGGGTAATCGTCGTCCCGTTTTGAGTGCCGGGAGAACCAAAAAAAGCGTCATCGATGAGGCTTTTTGGGTGTCGCGAGACTGTGCGTCAGTGTCGCGAGGCCGCTGCGCATGTCAGCTGGACCGCCACACATCAACGGCGGTCCAGCCCTGCCAGCCGGGTTCGGTCAGTCCTTGGCGCCCGCCGCCTCCTCCTTCGTCGCTGCCGCAGGTGGCATTCGGCGCGTGCGTCTTGTTGAAGCGCGCCGAGAGTTCCTTGCGCAGGCCCTCCAATCCGGCGATCTTGCCGGCGACCTTCAGCAGGGCGTAGCCCTCCAGCGACAACGACGTGATGTCGCTGCCGAGTGCGGCTTCGGTGTTGTCGGCGGGTTCGACCGGTTTATCGGTCCTCGTCGGCGAGCAGTTCCATGCAAGCCTGCACCAGCAGTCCGCCGATCGGTATCGCGTTGGATCCATGCGGGATCGAGTCCGTGCTGACCACGCGGGTGGCGCCGGCGGCGAGCAGTTGCTCGTAAGCGTCACCGGCGAAGACCGCGTGGATCGCGATGCAGACAGCCGGCAGCCCGAGCCGCTTCAGGTGTCCCACGGTTTCGATGGCGGTCCGTCCGGAGGAAACGATGTCGTCGACGATGACCGGGGTCCGGCCGCGTGCCGCTTCGGGGTCCGGCAGGCTGACCTCGACGTCGCGATCGCCCCGCCGGGTCTTGTCCAGGACCTGGTACGGCATGCCGGCGCGCATGGCGATGTCGGACACCCATTGATCGCTCTCGCCATCGGGTCCGATCACGATCGCATCCGCAATGTTGTCGCGGATCCAGTCGGCCACCAACGAAGCCGTCGCGACGCACCGGGTGGGAATGCGGAACAGGCTGGAGAGTTCCGGGTTGCGATGCAGGTGCGGATCGGCGGTCACCAGCCAGTCGAAACTCTCTTCGAGGAATCCGGCGAACAGCGGAGCGCTGACCGATTCGCCGGGATGGAAGCGTTTGTCCTGGCGCATGTAGGCGAGGTACGGCGCGATCAGCCCGACCCTGCGCGCGCCGAATTCGCGCGCCGTGGCTGCCGCGAAACGCATCGCGAGCGCGAGTTCGTCGGGATGGCGCAGGCTCGCCACGATCGCCACATCCGCCCCCGCAAGACCCTCGTCGACCGCGACCAGCGATTCGGCGTCGGGGAAACGACGCCATTCCAGCCGTCCGACGCGTGCATGCATCAGCGGCGCCATCGCCACGGCGAGCGGGCGCTGGGCGGGGAAAGGCAGCAGTACACGGTTCACAGCATCTCTCCGATCGTCACGATGCCCGGGTGCATGGTCGCGTAGTCGAGGGCGTATTCCAGTTCTCCCTTGGTCTGCGCATGCACCTCGTACAAGGGTTCGCCCGCACGGACACTGCCGCCGATGCGCAGGCGGAATTCGATGCCGGCGTTCGCGCTGGCGGGCGCACCGGCGAGCTTGGCGACTTTCGCGAGCCGGCGGTTGTCCACTTCGAGGACATAGCCTCCGCGAACCGCGGCCACCGCATGCCTGTGCGCTGCCATGGCCGGCTCGGTGAATCCGCCCTGGGCTTCGCAGATCGCCATGAACTTGCGCAGCGCCGCGCCGTTGTCCAGTAGCGCGCTTGCTGAGTCGATGCCGCGCCCCGGGTGCGCACCCGGGGCGAGGCCGAGCAGCGCAGCGGCCAGGTCCAACGCGCGCTGGCGCAGATCGGCCGGCGCATCCGCATCGCCGCGCAGCACGCGCAGCACATCGCGCGCTTCCAGCGCCGGGCCGATGCCCCAACCCACCGGCTGGCGCCCATCGGTACGCAGCACCGCGAGGGTCAGTTCCATTGCCTTCGCGGTCGCAACGAGCCGCGCTTCGAGCGCGTCGGCCGCTGGTGTCGAACGCACCTTCGCGGTCGGTCCCACCGGGATATCGATCAGAACGTGGGTGGATCCGGCCGCGACCTTCTTCGACAGCACGCTGGCGACGAGCTGCCCCTCGCTGTCGAAATCCAGCGGGCGCTCGACCCGGATCAGCACATCGTCGGCCGGACTCAGGCGGACGTTGCCGCCCCAGACGATGCAACCGCCTTCGCGCTCGACGACGCGACGCATCGCGTCCAGGTCCAGCGCGACGGGAGCCATGACTTCCATCGTGTCGGCGGTACCCGCGGGCGAGGTGATCGCGCGCGAGGACGTCTTCGGAATCCGGTGTCCCGCCGCGGCGACGATGGCGACCACGATCGGCGTCGTGCGATTGCCCGGCAACCCACCCACGCAATGCTTGTCGAGCACCGCACCGCCGCCCCAGCCGATGCGCTTGCCGACCGCGACCATCGCGCGGGTGAGGCCGATGGTTTCCGCTTGGTCGAGCCGGTCGCCGGCGCAGGCCGTCACGAAGGCCGCGAGCTCGATCTCGGAGAGACGGTTGTCCACCGTGTCGCGCATCAGGCCGATGAAATCCCGTTCGCTCAGGCGCTGGCCATACACCTTGGCACGCAGGGCCGGGGTCGAGGCCGGCGGATCCGGATGGCTGAATTCTGCCCAGGCATCGTCGCCGGGCTGGAGCAATTCCCAGCCGACTTCCGACAACGCGGCGACGTCCAACCCGAAACGATGGTCGTCGACGACGTTGAGCTTGGCGACGATTTCACGCCCGCCACTGCGCACCAGCACGCGGGTGAAGGCTGAAAATCCTTCCGCGCGACAGACCTCGCAATCGCGATGCATGTACACGACGGGCTGCTGGTAGGTATCGATGCCGGCACGCACGAGGCGCAGGCGGTTGTGGCTGCCGTGGTTCATCGAGACGCATCCTGGTTGCTGGAGGCCAACCGCACCGAGGCCGGAACGTTGTGCTCCGGCAAGCCGCGGACATCGCCATGCTGCGCAGCAACCTGGCCGGGGGATGCCTGCGCGGGTTGGGTCAGCACCATCGTGGCGGCGAACGCGATCATCATCAGCACGATGCCCGGGATCACCCGCGCGGCGTAGCGCCGCCCCCCGCGCGCGGCGGCCATCAGGCACTTGCCGAACGAGTTCGCCGTCATCGCGGCCAGGATCGCGACCAGCGCCGGCTCGACGCGTACCTGCCCGGTCGCGACCATCTGCGCAGCGGATGCGGCTGCCGCGTGGACATCGGCCAGGCCCGATGCGGCGAGCACCCACGGCAGGCTGGCCGCACCCAGCCAATGGCGCGCGATCGCCGCGAACAGCAGGATCAAGGTCAGGATCGCGACGAAACCGAGCACGCGCTTCGGGTCGAAGGGTCGATTGCCGGCCATGCCAGGCGTTTCCACGGATGTCGAAAACGCCTTCCAGCTGGCGAACACCGCGGCAGCCGTCGCCACTGCGCCGGCCGCCACCAGCGGCCATGCCGCGCGCACCAGCAAGGGCGGCGACAGCGTCGTCAGCACGACCACCATCTGGATGATCGTGGCCACGTTCGAGAGCAAGCCCGCGCTCGCGAACGCCGCGTTCGATTGCGGATTGGCCCTGGCGCCGTCGCCCATCGCCGCGATCGTCGCGGTGCTCGATACGAAGCCTCCAGCGAGTCCCGCCAGCGCCAGCCCCAACTGCGCCCCGAACGCACGCAACGCCACGTAGGCCGCCGAGCTCACCGCCATCACCGCGACCACCAGCATCCAGATCCGGTGCGGATTGAGTGCGCCCCACGGGTCGATCGACCGATCGGGCAGCAGCGGCAGCACCACGAACGCGGCGGCGGCGAGCAGCAGCAGGTCGTGCATCTCCTGCGTCGTCAGCACCTGCCGGGTAAACCGGTGCATCCGCGACTTCGCGGCAAGCACCAGGGTGACCAGCACCCCCATCCCGGCGGCGATCGACGCGGCCTGCATCGCCAGCACCCCGAGCGCAAACGTCACCAGCATCGCCACTTCCGTCGTGAGTCCCGGATCGGTGGTCCGCGTGCGCTGGTAGCTTGCGACCACCGCGAGGGCGACGAACAGGCCGGCCACCAGCACGCCGTAGTCCCCGATCAGGTGTGCGAGCGCCCCGAGCAATCCAAGCAGGGTGAACGTGCGGATGCCTGCCACCGCCCGATCCGGGCCGAGTCCCTTGGCGCGTTCGCGTTCGACGCCGACCAGCAGGCCGATGCCGATGGCGACTCCCAAACCGGTGATCTCGTCAGACGGTGGCGCCATGTGAAAACGAATCCGACCGGGAACCCAGGGAGGTGTACGCCGAGTGTGGGCGGACGACGAACGCAAGGGCAAGACCAAACCGCCGTAGCGTTGACCCTGGTCAACCTTGGCCGCAGCGGGTGCGGCTGCACGCGAACCATCCCGCAAGAAACGCGATGGCCGATTTGCGGGTGCGATCCGATCCGTACGCCCCACGCGCACGCGTTGTACCCTGTCCGTGGTCAAGGATCGACAGCAGGCGTCCCGATGCAGGCAACAGCTACGCCCATCAGCCCATCGCAACCACACGTGCTCATCGTGGACGACGATGCCGAGATCGCCGCCCTGCTCTCCCGCTACCTGGGCGGGAACGGTTGCAGGACCAGCACGGCCGCGAGCGGCGCACAGTTGCGTGCGTTCCTCCCGGGGCAATCGATCGACCTCATCCTGCTTGACCTCGGCCTGCCAGACGAAGACGGGCTGTCCCTGTTGCGCCACCTGCAAGGCCACTGGCGCGGGCCGGTCATCGTAGTCAGCGGTCGCGGCGAATCGGTCGAACGCGTGGTCGGCCTCGAACTCGGCGCCGACGACTATGTCACCAAGCCCTTCGACCTGCGCGAACTGCTCGCGCGCGTCCGCTCCGTGTTGCGCCGCACCCGACCGGAGCCAGCGCAGGATGTCGCGCCGGCGAACGGCGGGTTCCGCTTCGACGGCATGCGCCTGGATCCGACGTCGCGGCGGCTGACCGATCGCGACGACCACGACGTCGTCCTCACGAGCGGCGAATTCGAACTGCTGCAGGCGATGCTGGAACGACCGAACCAGGTACTCAGCCGCGACCAGTTGATGAACAGCATGCACGCTCGCGACGCGGGACCGTACGACCGCTCGATCGACGTCCAGATCGGCCGCCTGCGCCGCAAGATCGAAATCGACCCGACCCGCCCGCGACTGATCCAGTCCGTGCGCGGAGCGGGCTACGTTCTTGCCGCCACGGTCAGGCAAGGCTGAGCCCGGATGTTCTCGGAACTGTTCGACAGCATTCCCGATGCGTTGATCGTGGTCGACAGCAGCGGCTGCATCGTGGTCGCCAACGCACAGGCGGAAACGCTGTTCGGATACCCGGCGTCAGGGCTGGTCGGACTGCGCGTCGAAGCGCTGATGCCGGAAGGCGTGCGTGATCGCCATCGTGGGCACCAGTCCCAGTACATGGCCAATCCGCGCATCCGCCCGATGGGCGATACCGGCCAGGCGCTGACCGGGCAACGCCTGGATGGCCAGCAGTTTCCTGTCGAGATCGCGCTCAGCCCCATCGATGGCGGCGGCGAAACCCGCTATCTCGCGTCCATTCGCGACGTCTCCGAAACCCAGCGCGTGCGGCAGGCGCTGGTCAGGGCGAGCTACGACACCCTGGTCGCGCGCATCGGCCAGCTCGCGCTGGAGTCCGCCGACGACGAAAGCGTGATCCAGGTCGTGCCAGCGTTGCTGACCGAGACGCTCGGAGCGGAAACCGTGGCGTTGGGATTCGTGCGTCCCTCGGGCGATGGCATCGAGATTCGCGCCGCATCCGGTCCACAGGAAAACTGGCACGAGTTGGAGCGGGCATTGAGTCCCCTCAATTCCCCGATCTGGCAGGCGCTGGCGAGTGGCGGCCCCCTTGGCGTGGCAGACAGCGCGCCTCTCGGCGGCGATTCGGCCCTGATTCCGCTAGGCAACGATGCGCGCAGTGGCGTGGTGATTCCCCTGCTCGACCGCGACCGGCCGATGGGGGCGCTGATCGCGCTCTCGAGCCAGCCCCATCGCTTCGACCACGATGCGCTGCACCTGTTGCAGTCGGTCGCGCACCTGCTCGCCGCGTTGATGCAGCGGCGACGCACCGAGGAACAGCTCGCGCATTCGCAGCGGCTGGAAGCGGTCGGCCAGCTCACCGGCGGCATTGCGCACGACTTCAACAACCTGCTCACGATCATGTCGGGCAGCCTGCAGTTGCTCGAACTGGAATATCCGCAAGGCCCGGAGGCATCGGAACTGATCGCCAGCGCGCTGCGCTCGGTCGCGCGCGGTGCCGAACTGACCTCCAAGCTGCTCGCGTTCGCGCGGCGCCAGCGCCTGAATCCGCAGGCGATCGACGCACCCGCCCTGTTGCGCGATCTCGAACTGATGCTGCGACGTACGCTCGGCGAATCGATCCGGATCGACGTGGAATGCGACGCGGGCATCGCGAACGCTTACGCCGACACGACTCAACTCGATGCGGCGCTGGTGAACCTCGCCCTGAATGCGCGCGATGCGATGCCGCGAGGCGGCGAACTCAAGCTCTCGGCGCGCGAGTGCCGGGTCGCTTCCGGCGAAGCCTTTCCGGAACTGGCCGCTGGCCACTACGTCGTGTTTTCGGTCGCCGACACCGGCCATGGCATGAACGAGGAAACGCTGGCGCGCGCGGTCGAGCCGTTCTTCACCACCAAGGATGTCGGGCGCGGCAGCGGCCTCGGCCTGAGCATGGTCTATGGGTTCGTCAGTCAGAGCGGTGGCTACCTGCAATTCGACAGCGAACTTGGCTACGGCACGCGGGTCGACCTGTACATCCCCGTTGCAACGGCAGCGCGCGAAACATCCGCGCCCGCCATGACCGCCGCCAGCACGGGAGCTGGCGAAACCGTGCTGGTCGTCGAGGACGAACCCGCCGTCCGCAGCATCTCGGCGGCCTTCCTGCGGTCGCTGGACTACCGGGTCGACGCCGTCGGCGATGCCGAAGAAGCGCTGCGCCGGCTCCAGGACGACCACGACCGCAGCATCGCCCTGCTCTTCAGCGATGTGATGCTCGGCAACGGGCTCGATGGCAACGAACTGGTGCAGGCGGCGTTGCGCCTGCGCCCCGACCTCGCGGTGCTGCTGACGTCCGGCTACGAGGATTCGCTCACGCGCCCCGCGCCATCCGATGGCAACCGTTTCGAATTGTTGCGCAAGCCGTTCCGCCGCGAACAACTTGCAGCTGCCGCGCGGCGTGCGCTCGCGCGTCGCAGTCGCACCAGCTAACTAGGCCGCGGCCGCCTGCGCGACGCCGAGCATCGCGCGCAAGCCGGCCGGATCCTCGATCCGGATCTGCCGGCCATCCACCCCGATCATTCCCCGGGCCTGCAGGTGCGACAGCGCGCGCGTCACGGTTTCAAGTTGCAGGGCAAGGAAATTGCCGAGGTCGGCGCGGGTCATGCGCAGCATCAAGCTGCGCGGACTGAAGCCGAGCGCCTGCAGGCGCGACGCGAGGTCGAGCAGGAACGACACCACCCGCTGTTCGGCCGATAGGGTGCCGACCGCGAGCATCCAGCCCCAGTCGCGACGGATCTCGCTGGCGAGCACGGACGTGAGGCGCTCCTGGAAATCCGGCAGGCTGTCGCGCAGTTGCGCGTACGGCAACTCCCAGACCTCGCCGATATCCAGCGCCATCGCGTCGCAGGCGTAGCTCTGCATGTCGAGCGCATCCAGGCCGAGCAGGTCGCCACGCAGGCGGAAACCGGTGATCTTCTCGCGGCCGTCCGCGCTGACCAAGCAGGTCTTGAAGAAGCCGGCGTGGATCAGGAACAGCGACTGCCGCGGCTGGCCGGCGCGGAACACGTACTCCTTCGCGCAGACCCGACGGCGCCGCAACGGCAATCCCTGCACCAGTTCCTCGAATCCGCAAGCGGCGCGGCGACGCGGGATCGACGGCACATGGAAATCGGCGGCAACCTGACCGGGCTCGACGACGACTGCTTGCGAATCCAACATGGCTGCGGCTCCGGTCGGTGCTTGATGCACGCCTACAAGCTAACAACGCCGATGCACGGGCCGATGTGCATCGTGTAACCGAATGTAACAAGCGGTAACCGGGCTCCCTCGGCGGGCAATTCGCACGGTTTCTTGATGCTGGTCAAATTGCGCACGCACGGCGCTGGGAAGATCGACGCATTCGCCCAGGCGCCGCAAACTGAGATCGCAACGTGGTTCGCGCAACCCGGTTCACCGCTCCTGCCGCCGTGGACGCCTGGGACAACTGGTTCCGCTGGCGCGATGCGGACCGCCTGCACGACAGGACCATCGACGCAACGTGGTGGCGGGTGGCGAATGCGATCGTTTCGGCGAACCTGGAAGGACAGCATTGGGCGCGCCGCTATGCGGATGCGTTCAGCCGCTGGCAACTGCTGCCCGACGAGCGCCTGCTGCGCATCGCCGGTACCGCTACCGGGTTGGCCTCCATCGCATCGCCCTGCGCCGTGTTGAACGTGTCCGCTTTCGTGATCGCTCCGCGCACGCGGCAGGCGCGGTTCGACGACGAGCGCTTCGCCCATGTCGCCGGATTGGCGGTGCGCATGCTGGACGACGCGCTGGTCGCGATGAACGGGGCGCTGTCGGATGCGGCCGAACTGCGCATCGGCCTGATCGGATTCGCCGATGCATTGCATGCGCTGGGCATCGACTACGCAGGTGCCCGCGCTGTCGAGCATGCCGACCTGATCGGGAACACGCTGGCCTGCGGAACCATGCAGGGTGCGCTGGAACTGATCGATGAACGCGGCCCCCTCGGCCCCGCGTCCGCTTGTCAACTCGCGACCTGGCAGGGCCGGCGCGTCGCCGATGCGCAGCGCGATGCCGCGGCCCGGAACGGCGTGCGCCATTCCCGGCTGACCACGATCGACCCGCAAGTCCGCCTGTCGCTGCTGGCCAATCATGCGAGCGACGCGCTCGATCCACGGCCCGAGACCGCGACCGGGACGACCGTGGCGGCACAGACGGCGATCCGCGCCGCGATCCAACCATGGATCGATGCGCCCATCGCCTATCCCCTGGCGACGGCTGACGCCCCCGATGCGAAAGCGCCCGGATCGCTTGCCGGTGCGGACCAGGATCCATCCCCAGGCACGACCAGCACGGGACCAGAGGACGAAAAGCGATGAGCGCAACGACCCCATCCCCGCAAACAGCCCATTTCAGCCTCCGATTCCTCGGCGCGAATGCGACCGTCACCGGATCGCGTTACCTGGTCGAGGCCGGCGACAAGCGCATCCTCGTCGATTGCGGGCTCTTCCAGGGCTACAAATCGCTGCGCCTGCGGAACTGGGCGCCGTTTCCGGTCGATCCCGCCTCGATCGATGCCGTGGTGCTGACCCATGCGCATCTCGACCACAGCGGCTACCTGCCGCGCCTGGTCCGCTCGGGCTTCTCTGGCCCGGTATGGTGCACGCATCCGACGCGCAGCCTGTGCGGGATCCTGCTGCCCGATTCGGGACGATTGCTCGAAGAGGAAGCGAGCTGGGCCAACCAGAAGCGAACATCCCGGCACGATCCGGCAGAGCCCCTGTATCGCGAGGTCGACGCCAACGACAGCCTGCGCCAGTTTCGCGGGATCGGATTCGAGGAGACATTCGAACCGGTCGCAGGCGTCAAGGCGTGGTTGCGCATGCAGGGCCATATCCTCGGCGCCGCCGCGGTGACGCTGGACTACCAGGGTGCCCGCATCACCTTCAGTGGCGATATCGGGCGACCGCACGACCCGGTGATGCTTGCGCCGCATCCTCCAGCGGATTCCGACTGGATCGTGACGGAATCGACCTACGGCAACCGCACGCATCCGTCCAGCGACATGGCGCAGGAATTGCGCGCCGTTCTGTGCCGCGTGATCGCGAGAGGTGGCGTCGTGGTCATCCCCGCGTTCGCGGTGGGGCGCGCGCAATTGCTGCTGCATGTCATCGCCCAGTTGCAGGCGAACGGCGAAGCGCCGCGCGTCCCGGTCTTCCTCAACAGTCCGATGGCGACCCACGTCACCTCCCTGTACCGGCAATACCGCGATCTGCATCGACTCGACGACGCCGCACTCGATGCGATCCAGCGCACCACCCAGATCGTCAACAGCCCGGAACAATCCAGGGAACTCAATCGCCGCAAGGGGCCGATGATCATCGTCTCCGCCAGCGGCATGGCCACCGGCGGGCGCGTGCTCCACCACCTGGTCGCGTTCGCGCCCGACCCTCGCAATGCGATCGTGCTGTGCGGCTTCCAGGCCGGTGGAACCCGTGGCGCGACCATCGCCAGCGGCGCGCGCACGGTGCGCATCTATGGCCAGGACGTCGCGGTCGATGCCGAGGTCGTGCAGCTCGCCGCCGCTTCGTCGCATGCCGATGGCCCGGAGATCGTGGAGTGGCTGCGTGCGGCGACGCGCCGGCCGCGCGAGGTCTTCGTGACCCATGGCGAGCCCGATGCGGCCGACGCGATGCGCCTGCGGATCAAGCGCGAACTGGGCTGGAACGCGCATGTCCCCGACTATCTGGAATGCGTGGATCTCCTGCAATGAAGGTCGGGACGCGCGGACCGCATCGTTGATCTGCATCAACGCGAACAAGGCGCACCCGCGCTCCAATGGCGCCAGGCCGTCGGCCGTGCGTTGCGACGACCGCAGTCATCGACGCACGACATGGGGATATCGCAATGGATCGGGTCAAGGGCAAGGTCTGCATCGTCACCGGCGCGGCACTCGGCATCGGACGCTCCTGCGCACTGCGGCTCGGCGACGAAGGCGCGCGATTGGCGCTGTTCGACGTGCTCGATGACGTCGGCAACGCACTCGCCGAATCGCTGCAGGCCAAGGGCGTACATGCGCGCTACTGGCACGTCGACGTCGCCAGCGAACAGTCGGTGAAGTCGGCCATCGACGGCGTCGCGACCCATTTCGGCGCAGTGGATGTGCTGGTGAACAACGCAGGCATCGCCGGCGTCAACAAGCCGACCCACGAAATCACCGAGGACGAGTGGGACCGCGTGCAGGCGGTCAACGTCAAGGGCGTGTTCTTCTGCACCAAGCACGCGATCCCGCACATGCAGCGCGCAGGCGGCGGCAGCATCGTCAACCTCTCATCGATCTATGGCCTGGTCGGCGCGCCGGACATTCCGCCTTATCACGCGTCCAAGGGCGCAGTCAGCCTGATGACCAAGACCGATGCGTTGATCTATGCGAAGGACCTGATCCGGGTGAACTCGGTGCATCCGGGATTCATCTGGACGCCGCTGGTCGAGCACCACCTGCGCGACAGCGGTGCAACCGACATCGATGCGGCGCGCAAGGACGTGGATCGGCTGCATCCGCTCGGCCACATGGGCGAACCCGACGACATCGGCTGGGGCGTCGTCTACCTCGCCTCGGACGAATCGAAATTCGTCACCGGTTCGGAGCTGGTGATCGACGGCGGTTATACGGCGCGTTGAACTGCGCGCCTCACGGATGGACTCGCCGCCAACGCGCCGGTCGCGATAACCTGCAAGCACTCCGACTGACTCGAGGAAGATCATGCGTATCCTGGTCGCTGTGGATGGAAGCCCGGTTGCAGTCCGCGCCGCACGTTACGCAGCGCGCTTGGCGCTCGCGTTGAAAGAGAAGCCACTGGTCGTGCTGTTCAGCGTCGATTCGCCCCTGCTGATGGCCGTGGCGGTGCAGCTCGGGGTCAAGGGCGTGGAGAAATACCACGCCGAAAACGGCGCCTTCGCAGTGAAAGCAGCGAGAGCGACGCTCGCCAAGTCCGCAGTCGCCTGCGAGGCGAAGCTGGTGATCGGCGATCCCGCCGAACAGATCGTCAAGCATGCCAAGGCCGGCAAATACGACCTGGTCGTGATGGGTTCGCACGGGCGCAACGCGTTCAAGAGTCTCTTCCTCGGCTCGGTGACCACCAAAGTCCTCGCGCACAGCCAGGTGCCGGTCGCGATCGTCCGATAGTCGCGCGTGCGGAGCGGTGGCAGCCAGCCCACCGTCACCCCGTGTCGCGGCGTACCTCGCAATCCGCCGAGCCTGGAATTTCAAGCACGGGACACCGGAAGCGGAGCTGGCATCCGATCGACTGTCCTGCAGGGCATTGGTGCAGTTCCTCGCAGATCAACTCGACTTTCGCCCGCCGCTCCGCATCCCTGAAATCGTCGTAGCCCTCCAGGAATTTCCACCAGCGCGGCGACAGCTGTTCGGGCTCGCTTGCGAGAAAGTCCCGCCCAGTCGCCGACAGCGTGGAATACATGCCTTCGAGGTCCTGCAGGACGCCGCGGGCGACCGCGCAATAGCGGACGCTCATGCGCGCTTCTTCTGCGTGCAGCCGCGCGCGCATCGATTCGACCGACCAGGCGGCGCGATCCAGCGCGGCCTTTGCATCCATGTTTCTGCGATCCTGTACCGACTCCTGCGGTCTCATGAGCGGTTCTCCTCTGCACTGCACGAGCGTTCAATCCAGCTAGTGCGAATAGAACACCGGGATGGGGGCGAAGTTCAGCAATTCGCGGGTGATGCCGCCGAACGCCCATTCCCTGACCCGCGAATGGCCGTACCCGCCGGCGACCAGCAGGTCGGCCCGCATCCGGCAGGCGTGGTCGAGCAGCACCGAACCGATCGGCTCGTCATCCGCAGCGAGGACGACGACATTCGCCGTCACGCCGTGACGCGCGAGATGAACGGCGATATCCGCCGCGGGCCGTTCTCCGTCGCCGCGCTCGCCGCGGACCATGTCCACCACCACGATGTCCACGGCCTCGGCCATCAGCAACAGCGGCATCGCATCGTGCAACGCACGGGCCGCTTCCCGCGAAGGCGACCACGCCACCGCGATCCGGTGCGGAGGCATCGCGACATTGCAATTCGGCGGAACCACAAGCACCGGCCGTCCGGATTCGAACAGCAGGCTGCCGAAGTACGCGTGCTGCGCGGCGGTGCCTGCGGGCTCGTCGGTCGAACCGGCGACGATGGCCAGATCCGCGCTCCGTGCCAGCGACGCCGCGACATGCGCCGGACCGGACATGCATTCGACCGTCCTGACCTCCGCAGCGATCGTCTCCCGGTCCAGGCGCAGCCGCAGCTGCGCGGCGTTGTTTTCAGCGCGGCGGCGAAGCGTGGCATGGATGTCGGCCATCGCGACATCCGGCAGCAGGCCCCAGGGGCCATTCAGCGGAACCGGCAGATGCACCATCTCGAGCACCGACAGGTGCGCATCGAGGCGCGTCGCCAGGTCGATCGCCACGTCGAGTGCGTCGGCGTCGCCGGATGTGCCCGTGATCGGCACCACGAGATCCTTGAACATCGATCCGCTCCACCCTGGTGCACTGAGACCTCGCCCGATTGGGCGGCAATTCGATCATGGCGGTCTTGATCTGCATCAAGTCCATCGCGGGAATGTCGGCGCAACCGCGCGGTGACACCGACCGACGTTCGATCGGGATGCCTGATGCAGATCAATGGCGGCATCGGAACCGGGTATAGGCTGGTCACAATTGGCCACCAGGTTGCGATGACCTTGAACACACCGCTCGACGGAGTTTGCGCGACTTCTGCACCGGCTATCGATGCACATCCGGAACAGGCGCCCTGCGCCGGCCTGGCATCGGCAGAAGCGAAAGCCCGCCTGCTGCGGGACGGTCCGAACGTGCTGCCGCAGCCGGAACGCCGACGCCGCTGGAGGATTGTCGTCGATGTGCTGCGCGAACCGATGCTGCTGCTCCTGCTGGCTGCGACTACCGTCTACATGGCGCTGGGAGACCTCCAGGAAGCGCTCCTGCTCGGCGCTTCGGTCCTGCTGGTGATCGCGCTCACTGTCTACCAGGAGCAAAAATCCGAGCGCGCGCTGCAAGCGTTGCGCGAACTCGGCACGCCCCACGCGCGCGTTCTGCGCGATGGCGCACCGTGCCTGCTCGCCTCCAGGGACCTGGTGATCGGCGACGTGATCCTGCTCGCCGAGGGCGACCGCGTGCCAGCGGACGCGCGCGTTCTCGACGAAACCGACCTGCATGCCGACGAGTCGTTGTTGACCGGGGAATCGGCGCCGGTCCGCCGCGCCGTGGCGCCAGCGAGCGCGGAGGACGCATTGCTGCACGCGAGCACCCTCGTGGTGCGCGGACGTGGCACCGCGGAAGTGGTCGCGGTCGGTTCGCGGACGGCGGTCGGGCGGATCGGCGTCGCGCTGCGCTCGATCCACGCCGAACCGACGCCGATGCAGCACGAGATCCGCCGCGTGGTCGCATTGTTCGCGCTGCTCTCGTTGGCGTCCTGCGTGCTGGTCGTGGCGCTGTACCTCGCCACACGCGGCGGCTGGCTCGATGCGGTCCTGGCCGGCCTGACCCTGGCGATGGCCACGATTCCCGAAGAGTTTCCGGTCGTGCTGGCGATTTTCCTCGCCCTTGGAGCGTGGCGCATGGCCCAGCACCAGGCCTTGGTGCGGCGCACGCCCGCGATCGAGGCGCTCGGTGCGACCACCGTGCTGTGCACCGACAAAACCGGCACGCTCACCGAGAACCGGATGGCGGTAGCCGCGCTGGTCGTCGATGGCGAACACGCAGACCTTGCATCGATCCGGACCCCTACCCTGCGTTCGCTGCTCGAAACAGGAGCGCTCGCCAGCCAGCCGCAATCGCACGATCCGATGGACCGCGCGCTGCAGGATGCGGCCCAGCGCCTGGGCGACACGCGCGCGATCCGACAACACATCCGCGAATACCCGCTGTCGCCCGAATGCCCCGCCGTCGCCCATGCGTGGGCACAGCAGAGCGATGCCGTGCTGATCGCGTGCAAGGGAGCTCCGGAAACCGTCGCCGACCTGTGCCGGTTGCCGCCCGAGCGACGCAGCAGCGTGCTCGCCGAGGTCGACGCGATGGCGCGCCGCGGCCTTCGAGTGCTCGCGGCAGCGACCGCAACCTGGCCGGCCGACGGACCGTCCGGCGCCGGCGACTTGCCGGCGTCCATGCGCGATTTCGAGTTCGTCTGGCGCGGTCTGGTTGGATTCGCCGACCCCCTGCGCGCCGGCGTCCCTGCAGCCGTAGCCGAAGCGCAGGCCGCGGGCGTCCGCGTGATCATGCTGACCGGCGACCATCTTGAAACCGCGCGCGCGATCGCCCACCAGGCCGGCATCGCTGATCGCGGCGACGTGCTGCTGGGGCGCGATATCGATGCGCTCGACGACGACGCCCTCGCGTTGCGCATCTCCGGCGTCAATGTGTTCGCGCGGGTACGCCCGGAACACAAGCTGCGGCTGGTCGATGCGTTCAAGCGCGCCGGCCAGGTAGTGGCGATGACCGGCGACGGAGTCAACGACGCGCCGGCGCTGATGTCGGCGCACGTTGGCATCGCGATGGGCGGGCGCGGCACCGATGTCGCCCGCGAAGCGGCTTCGATCGTGCTGCTCGACGACAACTTCGTGACCGTGATCAGCGCGATCCGGCTTGGCCGAAACATCTACGACAACATCCGGCGCGCGGTGCATTACATCCTCGCCGTGCATGTGCCGATTACCGGCCTGGCGATCCTGCCGCTCATCAGCGGTGGCCCTCTGGTGCTGCTGCCGTTGCACGTGGTGTTCCTCGAACTGATCATCGACCCGGCCTGCACGATCGTGTTCGAGCACGAATCCGCGACCGACGACATCATGCGGCGGCGGCCGCGGCCATCGACGGAACGCCTGCTGGGCGCGCGCGGCATGCTCGGCAGCCTCGTCCAGGGAGGTCTCATGTTCGCAGCCGTCGTAGCGGTCTATGCGCTCGCGATCGCGGATGCGCTTCCATCGCCGCAGGTGGGCGCACTGGCGTTCACCAGCGTCGTGGCGGGCAACCTGGGCCTGATCCTGCTGTATCGCGCTGGCGCATCGGTCTGGAACACCCTGCGCAAGCCGAATCTCGCCTTCTGGATCGTCGCCCTGATGGCACTGACCGTGGTCAGCGTGGTAACCCGGTTCGAACTGCCTGCCAGGTGGTTCGGATTTGCGCCGCCGCCGGCGGGCCTCTGGTTCCTGGCGCTGTTGTTGCCGCTGGCGCTCGCCGCATTGTTGAAGGCCGTGCAACGCGAGCGCTCGCCTCCGGCAACTCCAGGCTCCCAGCCTCGATCCGGCCACGCCGCTTGTTGATGCACATCAACGCGCGTCGCATCGTTCCGGCCTAGCCTGCAGGCAGGCCAACCGATGGAGCAGCGTCATGGGCAGCGAGTCAGTTCCGGAATATTTCTGCGAATATCCGCGCTGGTCGGAAACGCTGAACGACCGCACCCATGTGCTGATCCGGCCGATCCGCAAGCAGGACCGCGAAGCCGAACGCAGCTTCATCGAGCAACTGTCGCCGGAAGCGCGGCGGCGGCGCTTCCTCGGGCGGATGGACCATCCCAGCGAGCAGTTGATCGAGCAGCTGACCAATATCGATTACGTCCACGACATGGCCTTCGTCGCGATCGTCCGGGAGGACGCGCACGAGAGGATCATCGGCGTGAGCCGCTATAACACCGACGAGGACGGCATCAGCTGCGAATGCGCGGTGACCGTCAGCGACGGGTGGCAGCAGAAAGGCCTCGGCACGCTGCTGATGAAACATCTCATCGAAGTCGCGCGAAGCCGGGGCATCCTGCGGATGTTCTCGATCGATTCGGCGGAGAACGTGTTGATGAAGGATTTGGCGATGCACCTCGGATTCCGTACAAGGACCGATCCCGAGGACAGCAGCCAGGTCGTTCATGAACTCGACCTGCAGGCGAATGACGCCTGACGCGCCCTGCGCCGCAATCCGCGATCAGGGCACCGAGGCGACCGCCGAGGCTACCGAAGAAGCCACGCGCCGGTTCTTGCAGTCGATGAATGGAGAATGTGCGAGCCAGTTGCTGTCGGGGTAGTACGCGAAGATCATCTGGCCGTTCTTCAGGCTGTCGATCACGGCCGGCGCGACTTCCGGACGCAGCGCCGGACAGCCCCAGCTGCGGCCGAGCCGGCCCTGCTTGCGCGCCATGTCCGGGTTCACGTAGGCCGCGCCGTGCATGACGATCGCGCGCGCCATCGCGGCGTCGTTGGTGCCCGGCTCCAGCCCTTCCATTCGCAGCGAATAACCGTTGTGGCCCTGGTAGGTGTCGCCGGTACGGAACAGGCCGAGGCTGCTCTCGTGGCTGCTGTCCTGGTTGGAGAAGCTGTGCGCGAGGTTCTCGCCGCTGCCCTGCCCGTGGGCGACGTATTCGTGGAACAGCAGCGACTGCCGTTCGAGGTCGAACACCCACAGGCGTGGCGTGGTCGAAGGCAGCGAGTAGTCGATTACCGCCAGGCGCGGCGATGGCGCGGCGCCGAACTGTGCAGCGGCGCAATCGCGCGCCTCGAGCGCGAGGGCGAGCACGCGCGGGTCGGCATCCGGCGCGAGGCGCTGCAGGATCGTTACGGAGGATTGCGTCGCGAGCGCCTGCACCGGAACCAGCAGCAGGCACATCAGCAAGGGCGTCAGGCGCATGGTGCGTTCCTGGCAAGAAAACAGGTCATCAGCATACCCTCCCCCATGTAAGGGAATGTACGGACACGGATCAATGGCGGGTATCGTCGGGCTTCGGCGGCAGGTCGTCGTCCTGGTCCGGACCCTCGTCTGCGGCGATCACCGTCATCGATTCGCCGGTCGTCTTCGGGAGGACGCGCGCATCGGTGAGTACCAGGGTCGTTCCCGGCGCCATCTGGTCGTACACCAGTGCGGCGAAATCCGGCGACATCGCCACCCGCCTGACCGCGTCCGCATCCAGCGACGTCCCCGGCCTTGCTGCATAACCCGGCAACGGAATCGACTGCCAGTTCCGCCCGGGCCGGCCAGGCACCACCGGGCTCGGCGCGCCGGAATCGCCAGCCAGCATCACGTAGGCCTGGGTGCCGAACGGCTCGGTGCCGGCGACGCCGATCCTCGCGCGACCGATCTCGATGCCGTTGCGGATCACCAGGACCAGCTTGTCGGATGTGCCGACCAGGACGGTCAGCGGCCCCCCGGGCGACTTCTCCGGCGTCCATCGATACGCCTCGGACAGCGACAGCCGAGGCACGAAAGGCGCCGATTCCCCCGCTGCGAGCGCGACCGGGGAAAACAGGCCCGGATGCGCGAGCTCCGCGTTCTGGGTCGCCGCGGTCGCAACGACGACCGTCATGCCGTAATTGGTGACGTCGAACAGGCGCCGTGCGAACTCGTACGGCAATCGCACGCAGCCGTGCGAGGCCGGATATCCGGGCAGGTTTCCGGCATGCAGGGCGACGCCGTCCCACGTCAGCCGTTGCATGAACGGCATCGGCGCATCGTCGTAAAGGCTGGAATGGTGTTCTTTCTGTTTTTGCAGGATGGTGAAGACGCCGGTCGGCGTCTCCCTGCCCTTCCTGCCCGTGCTCACGGTGCTCACAGCGATGCGCAGGCCGTTGCGATAAACGTAGGCGAGTTGCTCGTCGAGGCTGATCACCATCACCAGCGGGCCGTTCGGCACCACGTCCGGCGCCCAGATGAACTCGCCGGGCTTGAGTTCGGCCGGCGGCACGTCCACCGGCGCGGACTCTTTCGCGCCCGGCGCGGCCAGCGCAAGACCGGCAAGCAGCAGCAGGAGCATCGCGAGCGGCGCGTTCTTGCGCAGGCATGCGAACAGCGGTTTTACGGACATCCTGTTCGCACGTGGCATGCCGACGATCAATGCGAGAACAGGATCGGCGCCTGGCAGGCACTCGACAACAAATCGCGGGTGACGCCGCCGAGCGCCCATTCGCGGAAGCGCGAGTGTCCGTAACCGCCGGCGACGATGAGTTCCGCGCCGGTATCCTGCGCGTGCCTCGCCAATGCCAGCGCGACCGATTCGCCACCCCGTGGATGCACGACGACGCGCACCTTCAGGCCATGGCGCGCCAGGTGGGCAGCGATGTCCGCGCCGGGCTGAGGGCCATCGCCCTCGTCGCCCCAGGCCTCGCCGATTTCCAGCACGTCGACGGATTCGGCCGCGAGCAGGAACGGCATCGCATCGTGCAGTGCGCGTGCTGCTTCGCGCGTGGGTCGCCATGCCACCACGACATGTTTCGCCGGCCGCCACGCGAACCCGGGCGGCACGAGCATCACCGGGCGACCCGACTCCAGCAGCAGCGCCGTGAAGAAATCCATGATGGCCGGGGCATCGCGCACGCTGTCGGTGGCCATCGTCATCACCGCCATGTCGCTGTAGCGCGCATGCAGCGCGGCCGCCCCCGGTGAATCGGTGAAGATGGATTCGACGATGCGAACCTCGGACGACAACGCGATCGCTTCCTTCGCGAGGCGTTCGCGCCACGCAGCCGCATCGTTTTCCGCGTCGTCCCGGAACTTGTTGTAGATCTCGCCAAACGCGAGTTCACCGTTGCCCCACGGTCCGGCAGGCGGCATCGGCAGGTTCACGAATTCGAGCACGGCCACGTGCGCACCGTGCGCCGTCGCCATCGCAACGGCTGCGGCCACGGCGTTCGCGTCACCCGCGGTATCGGTGATGGGAACCACCAGGTCCCTGATCATGGTCAGTACTCCCGCAGCGTGGACATGTTCCGATTAGACACCGCGAGCCGCTGCGCTTGTTGACGTGAATCAAGGATCCGGCATTACAGGTCGCGCGCGAGCCGGCCGCAGGCGCCCTCGCATCGGCAAGCCACGCAAGCCAGGAAACTGATCCTGGTCAAGCCGCCGATGGATCGCCCCGACATACTACGGCTGCGAGGAATCGATACACGCGACCGGATCGCCGGCGACGACGCGATCGATGCATCCTTTCCACCATCAACGAAGGATGCGACGAGCATGAACCTCCGCAACCACCTCAGGCTGATGGTTCAGCAAGTCGCCTCGGACCTGTTCCTCAGCGTGGGCGCGCCGCCTGGGATCAAGATCGAGGGCAGCACCCAGCCCGTCGGCGGCGTCGCGCTGACCGCCGCGGAGATCGAGGATGTCGCGCGCGGGTTGATGAGCGAGGACCAGCGCGCAGAGTTCGCGCGCACCCTGGAAATGAACCTCGCCCATACCGAAGCCGATGTCGGCCGCTTCCGCGTCAACATCTACCGCCAGCGCGGCGACGTCGCAGTCGCGATCCGCTACCTCACCGACCGGATCCCGAGCATCGACGAGCTGCACCTGCCTGAGGTCCTGAAGGACCTGGTCATGCTGCCGCGCGGCCTGGTGCTGATCGTCGGATCGACAGGCTCCGGCAAGTCGACCGCACTCGCATCGATGATCGACCATCGCAATGCGCGCATGACCGGGCACATCCTCACCGTCGAGGAACCGGTCGAGTACCTGCACTCGCACCGGAAATCGATCGTCGACCAGCGCGAGATCGGCCTGGACACGCTCTCCTACGCCAACGCCTTGAAGAACGCGATGCGCGAGGCGCCGGACGTGATCATGATCGGCGAGATCCGCGACCGCGAGACGATGCAGGCGGCGATCTCCTACGCCGAAACGGGCCACCTGTGCCTGTCCACGCTGCACTCGAACAACGCCAACCAGGCGCTGGAGAGGATCCTCAATTTCTTCCCCGAAGACACCAGGCCGCAGTTGCTGCTCGACCTGTCGCTGAACCTGCAGGGCGTGGTGTCGCTGCGGCTGTTGCGCGGAACCAACAACCGCCGCATCCCGGCCGTCGAGGTCCTGCTGAAAACGTCCTATGTGTCGGACCTGATCGCGAAAGGCCAGGTCGACCAGCTCAAGGAAGCGATGAAGCTCGCGCGCGACAGCGGCATGCAGACGTTCGACGACTCCCTGTACCACCTGTTCCATACCCGCCGGATTTCCTTCAAGGAAGCGATCGAACACGCCGACTCGCGCAACGACCTGCAACTGCGGATCCGCCTGAGCGGCGACAGCGCCCTCATCGCCGAAGCCGGCGAAGCCGACGAGATGCGCCTCGAACCGCAATCGCAACCGGCGACTGCCGTGCAATTCGATCCCGGCACCTGGATCGACGATTCGATCGAAGGTCCGAAGCAGCACGAGGCGGCGAAGAAGGCCCAGCAAGCGCAGCTGCAGCAGCCAGCCAGGCCCGGTGGCAGCGCCGCGAAGGAATGATGCCGGCACGCGATGGCGGCGCGCGCGGAACGGCACCCCGCGCGACTGCGGAACTCATCGATCAGGTCGTCCGTCAAGCTTCGGGATCGCCTGGCGATCGGTACGAAACGCCATGGATGCCTTGTTTGAAGTGCTCCATCTCGGCGCGGGGGATCCGCCGCGCGGGCACGCCGCCCCAGGTTTCGCCCGCACCCACCCGCGATCCGGGCAGCAGGACCGAATGCGGCAGGATGGTCGCGTCCGCGCCGATTTCGACATCGCCCATCACCGTGGCTTTCTGTCCGATGGTGACTCGCGCGCCGATCACGACCGGTGCGACGCAGAGGTGGCCGCCCCCGCCGAAGTGCGCGAACAGATGCACGCTGCCGCCGATGACCACGTCGTCGCCGAGCGTGATCAGCCGCGGATCGGAGATGAACTCGGTGTTGACGAACGCCCGCTTCCCGAGCTTCATGCCCATCGCCTGCAGGAACAACAGGCCGAAAGGCGTCAAGGTGAAAAACGGCAGTACGGTGTAACGCACGAGGTAAAACAAGCCGTTGTGCAGGAACCATGGGATGGAAGCGATCGAGAAATAGCCGCCCTTGAACGGCTTCACCCGCGTCGGCAGCAGGAAGTTGTAAACCGGGACGACCAGCAGCAGCGCGAAGCCGGCGATGAAAAAAGCGAAACCGTAGCCGGTCCCGAGTGCCGGCCATCGCGTCCAGTCGTGCAGGCCGGCGCACAATGCGGACCAACGGTCGAGGAACCACAGGGCCGGGGCCAGCGCCACGCCGATCGCGGTCGATCCCAGTGCGTACAGGGCAAGGATCGCCAGCAGGTGCGATGCCATCTTGAAGCGGCGGATGAAGCGATCGACGGCGCCGGTCGCCGGGGGACTGTGCAGCGCGCGCAGGTCCGTTTCCGCTGGCGGTTCCGCAACTGGCGTGCCGGCTATCGATGCGTTCGCGATCGGATGCGCAGGACCCGTCTCTGGTTTCATTCGCCGCTGCTGGTGTCGCCGTCATTCGCCGACGGCAATGCAAAGCCACGGTAACACTTCCGGCGCAATGCCGGACCTGCGCGATGTCGTCGCGCCTCGCCGCCAACCCGAACCAAACCGGATCAGTCGGCGCGCACGCGCCAGGCTTCGGCCAGCGAGATCCTGCCGCCGCGCGCCAGCGCGACGGCCGCCTGGGTGAGTGGCGTCATCCCTTCCTCGATGGCGAGTTGTTGCAGCACGTCGGCCTCGGCTCCGTGGGTGATCAGGCGGCGCATGGCCGGCGTCACCACCAGCAGTTCGTACACGGCCTGGCGCTTGTGCACGCCGAGGCCATCGCAGTGCGAACAGCCGCGACCCGCATGGAACACCTCGTCGGCGCCGATGCCCAGTGTTTCGCGCATGTGCGTCGGCACGGTTTCCGGTTCGCGGCAGTATTCGCAAGTCAGGCGCACCAGGCGTTGCGACATGACCGCCGACAACGACGCCCTCAGCAGGTACGCTTCGACGCCGAGGTCGAGCAGGCGCGTCACCGTCGTCGCGGCGGTGTTGGTATGCAGCGTGCTGAGCAGCAAGTGCCCGGTGAGCGCGCTTTCGACCGCGATCTTCGCGGTTTCGCCATCGCGGATTTCGCCCACCATGATCACATCCGGATCGTGGCGCAGGAAATTGCGCAGTGCGCTGGCGAACGTGAATTCGGCGGCGCGGTTCACCTGCATCTGCTGCACGTTGTCGATGTAGAGCTCGACCGGGTCCTCGATCGTGAGGATGTTGATGCGCTCCTTGCGCAACTCGAGCAGCATCGCGTAGAGGGTGGTGGACTTGCCGCAGCCGGTCGGGCCGGTGGCGAGGAACATCCCGAAGCTGCGCCCCATGACGTCGTCGAATCGCACGCGGTCGGCCGGCAGCAGGCCAAGCTGGTCGACGCTCCACAGGCTCTGGTTCGTGTCCAGCAGCCGCACGACCACGCTTTCTCCGTGAACGGCCGGCAATACGGACACGCGCAGGTCCACCTTGCGTCCATTGTCGAGGATGAAGGTGGTGCGGCCGTCCAGCGGACGCCGGTGTTCGGCCAGGTTCATGCCCGCGATCACCTTGATCCGGCTGACAACGGCCGGTTGCAGCGCATGCATGAGGTGGCGAACCGGCACCATCTCGCCATCGATGCGATAGAGGATCTCGGCGCCCTGTTCGCCCGGCCGGATGTGGATGTCGGATGCGCGACGCTCGATCGCGATTGCGATCAGGTCGGCGACGAGGCGAACGACCGGCCGTTCCCGAGCCAGTCGCTCGACTTCGTGTTCGCTCGGTTCGAACCCATCGGCTTTCGGATCCAGCCCGAGTTCGCTGGCGATGTGCGCGTCCTCGATGCGGTCGTAGTAGCGCGCAATCCCGTCCCGGATCACGGTGGCCGTCGCCGCAATCGGAACCACCCGGTGGGCGGTCAGGAAATTGAGCTCCTCGATAACGTTGCCGTCCCCCGCGTCTTCCATCGCTACCGCGATGAGACCGTTGCGGATGATGAGTGGGATCGCGCGCAATCGGCGCACCGTTTCCGGCGTGAGCTGGGACATCGCATCCGCATCAGGGTCGAAGTCCAGTACCGCCACAATCGGCAGATCCCAGCGCGTCGCGACCGACCAGGTCGCCTCGTCGGCGTCGGCCGATTCCTTCAGCCACGCGGCAGCATCGAGCCGGGCGAAGCCAGTGCCGTTCGCGTTCGTCGAGGGGTGGATGGCGAGATAGCGTTCGACCGCATGCCGTCCGCGCAGGACCAGAACCTGCTCGCGGGCATCGGAATTCGAATCGGGAGACATCGCGCAGGATCCTTGCCGGGAGTGTCCGCAGTATGGAAGTGCCGAAGTGTCGGCAAGACGATCTGGATCAAGCTTGCAGCGCATTGCGGCGCGTATCCTGCGCCCTGGCTGCAATTGTTGCCCGGCACCGGGATGCCGGTAAGGTGTTTGTGCAGGCCATGCGGATCAATGGGGGCGCTACGTGGATCGCATCGAGAACCGTACCTTCAACGAGATCGAGCCCGGCGATACCGCAAGGCTGACCCGCACCCTCACCCACAAGGACATCGAGCTGTTCGCGATCGTCTCCGGCGACGTCAACCCGACCCACCTCGACGCCGAATACGCGCGCGAAGGCGTGTTCCACCAGATCATCGCCCACGGCATGTGGGGCGGCGCGCTGATCTCGACCCTGCTCGGCACCGAACTGCCTGGCCCCGGCACCATCTATGTCGAGCAGTCGCTGCGTTTCAGGCGGCCCGTCGGCCTTGGCGACACGGTCACCGTCGTCGTCAAGGTAGCCGAAAAGATCGAGCACGGGCATCGCGTGATGTTCGAGTGCACGGTGACGAACCAGCACGGTGAGGTCGTGATCTCAGGCAAGGCCGAGGTGGTCGCACCGGAGGAGAAGGTCTCGCGCGAACGGATCGTGCTGCCGGAGATCAGCTACCACGAGAAAGGTCGCGGCTATCGGCAACTCGTGAAGATGACGCAAGGGCTGGAGCCGCTGCGCGCGGCAGTCGTGCACCCGGTCGACGCGGTGTCGTTGGTGGGGGCGATCGAGGCGGCGCGGCTCGGCCTGATCGTGCCGGTGCTGGTCGGGCCGGAAGCGAGGATCCGCGCGGCGGCGGAACAGGCTGCGATCGACCTGACACCGTACGAACTGGTGGCGACTGCGCACAGCGACGCGGCCGCGGCGAAAGCGGTGGCGATGGCGCGCGCCGGCCAGGTGGAAGCGCTGATGAAAGGCGCCCTGCACACCGACGAACTGCTGCGTGCCGTGGTGAATTCCGAAACCGGCCTGCGCACGAAACGGCGGATCAGCCACGTGTTCGCGATCGACGCCCCCGGCTACGCACGGCCGCTGTTCCTCACCGATGCCGCGATCAATGTCTACCCGACCCTGGAGGACAAGCGCGACATCGTGCAGAACGCGATCGACCTCGCGCATGCACTCGGCATCGTGCAGCCGAAGGTCGCACTGCTGTCGGCCGTCGAAACGGTATCGATGGCGATCCGTTCCACCGTCGATGCGGCGGCCCTGTGCAAGATGGCCGAGCGCGGCCAGATCACCGGCGGCATCCTCGACGGCCCGCTCGGTTTCGACAATGCGGTGTCGATCGAGGCCGCGCGCACCAAGGGAATCGTCTCGCCTGTTGCAGGTCTCGCCGACATCCTCGTCGTGCCCGATCTCGAGGCGGGCAACATGCTCGCCAAGCAACTCGAATACCTCGCCGACGCCGACATCGCGGGCATCGCGCTTGGCGCCCGCGTTCCCATCATCCTGACCAGCCGAGCCGACAAGACGCTATCGCGGCTCGGCTCCTGCGCGATCGCGCTGCTGCTGGCGCGACACAACGCCGGCAAGGGGCGCTAGCCTCGCGCCTCCATCGCGGCCCTGCACCCTGCGTCGTCGCCGACGCGACCCATCGCGCCGATGCGACCGCCTATTTGACGACGACCTGCCCTTTCATGACCGCCCAATGGCCCGGTGCGGAGCAGAAGAACGTGTATGCGCCACCGGCATTCAGCTTGCTGCCCGGAAAGGACGCACTGGCCTTGCCACCGCCGGCGACGATCTTGGTGTGGGCGATGACGCGCGCGTCGCCGGCCTGCACGTAATCGCCGGCGAGTCCGGCTTTCATGCCGTCCTGGGCGACCGCCTGGAACGCATCGGTCGCCGCGATCACCACGTTGTGGCCCATCGTCTGCACCGGCAGCTTGCCGGTGTGGGTCAGGTTGATCGTGACCGTCTTGCATGAAGCGGCGACGGTGACGGTCTGCTGGTCGAACTTCATCGCATCGTCGGCCTTGAGGTCGATGCTGCAGTTGCCCGCGTGGGCCATGCCGGAAACGACGAGCGCAGCGGCGAGAACGAGAAGACGCATGGGTGATTCCTTGTGGGATGGGTGCTGCGTGCATTCTGCGATCGAGGCACGCAAGGCTCCTTGACCCGGATCAAGCGAACCGCGATGTGCCGCGCGCCTGATCTGGGTCAGGGCGCGCAACGTCGCATCGGCACACGCTGCGGGAAACACAACGGAGCCACGTCATGCAACGCGATCGTCCACTCTTCCTGGCCATCCTGCTGGCGCTGGCCAGCGCAACCGGCGCGCATGCCGATCCCGCCACGACCGCACCGCGCAGCGGCCCGATCGTCGATGCGCGATTGCGCTACGAATCGGTGTCCGACGATGCGTTCGCGAAGATGGCGGACGCGACTACGCTGCGATTCCGCGTCGGCTACCGGACGCCGGTGAAGTCGGGATGGAGCGGATTGATCGCGATCGGGAACACCAGCCATCTGTTCGGCGAACGCTTCAACAGCACTGCGAATGGCAACTCCGGATTTCCGACCGTTGCGGATCCCGACAACACCGCGGTCGACCAGGCGTTCGTGCAGTACGCACCATCGGCCGCAACACGCATCACCCTTGGCCGTCAGCTCATCGTCTACGACAACCAGCGCTTCTTCGGCAACGTCGGATGGCGGCAGAACGAACAGACCTTCGACGCGCTCGACACGGAGCACCGGTTCGGCAACGGCCTCGCGCTGCGCTACAGCTACATCGACCGCGTGCAGCGCGTGTTCGGCGCGGACAACCCGACGCCGTCGCTCGCGCGCTTCATGCTCGATGCGCACCTGCTGCGCGCGAGCTACCCGGTCGGCCCGGGCGCGTTGATCGGCTATGCGCACTTCATCGACAACCACACCTTGCCGCTGACCTCGCATCGCAACCTCGGCCTGCGCTATGCGGCGAAACACGATGCGAAGGAAGGCATCGGCTGGCTGGCCAACCTCGAATACGCGACCCAGCATTCCTATGCGAGTGGCAGCAGCCTGATCGATGCGGACTACATGCTTGCGGAAGGTGGATTGGTATGGCGCGGCAATACGTTCAAGGCCGGCTGGGAAAAGCTCGGCGGCGACGGGCACTACGCATTCCAGACGCCGTTCGCGACCCTGCATGCATTCAATGGCTGGGCCGACCGCTTCCTGACAACCCCGGCGAATGGCCTGCGCGACGGCTACGTGTCGTGGAATCGCGGCTTCGGAAAACTGACGGCCACAGTCGCCCTGCACGATTTCCGGTCCGACCATGCATCGATCCACTACGGGCGCGAATGGGATGCGTCGTTGGGCTGGGCGTTCGCGCCGCACTGGAACGCGCTCGCGAAGTTCGCCGATTACCACGCTGGCGACGTGGGCTTCGATGTCGCCAAGACCTGGCTCAGCATCGAGTATTCGTACTAGCGCTGTGGTTGAGCGGCCTCCGGCCGCGAAGCCCGGCCAACTCCTGATTCGGGCCGGGACGGCCCTCGCACATGGAACGGTTCAGCGTGCGGAAGCCTGTACCGGCTGGTCCAGCGCAGCCTTCACCGCCGCCAGGAACTTCGGATCGGGCACCGCCCCGAGCTGGTCGGTCTTCGCAAGGATGCGGCCTTCCACATCGAGCAGGATCAGCCCGCTGGTGTGGTTGAAATCGCCCCCGGCGATCCTGCGGTAGCGCACGCCGAGCAATGCGGCCAACTTGCGCACGCCGCTGTCGTCCGCGCGCGCAAGCGTCCAGCGGGCCGGATCGAGGTGGCGTTTCGCCGCCAGTGCGTCGAGCACGGCGGGCGTGTCGCGTTGCGGATCGAAGCTCACCAGCAGGATGCGCAATGCGTCGCGCTGGGCAGGTTTCAATGCGTGCTGGACGCCGAGTCCGCTGTCGATCATCAACGGACAGGTGTATGTGCACGAGGTGTAGAACATGCTGACGAGCTGGACGTGCCCCCGCCGGTCGGCGAGGCGGAAGTCCTTGCCGGCCTGGTCGGTGAACGTGTCGGCCGGTTGCAGCACCGATTCCGGCGGCAGCGGCGCTGCAGCGATGGCCAGCGCGGAGGATCCAAGCATCAATGCGAGCAACAGGCGCTTCATGGCGACTCCGGCAATGGCGATCCCGGCAGCGATGGACCCGGGTCGGGAAGGCTTCGCGCACAGCGGAAGCCGAGGTTGGAGGTGCTGTCCGCTGCTTCAAGCGACGACAGCATCGCCACCCGCATCAGCACCGCGAAGTTGTCGCGATCCTGCGTGGTCAGAGAACCGGCGCCGCAGAATTTCAGGCGGTTCGCATCGGACTGGCTGCGATCGTCGCCCGACACCAGCATCGACGCGAAATCCTCGGTCCATTCCCATACCAATCCGTGCAGGTCCTGCATGCCGTAGGCGTTCGGCGGCGACTGGCCGACATCCGCGACCGGCGTCGTCGACGGTTTCGCGTACCAGCCAAGGATGCTTTCGCGCCAGGCCGGATCGCCGCGCGCGTCGCGCCGCGTCGCATCGGCGGCGGCCACGTAGTCCCACTCGGCCCATCTCGGCAACCGCGCGTGCTGCGCCTCGCAATAGGCCGATGCGGCGAACCAGCTGACCTGCGTCACCGGCTGTTGCGGCTTCGCCGCGTCGCCGAGTTGCGATGGCGTGCTCCAGTGCGACAGGTAATTCGCCTTCTCGGCATACACCGAAGCGACCCGGTCTCGTTGCCATTCCGGATGCGCGCGCACGAACGCGAGGAATTCCGCATTCGTCACCGGCGTCTTCATCATCTCGAACGCGGCGACAGACGTGTCGTCCTTGATGTCCTCGTACCTGAGCGCCGAACGGTACGCGCCAGCGGGCACCTCCACGTAGTCGCTGCCGGCGTGGACCACGGCCGGCAGCAACAGGATGGCAAGCAGGATCCAGCGCATCGACGTACTCAGTGCGCTGCACCGGCGGGACGCGGCGTGTTCGCGCGAACCTTCGCGGCCTGCTCCTTGCTGATCCTGCCGCCCGCGTTGCCCCAACTGTTGAGCACGTAGGTCAGGATGTTGGCGATCTCGTCGTCGTTCAACTGGCTCATCGGCGGCATCACCGAATCGTAGTCCTTGCCGTTGACGGTGAGCTTGCCGGTATGGCCATTGAGCGGGATCGCGACCAGGTCCTCAGGGCTGAGCTTGGCGAGAAAGTCGGATTTCGCCAGCGGCGGGAACACGTTCTCGAGGCCTTCGCCGTTGCCCTGGTGGCAGGCCGAACACGTGCCGTTGAACAGCGTCTTGCCCGCGGCGACCTGGTCCGCAACCGTCAGAGTGCCCGCAGCGGCGGCCTTTGCCGCGGTCGCGACCGGCTGCATGCTGACGGCGTTGTCGCCGAGGTAACTCGAATCGACTTCCTTGCCCGAATAAATCGACTTGTCCTCCGGCCCGGCGACTTTCATGATCGCCAGCGCGCCTTTGTTGAACGCGCGGAAGATCGAGTGATCGACCAGGACGTAGCTGCCGGGAACCTGCGTATGGAACTCCACCATCGCCGCGCCGCCTGCCGGGATCAGGGTCGTCTGCACGTTGTGCTGCTCGACGGTGCCGCCCTCCTGCCGCACGGTGTCGAAGATCTCGCCGATCACGTGGAAGCTCGACACCAGGTTAGGCCCGCCGTTGCCGACGAACAGGCGCACGGTTTCGTTGGTCTTCGCGGTCAGCGCCTTGTCGCCGGTCAGCGCGCCATCGCTGCCGTTGAACACGACATAGGTCGGTTTCTCATCGATCGCCTTCTGCATGTCGAACTGCTGATGGCCTTTCTCGCGGTACTTGCCGACCGTGTAGAAATCGCCCTGCATCACGTAGTACTCGTGATCGACCTTCGGCAGGCCCTCGGGCGGCTCGACCAGCAGCAGGCCGTACATGCCGTTGCCGATGTGCATGCCGACCGGCGCGGTCGCGCAGTGATACACGTAGATGCCCTGGTTGAGCGCCTTGAACGTGAACTGCGACTGGTGGCCCGGCGCGGTGAAGCTCGATGCTGCGCCGCCGCCCGGTCCGGTCACGCCATGCAGGTCGATGTTGTGCGGCATCTTGTTGTTCGGGTTGTTCATCAGGTGGAACTCGACCGTATCACCCTGGCGCACGCGGATGAAACTGCCCGGCACGGTGCCGCCGAAGGTCCAGAACGTGTACGTGGTGCCGTCGGCGATCGCCATTTCCTTCTCGACCACCTCGAGCCTCACGACCACCTTCGCCGGCTTGTGGCGATTCGTCGGCGGCGGCACGTTCGGCGGGCTGGTGAGGATGGCGTCGATCGCATCGCCCTGCGGCGTACCCGGATCGGTCGCCGCAACCGCGCTCTGGATGAACACGCCATCCGCCAGCAACAACAGCGAAGCCGCGATGGACAACGGAAGCAGGAAGCGTTTCATGGGAATCCCCTTGGGAGTGCGGACGAGCGATCATGGCCACTCTAGTCCCATGCGCCATCGCATCGCCTTGACGCAAGTCAACTGGCGGCGTGGCGTTCCGAGTCATTCACAGGTATCGCTGGATCGGCCACATCCCGGGATGCAAGTTCACAGCGGTTGCGGCCGCCCGTCTTGGCCCGATAGAGCGCAGCGTCGGCACGATGAATCAAGGCGTTCGGCGACTCCTCGCCTGCAAGCGTGGCGACTCCAAGGCTGGCGGTGACGCCGATCGCGCCACCGGGCAATGCGATCGCGGTCCGTTCGATCTGCGCGCGGATGCGATCCGCGACGTCCATCGCGCGCCCGGAATCCGTGCCGGGCAGGATCGCAAGGAACTCCTCGCCGCCGTAACGCACCGCGAGGTCGGCGCCGCGCAACGCGTCGCGCAGGACCTGCGCGATCGCGACCAGCACCTGGTCGCCGCTCGCATGCCCCAAGCGATCGTTGACCTGCTTGAAATGGTCGAGGTCTATCATCACCACCGATAGCGGTTCGGGGATGCGCAACGCGCGCGAGCGGTCCGCATCGAGCCTGCGTTCGGCCGAACGGCGATTCGCCAGCCCTGTCAGCGGATCGTGCGACGCGTCGCGGCGCGCGCCGAGCAGGTCGATGAGCAGGCGCAATTGCGCATGGCTGGCCGATGCGGCGAGCGCAATGATCAATCCGAGCAGCCGCAATTCGTTCCAGAGCGCGGCATCGATGGCACGGACGCCGAACGCAACCGGCGCGAGCGATACCGCCAACGTCGCCGATGCTGCACCCAGGATGCAGCCCCAGGGCAGCGGCAGGATCGCAAGCTGCGCGCCAACGACGAACGGGAACAATCCATATCCGAGCCGCAGCGCATTGCCTTGCGCAGGCTCCAGGCAGAGTTGCATCGCGCCGAATGCGAGCGCCTGCAGCCAGGCCAGGGCCATCGTCGCCATGTCCGGAGACAACTGCGCGCGGCCGCGTGCGAGCAGCAGCAGGCCAGCCGCGAGCAGCAGGCGCAATGGCAGGATGCGCACGAATTCCGCATGGTCGAGCCCGTATGCATCGACCGGAATCCATGCGAGCACCAACACCGCGATCACCGGCGCCAGCACGCGGATGCGCGCGCGCACGACCGCCGCCTGCTGCGACCGGAAGGTGCCGGATACGCGCCAGTCGCGCGCGATTCCGAACCAGGCCGCGTGCCAGCGTGCAGTCAACGGGCGGGAGGCCGTCCTTGCCATGTATCTATCGATCCATCATCGCTGGCGGCGTCCACTGGCCGTCCTGCAGGCAGCGACGCAGGGCGTGCAGCGCCGGTTGCGGATCGATGCCGTGCGTCGCCAGCCACGCCGCGTCGAACAGGGTCTGGTCGTAACGCTCGCCGCGATCGCAGAGCAGGCTCACGATGCAGCCGCCCTGCCCGCTCTCGCGCATCCGCGATGCGAGTTGCAGGCATGCCGCGAGATTCGTCCCGGACGATCCGCCATGGCGGAAGCCGAACAATTCGTGCAGGAGCCACGCCGCGGCGATCGATGTCGCGTCGCCGACCTCGATGACCTCGTCGACCACGTCGAACAGGAAGCTTGGCTCGACGCGTGGCCGGCCGATGCCTTCGATCAGGGTCGGCTGGGTCGCGTGCGCGTCCGCGGCACGCGTCCTCCAGCCGACCGCGAACGCGCCGCCACGCGGCTCGGCCACGCACAGCCGCGTCGCGAGTCCGCGATAGCGCAGGTAGCGGCCGATCGTCGCCGAGGTGCCGCCGGTGCCCGCTCCGCAGACGATCCATGCGGGTTCCGGATGCGGCTCTAGCGCCATCTGCGCGAGGATCGATTCGGCGATGTTGTTGTTGCCGCGCCAATCGGTCGCGCGTTCGGCGAGGCCGAACTGGTCGAGGCAGCACGCGCCGCGCGCCACGTGCATCGCCACCCGCGCCTCCGTTTCGGCGGAATCGTCGACGAGGTCGCAATGGCCGCCGAGGGCGCGCACGTCGCGGATCTTCCCGGGCGCAGTGCACGCCGGCATCACGGCGGTGAAGCCCAGGCCGAGCAGGCGCGCGAACCATGCTTCCGAAATCGCCGTGCTGCCCGAAGAAGCATCCACCACGGCCTGGCCCTCGCGAAGCCTGCCGTTGCACAACGCATACAGGTAAAGCGATCGCGCAAGCCGATGCTTGAGACTGCCGGACGGATGCGCCGCCTCATCCTTGAAATAGAAACCGATGCCTTGGAAACCAGGGAACTCCAGCCGCAGCAAGTGGGTGTCGGCCGAACGCGCTGCCTCGCGCTCGAGCGCGCCCAGCGCCTCGCGGAGCCATGCGCGCTCGCGCGACAAGCTCATGCCTTGACCCGCAATGCGAGCAGCGCGCGCGTGCGGCGCGCGAGGAAATCGAAATAGCGGTCGATGTAGTCGATGCCGTTCTCGGCGTCGTCGAGGAAGGGATTCATCAGCGTATGCCGCAGGATGACCAGCCGATCGGACCCGTCATGATCCGGAAGCAGGCTGTCCGGATCGAGACCGAGTTCGTCGAGCATGCGTGTCATGTCTTCGGAACCCATCGCTTCGGCGCGCAGCGTGGTGATCGATCCGTAGAACTCGTGCGATTGCACGGCCTGACCCGGCGCACAGCGCAATTCGTCGTAGAGCGCGCGCACGAACGCATTCATCACGGCGACATCGCGATTGCCGGCCGGATTGAGCGCGAGGCAGACCAGGTTGCTGTCCGGTGCGAACGGAACGCACACCCGCAGTTCGCCCGCCATCTCGCCCGCGAAACGGACGGAACGGGCTAGGAAGGTCTCGGTCGAACGGATCGTCTCGGCGGTGATCCTGCCGAAGTGCGCATGGTCCAGCGGCAGCACCTGGTGCGTCACATACACTGCGGCGGCCGCGGCGCCGGACTTGGAACCTTCGAGGATGAAACGCCCCAGCTTGCGGTAGCGCGCGAAATAGTCCGCGCCTTCGTCGCCGTTGAATACGTAGTCGGCATCTTCCGACAACAGGCCCATTGCACGCTGGTCGCGGCAGAGGAATGCACCCGCGCCGTATGGCAGGTAGCCGAGCTTGTGCGGATCGACGGTGATGGAATCGCATTCGCCAAGAGCCGAGATCGCCGCGTAGGTCGATGCGCTCGGGAACGTCTTGAAGTCGCCGCGCAGGTCGGCAAGCGGGCGTAATCCGCCGTCCTCGTCGCGCAGCAGGGTCGCGAGGTAGCCGCCCCACGCGGCATCGACATGCACGCCGAAACCGAAGCCAGAGCCAGCGAACCGGGCGCGCTGGGCGACCACCTCATGCACCGGGTCGATCGTGCCGAACTCGGTCGTGCCGAGCACGGCGACCGCCATCAGCACCGGTTGGCGGCGTTGGCGCAGGCTTTCCAGCATCGATGCGAGCGCTTCGGGATCGAGCCGCATGCCGCGCTCCGGAATCTGCAGCAACTGCTCGCGGCCCAGGCCGAGCAGCTTCATGCCCTTGCTCCACGAGTAGTGCGCGGTCATCGGCGCAAGCACGACCGGCGGCGACAGGCTGGGATGACGCCTGAAGAATTCGACGAGGCCGAGTTGCTCGACGCGTTCGGCTTCCACCCGGCGCTGCCAGCCACGGCGCGCATGCGGCGAGAGTCCATTGACCCACTCGCGCGCACGTTGCAACAACTCGATGCCGGCGCGCGGATCGAGGTTGAACGCGGCCCAGTCGTCTTCCGGCAAGTCGAGGTCGGGCGGCGCGGCCGAGCGCAGCGCGACCGGAAATGCCTTCAGCGCGAGCGCGAGGCGCAGGGCCTGGTAGTTCGCGACGGTGCCGCCGGACGTCAAGTGGCCGAACGCACAATCCGGCTGCATCGGATCATGGCGGTAGCCGAGCATGCGCGCGAGTTGCAGGCCCGCGCGGATTTCAAGGTCGATCGTGACCGGCGCGGCGTCCTCGCTGACGTTGTTCGGGTTGTACGGCAGCGTCAGCATCAGCGCCGCGAGTCCTGGCAGCGCGAGATCGGACACCATGTGACCGAGGTAACGCGGACTGTGGAACGGCACCGATCGCTTCAGCGCCGCCGACAGGCTGTGCAACTCGCGGCGCAGGCGCGCCTCGAAGGCCTGGAACTCGGGGCGTTGCGCGGCATGGGTCGGGATCGCAGGCGGATCTTCGGGATGGAAATTGCGCCGCCAGTAGACATGGTCGCGCAGGAATTCGACGGTCAGTTTCTCCAGCAGCGCATCGTTCTCGCCGTACGGGCCGAGGAAGCATGGATACAGCGCGGGATCGGTCATGGCATCAGTCCACCAATGGAAGCAGCGCGCCGAGCGGGTGATGCGCGACGGCGACACTCGCGATGAAGCCGTACACGGCGAGCGCTGCGACGAAGCAGGCCAGGCGCATGCGCGGCGTGCGTCCGCGCTTGAGCGCGAACGTGCCGATCACGACGTACACGACGAGCAGGCAGACCTTGACGGTCAGCCACGCCTGCACGAACGGATACTGGTGCAGGATCGTGACCAGCATCATTGCCGCGGTCAGCAGCACGGTGTCGATGGAGTAGCTCAGGTAGCGCAGCGGCGCCGCCATCGCCCAGCGCGCGCCGCACTGCACGGCGATCCCGCGCAACAGGAACAGCACACCGCTCGCGATCACCGCAGCGACATGCACCCACTTGATCTGGCCATAGAATTCGATCACGCGAGATCAGCCCGGCTTGCCGTCGCTGCGCGGCGTGAGGTAGGTCCGCGACGAGCGCAGCACCCATGGCATGAAGGCGAGCAGCCAGCCGATGCCGGCGATCGCCTGCCACGCCATCGCATCCGGAACGAGTTCCGCAGCCACCCGCACGACTGCCACGATCTGCAGCAGCACGAACGTGCAACCGGCGATCCGGCCGAGCTGGAGGGGATTTCCGGAATGCCCCTGGGTGACCCGCGTGACCATCGCGACCAGCAGGCTGCCGAAGAAACCGACGAACAAGGCATGCGCGGGCGCACGACCGAGCACGAACGCATCGGTCGCCGCGAACCACAGGCTCTGCCATGCATACAGCAGCAATGCGATCGGCAGCCATGCGAAACCGATGAACAGTACCCGCAGCAAGGCCGGCATCGGCTCCCTGCTCCACCACTTCCACAGCATTCCGGTTGCCAGCGCCGCGAGCGGCAGGTCGACGGCCCACAACCACGCGTAGCCGTGCACGAGTTCCAGCCCGAGGTGCGCGAGCACAAGGACCCAGAAGACTGCCAGCACCCACATCGGCTTCCATGCGCGATAGCCGGGAATCGCGGCCGATGCGAAGAACGGCAACATCCGGTGGCAGACGGTGACGTACATCGGCAGCAGCAAACCGAAACCGCCGAACTTGATCGCGACGAACGCCAGCATCGGATCCGGCCGGTGCAGGTACACCGCAAACGCGACCAATCCGGTCAAACCCAGCAGCAGCGCGAAGGCGCAGCTCACCGCATGCCAGGTGCGTCCGGGTTCGCGCCACAGCAGGCGCAACAGCAGGAACAATCCGTACGACCAGCCGAGGATTGTCAGCACGATGCCGAGGTGCAATCCGACCGGAACCCCGCACAGACCAATCAATGTCAGCAGCTGTCCGCCGAACAGGCCAACGCCGACCGGAACGTAATGCCTGCGCGTCAGCGCTGGCAGCCCCATCCAGCGCGGGAACACGGTCAGCAGGAAACCGAACATGAAAGGCGGCAACACCTGGTACTGCATGACGATCGCGTGCATCCACCCGGCCCATACCGCCGGCTGCGGCATCGCGAACAGGTTCCATCGCGTGTTCACCAGCCACAGCGTCCACCAACCCATCGCGAGCAGCACGTTCATCGCGCCGATGCAGAACATCAGACGATGCGGGGCAGCGGTCAGTTGGCGCGACAGCGCTGCGGGCAAGGTCAAGGGGATCGCATTCATGGATGCGATTGTGGGCGGCGCGTGCGGATGCAACCTTGACTCAGGTCAGATTATCGGATGATGCCGGATGTCCAGAAGCGCATTCGCGGAATAGCTGCTATCCGAACATGGTTCGACAGGCTCACCACGAACGGAATTGCTGGGTTTACCGCGAACGGAACTGGCAAGCTCACCGCGAAAGGAATTGACAGGCTCACCACGCACTGAGCTGGTGGGCTCACGACGGACGGAGCCTGCAAACGAAAACGGACGCGACCTAAGCCGCGCCCGTCCTGTCCTTCGATGGAATCAGACCTTGCCGGCCACGGCCTGCACCAGCGCCGCCCTGCGCTTGCGGACCAGCCACAGCTTCGCGACGAACAGCGCCAGCGCCACCGCGCCAATCGAGAAGATGATGTCGCCAGGCATCCGCATCCACACCAACAGGTGGATGATCGGACGGCCCATGAACTCGGCCGAACGTGCGTAGGCGTAGCCGTGTTCGAGCACTGCGTTGAGTTGCAGCAGGCCCATCGGCAGCAGGGTCAGCGCGCCCATCAGGGTCAGGCCGATGTTGAGCGTCCAGAAGCTCGTGCGCAGCAGTCCCTCATTCCAGACAGCGTCGGGTTTCAGCCCACGCATGCAAAATAGAAGCAGCCCTATCCCGAGCATGCCGTAGACGCCCATCAGCGCAGTGTGGCCGTGCAGCGCGGTCAGGTTCAGGCCCTGCATGTAGTACAGCGCGAGCGGCGTGTTGATCAGGAATCCGAACAGTCCCGCGCCGACCAGGTTCCAGAACGACACCGCCAGGAAGAACATGATCGGCCACTTGTAGCGCGCCATCCATGGCGTCGCCTTGCCATGCGACCAGGTCTCGTAGGCTTCCATGCCGATCAGCGC